>JAIQFM010000085.1 GCA_020073285.1 Terriglobia bacterium | reverse complement strand
GCCGTCTGCGCCTTTTCCACCAGCACGTAGTCGCCGTCGAGGATGGCTTCGTCCTGCATGGAATCGCCGCGCACCTGCAGAACAAAAACGTCCTTGGAGCCGGTGAAGTCGTGCAGCGAAATCGACTCCGGGTTTTCCATCGCTTCAATCGGCTGGCCGGCGGCGATGCGCCCCAGCAGGGGAAGCGAGAGCGGCACAGACATGGTCTGCTTCATGCGCCCGCGGGGAGGCAGCAGGTCGATGGAGCGGCTGCGATTGTAGTCGCGGCGCAGCAACCCCTTCTTTTCCAGATTGCTGACGTGCTTGTGCACCGTCGCCAGCGAGCTCAGACCGAGCCCGTTGCCGATCTCTTCAAACGATGGCGAGTAGCCGTGCGATTGCACAAAGCCGGCGATGAAATCGTAAACCTGCCGTTGACGGCGCGTCAGGGCCATGGATGCGCTCCTCCACGCCGAGTATTAGCGAACAAAAGGCGAATTGTCAAGCAAGTTCTGAGTACTGGCCTACCCGCGCTCTAATTCCGTCTTGCCAGTATTTGCCAAAGACGTTAGTCCCAAAAGGATTTCTCGCAGAGCGCCTTTCTCTTTTTGCGAGTGTTGGGAAATGGTAGAAGCAAGGTGAGTTTTCGGCAGGGGTGCGCAACTCAAGTAGGTGTTTTCCTTCGCGGGGACCAGTAACTCACGCCCGTCAGCCGGAGTGCTTGGCGTACTTGGCCAGCAGATAATCCATATCATCGCCGACACCGTAGCCAAAGGCGTGACTGATTTTCCGCACACGGTCGAGTCGAGCGAGCAGGCCATCGCGGCCCTCGACGGGTAGCGTGTTGGCCGACTTGAGGGCTTGTTCGAACATGCGTACCAGCGCATCGAAAAATCCTTCGTCTTGATAGCCGATATCCCGGCAGTAGCCAGCCGCTTGCTCGCAGTAGAAAACCATCAGCTCGGTAAGTCCGGCAGGGTCGCCCACGGCCTTTTTGTAATCGGTAATGGCCTGTTTTGCTTTTATGACCGATGTGTCCTGATTGCTAAACGGATCGGGCCAAAGCCAGCGATCGATGGTTTTCTTGTACGGTTCCAACACGTCCTCACCCAAGCCAAAGCGGGCGTGAAGGAACGCCTGGTTGTCTTTGTGCGCGGCGTAGAGATGGTGAATCAAGTCCAGCAGCGCGGTCCGGTCAAACGCCGCGAGCTTGGCTTTGACAGCGGTCCAGGTGGGTTGGGATCTCGACTGACGTTTGGCCATCGGCATCCTCAGAAACAGTAGCCTTGTGCCAGCCAGTAGTGCCAGTCGGCGATGGCCTCGATGGTAGATTCATCGGCGTCGATGGCAACCAGTTGGGAGAGCGGAACCGCCACATTGCGGTTGTGCCAGCGAACCAACACCAGCATGTCGTGGGCACAGGAATCTTCCGGCGCCAGGCCGCGGACTTCGACCGTTTCACCCTCGCGGAGCGGCGACACCACCTTGGCCGCGATGCACCGGGCTGGGAAAGGAAACTTGATTTCGTTTTCGAGGTAGTAATACCAGCCCAGGGTTTGTTCTTCCGGCCCATAGGCGTCGACGATGACTTCGTTGTGGATTCGTTCCTCGCGAATGCGGTTCTTTCGCGGCTGGGGCACAGGGTGCTCGATTCGATGACCTATCATTCTGCCGGTCCGTTGTCCTCGTCCGTGTAGGATTCCAGCACCGTTTGCATCCGGGCGAACAACTGGTCCAACTCCTTCTGCAGTTTCTTATCCTTGGCATGGTTGGCTTCGGCCGCAACGTAGCCCGCCAGTTCTTCCCAATCATCCAACGTGAAGGCATAGACCGCCAGCTTGTTGGCCGTGGGCGCGACGCGCAAAGGAGCGGTCAGTTCGTCGTCGGCAAAGGTGTGTTCGAGAATCAACTCGCGTGCCCGAGCGCTCAGCTTCAGCGGAACCTTTTGGCTTGGAAGCACGAGTTTACGGATGCGGTCTCGGCGGAGTAGGACTTTGGGGTTGTTCACTCGCGAATCCTCTCTTTCAGAATACGCCGCACCGAGGTGCGCCCGATGTGGAGGCGGCGGGCGATCGCCGATTTGCTGAGTCCGGAGCGGCGTAGTTTGCGGACCCGATCCGCGTGCAATGCGGCCGTTGCGGGCCGACCCAGGCGCTTTCCATTCTGCCGGGCATGGGCCAAACCAGCGCGCACGCGTTCGCGCAGGATCTCGCGCTCGAACTCCGCAAACACCGCCAACAGTCCCGCCATCGCTCGACCGGCGGGCGTGGTCAGGTCCAGCGCTTCGGTCAGCGAGACGAAACCGACGCCGAGATGCTCCAGTTCCTGCAGCGTGCTGAGCAGGTCGGTGACCGACCGGCCCCAGCGATCCAGTCGCCATACCAGCACTCCGTCGATCTCCCGGCGGCGCGCGGCTTCCAGCAGTTTCTCGCGAGCTTCCCGTTGCGCCGCGCCGGAGCCGACCTCTTTGACCTGCAGGACGACGGTCCAACCCCGCCGTGCAGCGTACTCACGCAAGGCGCGGTTTTGCATCGGAAGGGTCTGCTGGTCGTGGGTAGACACGCGGGCGTACAGGCCAGCGCGAGACCTGTTCCGTGGTTTTGGCGGCTGGCCAAAAACCCTATGGGATTCTGTTTCCGGAGAAGCTCGTTTTCCGGCCATTTTCGAGGGACCTTCCCACCTGGCCAGAATCGAGTGGTTCCGGCCAGGGCGGGAGGCATTCTACTCTAGCCGGAATCGAGGCTGGCGCCGGACTCCTCCAGTCTGGCCCGATAGTTCCAGGGCATCCACTCGGACGGGTTCCGTGCTAACTCGCGGCCATGCCGCTGCAACTGGGTCAGGTAATCGAAGGGATTGGCGCTGCAGAGTTTGCAGGTGTGAATCAGGCTCATAAACAAGTCGCCGACGCGCGCCCCCTTCTCGGTCTTGTAGAACAGAGAGTTTTTGCGATGCAGGATGGCTTTCTTCAAGGCCCGCTCGCAGATGTTGTTATCCAGTGGCGCTCCCGGCTGCCGCAGAAACAGCGTGAGCCGCTCCCAGTACTTCAGTAGATAGCGCATCGCCATGCCCAGACCGGAGTTCGGTTCGACTTTCTTCTCCGCGAACTGGGCGGTGAGCCAGGCGTGCAGTTGGTCCATCACCGGGCCACTCTGCCGTTGGTGAAAGCGCAACCGCTCATCCGGTGTCAGGCCCTGTTCCCGCGTCAGCGCATCGTTGCCGTAGATCTTGCCCAGTTGCTCCAGGACATGCTGGCAGGGCTGGGGGAAGTTGGGCGTCACCTCCACGAAGCGCCGCCGCGCGTGGGCCAGACAATGACCGACGATGACCTCCAACTTCTGCGGCAGTTTCGGTAGGTTGCGGGAGAGTGCGTCGCACATCTGCAGTGGCGGAGCCAGTTCGGTGGACCGCCGCTGGAGCACATCCGACAGGTTCTCGCCCGCGTGCTGCCGTCCGGTGAAGAATAACGCTATGGTTTGCTGCTGCGCGGTCGATACAATCCCGCTGGTGAACACTCCCGTGCGCTCCGCCTCGTCCTCGTCACCGCTGGCGTCCCGGCGTAGCGCCAACACAGGCATAGAGGTGTCGTCGTTGTGCAGGACTTCCCCTTGTGCCGCTTGGTGGATCAACTCTTCCATCGCGGGTCGGATCGCGGTGGCGGCTTGCGCGACGATCTGGCATTGGGTCGCGGCAGGAAGCGGAATGCCCAGGCTCTCCTCCAGTTCGGACAAACGGTACGCGCACGGCATAACAGTCGGCGCAAGGTCTGAAGTGTCGCTTCACGATTCTCCAGCAACTCGGTCACGTAGCTCAGGGTGCGAATCGCCGCCTTCAGTTTCTGATATCCGGCCTCCCCCAGCGCTTCCCGCACGCCCTCCAGTAATGCTTCCAACTCTTCGACCGTGACGTCCAGGGGTGCCTCCGGCCGCATGCTAGATCTCCTGCAGTAACTCGCGAAAACGCGGAGTCAGCGGATAGCCCAGCACCTGTTTGATCGAGCGGTTCACGCGGTTGGTGTTATCGTCTTTGCCCCGCCCCGTGGTCCGTCCCAGCAAAATCCAGTTGGCGGCGCGGTAACAGGTGCCACGAAACCGCTCCGGATCCACGAAGGTCTCCAGGAAATAGAGGGGGTGTTGGTAGAGGCGCTCCCAATCCTGCGACACGCGCTTCGCCATGCGACCGAGAAGATGCGACGCCAAGTGTGGCACTTCGATCCAGGGCAGAATCAGGAAGCGCGTGTTGTAGGCCAGGAAGCGCAGGTTGCGCCGCCGCGCCTCTGCACTCCAGCCGATGAAGCGGTCCCGGCTACCCAAGTGCCGCGGCGCCGAACTCCACGCCAGACACGCAATCGGCCGCCCTTGCGCCCAGACCACATACTTGAGGTGCTCGCCTACCGGTTGCTCATAGCCCAGGTAATGGTGATGCTCCACCAAGCTGTTGAACAGCGGTTCCTCCGGCGTGTGCCGCACCGGTTGGAACTCGACGGGCTGGAGCTGACTTAACGAACCGTGGAGGGGCGTGGTGTCGACCAACATCGGGGCCGGCGGCTCGCGTTTCGCCAGCGGGTTCGGCGGGGTATAGCGAACCGGCGGCAACTCGATCTCGCCCGCGCGGTGCAGCATCAACAGCAGGCCACGACACACCATGTCGCGCAGCGCGCCGTTGGCCTGTTTCCACTGCCACGCCTCACACAGTTTCCTCGACAGCCTCCGGCGGCTGAGTCCTGGGCGTTCCGCAATGAACTGTCGGATGAAGATGATGTCTTCCGCGCTGATCGGTCGGCCACGATATCGCCACGGACTGGGCACGCCGGCAGTGTGGCAGAGGAAAATCTGGAACGCAAGTGAAAAACGCAAAGGGAACGTGGTCACTTCCTGGGCGCCTACGCGTTCACTCGCCGCCACACCGGCGCTGCTTTCGCATCCGGGTTGCCCGCCGCCAGCAGCATCTGCGCCTGATGGGCCTCCAGCACCCGCGTGGGCTGGTTCCCGCTCGGCCACCACACAAAGTGCCCCTTGGAGAGCCGTTTTTGCGCCAGCCAGAATCCTTGCCCGTCATACACCAAGATGCGGATCGACGTTGCACGCCGACTGCGGAACAAAAATAAGCAACCGGAAAAAGGATCGGCCTGCAGCTTCTCCTGGCACAGCTGGGCGAGTGAATCGATGCCCTTCCTTCCATCCACGGCTTCGATCGCCACCAGGATGCGCATCTGCGGCGTGATCTGGATCACGTCCGCTCCCACAATGCCCGGCTCAACCCGGCCAGATCCGGCGCGGTGGTCCCTTTCCACTGGACACGCATCTTGCCGTGCGGCCCTTCTAACTCAATCAGACACTCCGATAACCCGATCGCCGATGGGCCTACCAGTTCCATGAACGCAGGTGCGGGTGCGGCAGACTTGGCGCGGCGGGACCTCCGACCTGCTACCTTCGCCGCCGCACTCCCCGACTCCACCCGTTGCTTCAGCTTGCCATACTCCAAACGCAGAACCTGGGCCGTTCGACAAACGCCGTGTTCTCGTGCCACCTCCGCCGCCGCTTTCCACAATCGCAGCGGTATCGGCAAACGCACCCCAGGGTGTGCGCTCCGCCAGTGTGCAAAGCGCCGGTAAATCCTTCGCATTCCACGGGGAATATCAGGCGGCTCGGTCGCCATCGCCAGTCCTCCTTCCGCCACCGGGCGAAGACTGACGTTAGCAACTTCGGTCAACTCAAGTCACGCAGGCCTGCCGAAAGGACACGAAGCAAGCAATGTGCTGGGTTATCGGGCTCAGGGTCTCTAGCCACGATATGGCGTAGGCTGCGGACTGCTCCCGCCGTGATTTTGATGATTCGCTGTCCGGGTTTCCCTGCTGCGAGGACCGCTTCCGTCGTCGTTTCTCTACCGTAATAAACGGATACTTCCTGATGCTGATCATCCCACGCCCATGACTGTAGAGTGTTAGTGGCGGGGTCGAGCATCCCTCGATCTATCCGCCGCCACAACTCTCCATCATCCGGAATGTCAACAGCATCAGTTCTGTCAGGCACAAGACAATTGGTCCGCTCACGTGCCAACCAGCCAATTCCAAATCGGCGTATCCGCGAGCGATGGAATGACACCTTCATCTGAAACAGGGCGTTCACCGCCCATCGTCGTCTTCAGATATTCAACGGTGCCAGTCGGCTTGAACTCAAGCTCGAGATCACGGTTCTCGACCTGCCAGTGAAAGCCTAAGCCGCCGCCTGGCACGAGCGTGACGTGTGGAATCGGCAAGATATTAGAGGGTGCCTCAAGCAGAAATCGGCAAGCCCCTTTTATGGCGGCAGGCTGCAATCTTGCACTGCCGTAGCTATCCCAGTCCGGCGGTAGTTGTGCCAAATGTTCGATCTTTTCTAGAACTTCGGGCACCCATGACCCCGTCTCCTCAAGAGGCCTAATTACGCTCCACTTACTCGACGTGCTTTTCTTGATCTTTGGTTTGAAACCAATCGAGGCCGCATATGCGGTCATTCCGGCCTCCTTCTCGGCTTCTTGCGCCAGACTGCGTGCATCTTCTCCGTGGTGAAATCCTCGAAGCCTCGGACAACCCATTTCCTTCCAAGGTCAAGGGACTTGAACAGGTCTGACGGTTCCGATGATACCGGTTTGCACATCGCCGTAATCGTGAGCTGAAGCGTCTGTCTTGCGTCGGGCTGACGGATGCCAGGCTGCATCACGATCTGCAAACGCCCGGTCTGCCCCCCGATCGGATAAGAAACATTCATCGAAACAAGGTCGGGAGTCGGAAGGAAGCCGCAGTATGTCCTGCCTTTCCAAGCGCTGAAGACATCGGGGAGATCCGCGAATGATCGCCAGCCCTCCCCACGGTCAATGTGGTTTACATATGTGACCTCACATTGCCGCACTCTTGGAGACTCTACGCCTTGCCGCTTCAGGAAGCGCAGAAACTGACCCCACGTTCTCCAGAACGCGGGACGTAGATCCTTGTAATGCAAGTAGGGATCATTCTTGCTGCGTTTGCGCCAATTCTGGATGAAGCTCTCAGTCTGGACCTGAATCAGACGCTTCCCGGACTTGTGCTCGTACCACCACCGCACAGGTACGTCGCCAGTAAGCTTGATACTCCCAAGAGCGGAATTTAATTCCAACCGCAATCCCTGCTCAGCGAGCGCCGGATGGACTTGTGCGTCTGGGTACTCTGTTTTGATCTCCTGCCAGAACAATCCGAAATTTGGCGTCTTCCAATTTTGTAGCGGGTAAAAATGAAAGCCAACAAGTGTTTCCACCGCTGGTGGTTCCTCAAAGTCGGGAAGCCCCATGACCTTCAAAGCCGACACCCCCGTACCGCGCACTAGTTGCGTTGATTGTTGGTCAGCGGGTGCGCGACCTTCCGGTGTTATTTCGTTTTCTGACTGATTTACAGTTTCCATCAGAACCGTCACGGGGCCTGCTGCCAAACCTACAATTTTATACGCCAAACAATGGCGAACTTCAGTGTCGTAGGTGATACATAGAGACTCGCAACAAAGTGGCTCCGGCAGAAGATAGAGCAGCACGGCACTGAACAACAACGGGTTTCTCGCAACTCCCCACGGCGTTCGCAGGGGTAGCCGATGCCAAGTGTTACTCCAAACCGACCAATTATCGTGAGTTGCGACTTTCCAGCCTCGTGTTCAGGAATGAGGCGCTGCGGAACACCTGGGGCTCTTGTACCACGACTTACCGGGTGGCCACGGCGCCGCGCGCGCTCAGGATTTCCTCCACCGCGCGGATGGCGACCTCCAGTTCCTCATCTTTGGTGTAGAAATGCGGCGACATGCGCACCCCGGCGTTGGGACGATAGTCCACCAGGATGTTGCGCTGAATCAGTTCGGTGCAGACCTCCTGCGCGAACGGCATGTCGATGGAGACAGTACCTCCACGGCGCTCCGGATCGCGCGGCGTGTTCACGCGCCAGCCGCGCTTTTCCGCCAGCTCGATCAGCTTCGCCGTCTGGCGCTTCGATTTTTCGCGGATCTTGTCGACGCCCACTTCGCGGATGATTTTCAAGCCGGGCTGCGCGGCGTAGAGCGCGGGAATGTTGGGCGTGCCGTTCATGAAGCGATACTGTCCGGCGGCGTAGCGCTGCTCGCCGATCTGAAAGGCGAAAGGCTGCTCGTGTGCGATCCAACCGGTGAGCGTGGGTTCGAGCCTGGAAGCGAGATCGGGGCGAACGTAGAGGTAGGCCACGCCCGGGCCGCCGCACAGCCACTTCAAAACGCCGCCGCAGGCGAAGTCGGTGTTAAGCGCCTGCACGTCCACCGGAACGGTGCCCAGCGACTGGAATGTGTCGAGCACGACGAGCGCGCCGACCTGGTGCGCGCGCTCGATGATCGCCTTCGCGTCGTTGATGTAAGCGCTGCGGAAGATGACGTGGGAAATGGGGACCAGCAGCGTGCGCTCATCAATCGCTGCGAGCATGCGGTCGAGCGGCACATGGATGCCGTCGGTGGGCACCATCTCGACCTGCGCACCGCGCGAACGCTGCGCGTTCCAGAAATACATGATCGACGGAAAGTTGAGGTCGCTGAAGACGATCTTGTTGCGCTTGCCGGAATAATCAAAGCACGAGGCGACAATCGCCTGGCACATGGTCACGTTCTGATGCACCGACACGGTGCCCGCGGGCGCGTTCATCAGGTCGCCGATCTGGTCGCCGACTTCGGCCGCCAGCATCCACCATTTTTCTTCCCAGGCACGCACACCGCGCTGTGCCCAGGAGTCGGCGTAGTCGCGCATGGCGTCGTACACCGCGCGTGGCATGGCGCCCAGCGAGTTGCTGATCAGGTACGTGGTTTCGTCCAGGATGGGGAACTGCGGGCGGTAGCGGAGTAACTCGTTGGCCATCGAGGAATTGTAGCTGAGTGGCGGCTAGTCAGTACCGGGCGCCAAGCACCGCGTGGTCGGCGCCAACCATGAGCCCATCACCGAGAACCGACAACCGTTCCGGTACCAAGGTAAGGCGATTCAGCAATTGTTTCTCGCGGTTCTTCTGCATACAATAGCCCGCGCTACCGGGACTTCTGCACACGTGCAGCATTCGTGCTGGCTTAGCCCCAGTTACCACGCTGAACTTCGCTCTATGCCGGACATCAGCAAGCATCTCGAAAGAGCCGAGAAGTTCCTGCAAAAGGGCAAGCAGGATGCCGCCCTGGAGGAGTACCTGCTCGTCCTGGAGCAAGACCCCGGCAACGATCAGGTGCGCCAGACCGTGGCCGACCTCTACCTTGCGCAGGGGCGCCTTGCCGAGGGCGCCAAGCTGCTGTCGCAGCAATTCGATCGCCAGGTGGCGATCAACGACACCCTCAAGGCGGTGGCCAATTACAGGAAGCTGGTGCGCGTGGGTACGCCCACGGTGGAGCAGACCTTCAAGTTCGCCCAGATCATCGAGAAGAACAGCCGGAGCGAGGCCATGCACGCCTACCAGGCCGCGCTGCACGGCTTTGAGTCGCAGGGGAGGAAGCAGGAGGGACTCGGCGTCTTGAAGCGCGTCATCGCGCTCGATCCCAGTGAAGAGAATTACAAGCGCGAAGGCGAACTGGCGGCGGAACTGGGCGATGGCAAGACGGCGGCGGTCGCGTTTTTGCACGTCGGAATGTTTGCCGCCAGAGCGGGCACGGATCCGCTTCCCTGGTATGAGCGCGCGCACCAAATGGACTCGCACAATGCCGAGGTGGCGCTCGCCTACGGCAAGGTCCTGCACGCCGCCGGGATGGTACAGCCGGCCATCGCCGTGCTGGAGCCGCTGGCGACTGCCGGCAACAGCCGCATCGAGTTTCGCGAGGCCTATGCCGGCGTGCTGGTCGCGGCGCACCGGCTGGTGGAGGCCGAGCCCCTGATCTGGGAGCTGTTTGAGCGCGATCCCAAGGAGGTCAACGAGGTCGGCGAACTGATTGCCGCGCTGCTCGACGAAGATCACCAGGCGCACGCCCTGGAACTGGCGCACAAGCTCGAGGTCCACCAGCTCAAGGCCGGCCGCCAGCGCGAGTTTGTCGCGCTCATGAAAGACATCGTGGACAAGCACGGCGCCGGGATCGAGTTCCTGGAGTACATGGTCGAGGTGTACAACGCCTCGAACCGCGAACACGATTACTGTGGCACGCTGCTCAAGCTGTTCGAGCTGTATTACGCCTCGGGAAATTTCATCAAGGCGGCCGACTGCCTGGACCGTGCCGCCGAGGTGGACGCTTACGAACCCGGCCACCAGCGCCGTCTCGACATGCTGCGCGGCAAGATCGACGGCAACCATTTCAACGCTATCGCGTCGCGGTTCTCCTCGATGCTGAAGCTGGAGGAAAGGGAAAGCGACACGCCGGAAACGCCCGAAGGCGAAACCACCGTACTCGAAGACCTGATGCTGCAGGCGGAAATTTTCCTGCAGTACGCGATGCGGGCCAAGGCGGCGGAGCGGCTGGAGCGCATCCACAAGCTGTTTCCGCGCGAGGAAGAGAAAAACGAGAAGCTGCGCGAACTGTACTTGAGCGCCGGCTTCACGGCGCAGTATAAGGACGTACCCACGCTTCCTCCCGCCACCAAGCCGGCTTCCGCCGCTCCCGTTCCCTCGACGGCGGCGGCTCCCGTACCTCCGCTGGCGGCGGGGAGAGAAGCGGGGGTCGACAACTTCTCGCGCATCACCGAAATCACGCGCAACATCTATCGCCAGGGCAGCGTGAAAGGCGTGCTGTTTACTGCGGTCAACGAAATCGGGCGGCACTGGAATGCCGCTCGCTGCATCGCCGGGCTGTGCACGCCGGGCAAACCTCCGTCGGCTGCGCTGGAGTATTGCGCACCGGGAGAGCCGGCGTCCGACATCATGGCCACGGTCAAGATGGTGGTGACTTGCGTGTCGCTGTCGGTGACGCATGGGATCGTCAAGCTGCTGAATGTGCCCAGCGCGCCGGAACTCGACGGCATTCGCGAGTGCATCCAGGGTCTGGGGATCGAATCCATCCTGGCGGTGCCGCTGATGGACGGCGACGAGTTCGCCGGCATCGTCATCCTGGAACAGGGCGAGCCGCGCAACTGGCGCCCCACCGACGAAGTCGTGCTCAAGACCATCGCCGAGCAGATGATCCTGGCGGTCAACAACGCCCGCCTGCGCAGCCTGGTGAAGACGCTCGCCGTCACCGACGAGCGCTCGGGGCTGCTCAAGCGCACCTCATACCTTGACGTGCTGTTGTCGGAGGTGAAGCGCTGCCAGGAGCAGAATTCCACCTGCAGCATTATGCTCATGCACTTCGGCAAGGCGTCATCGCTGGTGAAGGAGTTCGGCGAAGCGGCGGTGGAGACGCTGATGCAGCAACTCGGGCAGATCATCAACGGCCACATCCGGCAAAACGATGTGGCGGTGCGTTACGACCTCACCACCATCGCGCTCCTGCTGGCCGACACCGGCGAAAAGAACAGCTTTTTCGTGGTGGACAAGCTGCGCAGGGTGATAGCCTCGGTGCATTTGCCGGGAAAAACCACGCCGCCGTCCATGACTGTGGGCATCGCCGAGGCGGTGATGCAGAACCGTTTCGATCCGGTGGACATCGTTTGCGAGCTCATCAATCGCGCCGAAAGCGCGCTGCTAGCCGCCAAGTCCGAAGGCGCGAACGCGGTCAAGGCGCTCTCGCCGACCCCCGACACCGCCGCGGTCACGGCGTAGTTCGCCGCGGACTAACGCAGACCTTTAATGTGGCGCGGGCGCCCTCGCCCGGTTATCGCACTCTTCCTGCAATCCATATTGTCCATGACTTTACGAGGTGTGCTTTGCCGTCTAGCGGAATGATGAGTCTCCACCCGGCGATTACGATTGAAAAAGGAAAAAAGAAAATCAGCGTTCATCTGCGTTCATCTGCGGCGAACTTGTATTTCCCGATTCTGGTCTGCGACCATCCGCGTTGATCCGTGGCTAGTTGTCTCCCATTTCCGCCACTGCTAGACTGATCGGTTCGATCGCACCCCGGAAAGTCTCCTGTATGCTGAAGCCAAGCGACATCGCTATCGTCAGCGGGGCGCGCACCCCGATGGGCCGCTATTGCGGCAAACTGCGCGACTTCACCGCCATGGAACTGGGCGCGGTCGCGGCCAAGGGCGCCATCGAGCGCGCCCAGATGGACCCCAGGGAATTCGACCACGCCATCTTCGGCAACGCGCTGCAGACCTCCGCTGACGCACTCTACGGTGCGCGTCACGTCGCCCTGCGCGCCGGGTTGCCCATCGAAACCCCGGCGTTAACCGTCAACCGCCTCTGCGGATCGGGCATGCAGGCGATCATCTCGGCGGCGCAACTCATTCAACTTGGAGAAGCGCAGCGCGTACTGGCCGGCGGGATGGAATCCATGTCGCAGTCGCCGCACGTTATCCGCGGCGCGCGCTGGGGCCTGCCGCTGGGCGAAAGCAAGTTGGAAGATTCGCTCATGGTGGCGCTCTTCGACACCTGGTGCGGCATGCAGATGGCCAACACCGCCGAGCTTTACGGCGAGCAGCAGGGCATCACGCGCGAGATGCAGGACGAGTTCGCGTTGCAGTCGCAACACAAAGCCGCGGCGGCGCAGAAGGCTTGCCGCCTGAAAGAAGAGACCGTTCCCGTACCGCTGAAGAATCGCAAGGGCGAGCCTTCGGGCGAAATGTTCGAGCAGGACGACCACCTCCGTTCAGATTCGACGATGGAAGGTCTGGCCAAGCTCAAGCCCTCGTTCGGCAAAAACGGAACCGTTACCGCAGGCAACGCCAGCGGCATCGTGGACGGCGGCGCGGCGGTGGTGGTGATGTCGCTCGACGAGGCGCAGAAGCGCGGCAAGCAGCCGCTGGGGCGCATTGTGAGCTGGGGCATTGCCGGCGTGGAGCCGAAGTTTATGGGGCGCGGTCCGGTGCCGGCGTCACGCATTGCGCTGGAGAAAGCTGGGCTGAAGCTCGACGACATGGACCTGATCGAGGTCAACGAAGCTTTCGCCGCGCAGTACCTCGCGGTGGAAAAAGAACTCGGGCTCGATCGCAGCAAAGTGAACGTAAACGGCGGGGCAATTGCGCTCGGGCATCCGTTGGGCGCCAGCGGCACGCGCCTGGTCATCACCATCCTGCACGAGTTGCGCCGCCGCGGCGGCAAGTACGGCCTGGCAACCGCATGTATCGGCGGCGGGCAGGGGATTGCGATGGTGGTGGAGGCCCTGAAAAACTAGCTGCGGATTTACACGGATCAGCGCGGATTTTTTCAGTTATTCCGTTTGATCCGTGTTCATCCGTGTAGATCCGTGGCCGACTTTTATGTCTGCGTTCATCCGCGTTAATCTGCGGCGGAAGGTTTTCTTATGGAAATTAAGAAAGTAGGCGTTCTCGGCTGCGGTCTGATGGGCTCCGGCATTGCCCAGGTGACCGCCACCGCCGGATTCGACGTCACGGTGCTCGAAGCTGAGCAGCGATTCCTCGACAAAGGTTTTTCCGGCATCGAGAAATCGCTCGCCAAGTTCGCGGAAAAAGGCAAGCTCAAGGAAACTCCGGACGCCATCCGCGCCCGCCTCAAAGGCACGCTCAAGCCTCAGGATCTCGCCGACTGCGACCTCATCATCGAAGCCATCATTGAAAGCGTGGAAGAGAAGAGGAAGATGTACGCCTCGCTCGATGCCGTGGTGAAAAAAGACGCCATCTTCGCCAGCAACACTTCTTCTATCTCGATTACAGAGCTGGCGGCGGCCACCAAGCGCCCCGACCGTTTTATCGGCCTGCACTTCTTCAATCCCGTGCCGCTGATGGCGCTGGTGGAGGTGGCGCGCACCATCATGACCGCGCCTGGGGTGTTCGAAACCGGCTACGCCTTCGCGCAGAAGCTCGGCAAGGTTCCGGTGCGCACCAGCGACAAGACCGGGTTCATCGTCAACCGCCTGCTGGTGCCGTACCTGCTCGACGCCATCCGCGCGTACGAAGAGGGTGTGGGCTCCATCACCGATATTGATACTGCGATGAAGCTCGGCTGCGGCTACCCCATGGGCCCGCTCACGCTGCTGGATTTTGTCGGGCTGGACACCACCTACTACATCACGCAAGTCATGTTCGACGAATTCAAGGAGCCGCGCTTTGCCTCGCCGCCGCTGCTCAAGCGCCTGATCATGGCCGGCTGGTTCGGCAAGAAATCCGGCAAGGGCTTTTACGACTGGTCCGATCCCGCGAAGCCCGTGCCGCAGGACGCCGCGCTGCAAGGCGTGTCGGCGGAACGAGCTGGGAATGTGGCGCCGGTCTAAGCTCGAACGAACCACGGAGGGACTGAGACACGAGAAATTTCGTAATTTGGTAATTGCGCAATTCAGTAATTTGAAGACCCAATGCAGCCAACTCGACGGTCGCGACCGCGTTTTTCAATTACCAATTTACGAACTTACCAAATTACAAATTGTTTTCCGTGCCTCTGTGTCTCCGTGGTGAACCGATCTTTTCGACTTACCCGATGGCCGATCGCCGATCGCCGATCGCCCGTGGAGAAAAAACATGTCATCGTCCGCCGTTCCTGCCAGTTTCGCGAATCTCACTTACGAAAAGAAAAACGCCATCGCCTACGTCACCGTCAACCGGCCGAAGGTGCTCAACGCACTCAACATGGCGACCATGGAAGAGCTGCGCACGGTCTTTCACGGCATCAAGGCCGACGACAGCGTCCGCGTCGTAATCTTTACCGGCGCGGGCGAAAAGGCGTTTATCGCCGGCGCCGACGTTAACGAACTCGCCAAGCACAACGCCGTTGAAGGCAAGGCGTACACGCACAAGGGCCAAAGCGTGCTCAACCTGATCGAGAACCTGGGCAAGCCGGTGATTGCCTGCATCAACGGCTTCGCGCTCGGCGGCGGCTGCGAGCTCGCCATGGCGTGCACCATGCGCCTGGCCAGCGACAACGCCAAGCTCGGACAGCCTGAGGTCCATCTCGGCATCATTCCCGGCTACGGCGGGACGCAACGCCTGCCGCGGCTGGTCGGCAAGGGCATTGCCATGCAGTTGGTGCTCGCCGGCGAGATGATCACCGCCGCCGAAGCCCATCGCATTGGCTTGGTGAACGAAGTCGTGCCGCAGCCGGAGCTGATCGCGCGCGCCGAGGCCATCGCGCACAAGATCATCGCTAATGCCCCGCTTGCCGTGCAGTACGCCATGGAGGCGGTGAATCGGGGAATGGAGATGACCTTGCAGGAAGGCTTGTATCTGGAAGCCACGCTGTTTGGCGTCTGTTGCGCCACCGAGGATAAGACCGAGGGCACCAAGGCGTTCCTCGAAAAACGCGCGCCGAACTTCAAAGGAAAGTAATTTGATCCGGTGATCGGATGATCGGGTGATCGGGTGATCTAAAATCCGAGAGCGCGATCACCAGATCACCCGATCGCCAGATCACCCGATGATCCAATCCCTCCACAAGCTGCTGGTCGCCAAGCGCGAGCCGGATTATCGCGCGCTGGTGGAGTTTTTCGACGCGCTCGGCCTGGCACACGGCGAATCGTGGGAGGGCCGGCGCAGCAAGGGCGTAAAGTTCGACGCGCGCGAAGCCGGCGTGGAGATCGGCATCGGCGAAGGATTTCCCGACGCCGACCTGGTGATCGAAGCCGACAGCGCCGATGTGGCGTACGAACTCGCCAACAAGCGCGGCTTCAAAATCGCCGACCACATTACCGACACCGACTGGGGCGCGCGCCTGTTTACGCTGGAAATGCCCGCCGGCGCAGGCCGCCTCTCCATCTTTTCTTATAAAGAAGACTGGCGCGCTGCCAACACCCGTGAAGGCAAGCTGGACGCCACTGGTTTGCGCTTCGCCATCGTGGTCGGGCGCTTCAACGCGTTCATCACCGAGCGCCTGCTCGCCGGAGCGCAGGACGCGCTGCACCGTCTGGGCGCGGACGCGAAGAGCATCACCGTCGTTCGCGTGCCCGGGTCGTTTGAAATCCCAGTGGCGGCGCGCACGCTGGCCGAAACCGGGAAGTACGATGCCATCGTCTGTCTCGGGTGCCTGATTCGCGGTGAGACCGATCACTATGAGGTGATCGCCAACGAGGTGACGCGCGGCATCGGCCAGTCAGCGCAGGAAACCGGCGTGCCGCATGCCTTCGGCGTTCTGACCTGCGACACGCTGGAGCAGGCCATTGACCGCGCCGGTCTGAAAGCGGGCAACAAGGGCAGCGACGCTGCGCTGGCGGCGGTGGAGATGGCGCGGCTGAAAACGGTCGACGGCTCGCGCATCCAACGTTCCGCGTCGTCGCAAGCGGCAAAACCACATTCAGAGAAGAAGAGTAGGACCGAGAGAACGAAAGCGAGTTCGCGCCGCCGATAGCTTTGGAACAGTTGGCCGTCGACCGCGGACCGTGGACCGCAGACTCACATGGGTTCTCGCCGCAAATCCCGCGAACTGCTGTTGCAGATGCTGTTTCAGTGCGACATGGGGAAGCAGTCCGCCGAGCACGTGGGCAAATCGTTTTGGGCGGAGCGCGACGACATGGATGACGAGGTGCGCGGCTACGCCGAGGACCTGTTCCGCGTCGCCGCCGACCGCGCCGAGGAAATTGATCGCCTGCTCGAGAAGCACGCGATGAACTGGCGCATGGAGCGCATGGCCGCCGTGGACCGCAACGTGCTGCGCGCCGCCGTGGCCGAATTTTTCGGCAAGCCGCAGGTGCCCAAGGTGGTCATCATCAATGAGGCGATTGAGATCGCGCGCCGCTTCTCCACGCCTGAGTCGGTGAACTTTATTAATGGCGTGCTTGACTCCGTCGCCCGCGACCTGGATGAAAAAGGCCCCTAGAGATTTTTCGTCGCACCATTTATTGTTTCGCCGTCGACGGCCGACGACAAGAACCGACAACCGACAACCGATAACCGACAACCATGACTTTTTCCGACGAAGCCAACGAAATTGTTGCCGAACTGATGGGCGCGCTGCCGGCGCCGGTGCGCGACGCCGTCAAGGACGCCATGGAAAGCCGCGCCGAGTCGCTCGCCACCGACGACGCCGAGGACGAAGTCTCGATGGAGACCGCGGTCCGCGCTTTTATTGAAGCCACGCCCAGCGACCTGCGCAACCGCCTCAAGCACACCCTCACCTACCACGGGATTGATCCGGTGGACTACGAGGAGGCCTTCAGCTCCTAGCGGCTTCCGCTCCGGCACAAGGATGACCCACGTTTCTCGGCGGCAAGAAGGAGCCTCGCCAGTGCGAGGGCTTTTGCCCGAAGCCTGTAGCCTGAAGCCTATTTCCGTCTCACCGCCACCAGGTCCGGCGTGAACGACACGCCGATCTGCTGCACGTCGGCGCCGGCGGCCGCATCAATGCGGTGGACTTTATTGTCGCTGGCTCCCAGGTAGATCGTCTTGCCGTCCAGCGTGGTGCCGCCGGTAAACGGGCTGGCGCCGCCGACCAGCGGAATCGTGAACGGGGTAAGGGTCGAGGTGTTCAATCCCAGCAGTTGTCCCAGACCGCTGGTGACGAACGCTTTGGATCCATCCGGCAGCAGGAACAACTGCCGCGCGGTGAATGCTCCGACGCCAAAATCCACCCGGGTGAGCGTGTCCGACAACGTCGGCGGGCAGCCCACGCGGGTTGTTGCCGGCGTGACCACGTCCATGCCGGATGAATCCACCGCCAGCACTTGGCTGGCGTCCACCTGCGATCGGACCAAGCTCGGTGTTCCCGCCGTGGTCACCGTGTCGGCCAGCGAATTGTCGCAGACGGCACGCGCCGTTACCGCCGGTCCCGCAGCGCCGCCCGCTAAATAGGCGAACGCGCCGTTGGCGAGCAACTTCACGTCGTTCGCCACCCCGCCGAGCCCCAAGATCCGGAAGGAACCCGAACTCCAGAAGTAGAGCGCATTGCCGGCGACGACGTACGCTCCGCGGCTGTCCGGGGTGAAGTCGGCCGCCGTCGCGCCCACGATAGCCGAGGCCTCGCTGGTAATCCCGGTCCCCACGCCCACCACATACACGATGTTGGATCCCGCCACGATCACCCGGTTACCGTCGGGCGAAACCGCAAGCACCGATCCGGCCAAGCCTACGTTCTGCGTCACCGTGTTGGTGGAGGCATCCAGCTCCATCAAGCCGCCGCTGCTGCCCAGGTACCCCGTCGTGCCGATGGCATCAAACAAGAACGAATTCGGAGTCGAAGGCAGCGCGATCGCCGTGCCCGCGGCGTTGGTGATGGAATCGATCGGCACCAGCGACGTCGAACTGGTTCCGGCGGCGTAGATCGTGGTGGCCGACGTTCCCGCCACCGTGCCTTTCACCACGTTGCTGTACACCGAGGCCAGGTTAACGTTGCACGACCCCGCGCAACTCGCCGTGATCCCGACCGTCCCCGGCCCCGCCGCCGTCACCAGGGCGGCGCTGTTTACGTTGGCCACCGACGCCTGCGAGCTTGACCAGTTGAGCGGTGCGCTGATGGAATTGCCGTGCTTGTCCAGCAGATCGGCTGCCAGGCTGACTGTGTTCCCCGCGGCCCCCAGCGAGAAGGTCGTGTCCGGCCCGCTGGCGAGGTGAACATTGATGCTTTGTACCGGGCACGTTATCCAGGTCGCCGCCGCGCTCTTCACGTTCCCTACCGTCGCGACGATTCCGGTTTCGCCGGGGGTCTTTGCCGTGACCAAACCGTTAGCGTCAATCGTACCCACGTCCACTGACAGGGTTGACCAACTGAACGGGCCGACACTGGAGGTGATGTCCACCCCGTTACTGAGAGCCTTGGCGGACATTTGTTGCGTCTGCCCGGACGAAACGCAATCGACCACCGCCGGGCTGGCGGTCACCCGGTCCACGTGCAGGTGGGTGTACACCGGGATGGTGGCGGTGATCGAGCCGGAGGTCAGGGTGATGTTGGCTGTGCCCGGTTGGAAGCCGGTGGTATCGCAAACGATGAAATTCGTGTCCCACTTGCCGGCGCACACCGCGCCCGACGACGAAACCGTCACCACCGAGGTGTTGCTCGAGGAGAATGTGATGGTCGGCGGATTTGCGATCGCCGTGCCGCTGGAGTTCACCAACGTGCCGGAAGCGCTCACCACGTCGCCCAGGTTCAACGACAGCACTGCGGGGCTCACGGCAATGGAGCTTGGAGTGTTGACAGTCGAGCTGCTGCCGCCGCCGCCGCATCCGGCGAGCGCGATCATGAGCACCAAGAGAATTGCCGCCGCTATGCTCCGTGCCTGACGCCTGGAGCCTGAAGCCTGAAGCCTGGGTATGACTGCCGACCGCCGCATGCTTCCTCCCCGCCCAAGCCTCCGGCCGGACGGTATATTCCACTTGGTGCTGGGAAAGGACTCAGTGTAGAAGCGCGGCGTGAGCGCAGCGGGAGCCGCCTGCCGAAATCCCGAGCGCAGCGAGGGATCTGATTCAAGCGGCGTGAGCGCAGCGGGAGCCGCCTGCCGAAATCCCGAGCGCAGCGAGGGATCTGATTCAAGCGGCGTGAGCGCAGCGGGAGCCGCCTGCCGAAATCCCGAGCGCAGCGAGGGATCTGATTCAAGCGGCGTGAGCGCAGCGGGAGCCGCCCGCCGAAATCGGAGCGCAGCGAGGGATCTGATTCAAGCGGCGTGAGCGCAGCGGGAGCCGCCTGCCGAAATCCCGAGCCCAGCGAGGGATCTGATTCAAGCGGCGTGAGCGCAGCGGGAGCCGCCTGCCGAAATCCCGAGCCCAGCGAGGGATCTCCGGTTGACGCTGCGCGCCTCAGTTGCTATATTTGAAAGGTTCTGCGAGTTGGGTTTGGCTTGCTTGTAACGGCTAAGCTGTATAAGTTCTGCCCGAGGACCACGGGGAGTTCGCATTCAACACGGTCCGTTAACAGGGTGCCCTCGCTGAAACGCTCCTGCGCTGCCTCACCGTCTTCGGTGGGGGTATGCAGGACGAGGAAGACGAAACGGATCACCTACCGCTTCGGCTCGGTGACACCGTCGTCCTTCCCAGCCTCAGGAAACTAACAATCTCCCGCCTGGCGGTGGGAATTATGGCGGCCTCAGGCCTGCCAGCATGGAATGCATGAGCGCGCGGCGCTGCGCCGGAGATGTGCGCACCCGCGAAGGAGTCTCAGAGTGCCTACGTTCAACCAGTTGGTGCGCAAGGGGCGGACCGCTCCCAATTACAAGACGGCCAGTCCGGCGCTGCAGTCCTGCCCGCAGAAGCGCGGCGTTTGCACCCGTGTCTATACCCAGACGCCCAAGAAGCCGAACTCGGCCCTGCGCAAGGTTGCCCGCGTCCGTTTGACCAACGGCATCGAGGTGACCACCTACATTCCCGGCGTCGGCCACAACCTGCAGGAGCATTCCATCGTGCTCATTCGCGGCGGCCGCGTGAAGGATTTGCCGGGCGTGCGTTATCACGTTATCCGCGGCACCCTGGATGCGGTCGGCGTCGCCAACCGCAAACAGAGCCGCTCCAAGTACGGCGCTAAAAGGCCGAAAGCGTAGCGGGTAGGGCACGGCTTTTTGCCGTGCCGCAAGAGTCAAACCAGATTTCGGGGCTTTAGCCCCTGAGGGAATGGCCAAGCGAATTTCGCCTCTCGCTGAACAAGCTGAGAGCTGATTGCTGATAGCTGAGAGCTGACATGCCAAGAAAAGGACACACTCCCAAGCGCGACGTTGCCGCCGACCCGGTTTATGGTTCGACCCTGGTCACCAAGTTCATCAACTCGATGATGTGGGGCGGCAAGAAGTCCACTGCCGAGAACATCTTCTACGACTCCATGAAGAAGATGCAGGAAAAGGGCGGCGACGAGGCCTTGAAGCTGTTCAAGAAGGCCGTCGAGAACTGCAAGCCGTTGCTGGAAGTGAAGACCCGCCGCGTGGGCGGCGCCAATTATCAGGTCCCGGTGGAGGTCAATCCCGACCGCCGTACCTCGCTCGCCATCCGCTGGCTGATCAGCTACAGCCGTGGCCGCGCCGAGAAGGGCATGACCGACAAGCTCACCAACGAGTTGCTCGACGCCGCCAACAACCGCGGCGCCGCCATCAAGAAGAAGGAAGACGTTCACCGCATGGCGGAAGCCAATAAGGCTTTCGCGCACTATCGGTGGTGACATTGCGGAATTGCAGCACTGCGGAACTGCGGAATTGAAATTCGGCAATTTTCGATTCGGCAGTTCGGCAATCAAGGACGAACCAAGGATTTGGAAGGAAAGTTAGGTTAAGGCGTGCCCCGACAGGTTCCATTAGATCGTTGCCGCAACATCGGCATCATGGCGCATATCGACGCCGGCAAGACCACGACGACGGAGCGCGTACTTTATTACACCGGGCGCACGCACCGCATCGGCGAGGTCCACGAAGGCACCGCCGTGATGGACTGGATGGAGCAGGAGCAGGAGCGCGGCATCACCATCACCAGCGCCGCCACTACCTGCTTCTGGCGCGAGGAGCGGATCAACATCATCGACACGCCCGGCCACGTGGATTTCACCGCCGAGGTGGAGCGGTCGCTGCGCGTGCTTGACGGCGCGGTCGCCGTCTTCGACGCCGTGCATGGCGTCGAGCCGCAGTCGGAGACCGTTTGGCGCCAGGCCGACAAGTACGGCGTGCCGCGCATTTGCTTCATTAATAAAATGGACAAGATGGGCGCTGATTTCGAGCATGCCGTCGAAACCATCCGCAAACGCCTCAACGCCCGCCCCATCGCCATCCAGCTTCCCATCGGCAGCGAATCCAATTTCAAGGGCGTCATCGATCTCTTCCAGATGAAAGCCGTCGTTTGGCTGGATGAGACCCTGGGCGCCGACTTCGAAATCCGGGACATCCCCGAGAACCTCAAGAAGAAGTGCAACGCGTTCCATAACCAGTTGGTGGAAACCATCGTCGAGAACGATGACGATCTCCTTCGCAAGTACATGGAAGGCGAGATCATCACCCCGGACGAGCTCAAGCAGTCGCTGCGCAAGAGCGTCATCGGCCTGAAGCTGTTCCCGGTGCTGTGCGGCTCGGCCTTCAAGAACAAGGGCGTGCAGCCGATGCTGGACGCGGTGGTGGACTTCCTGCCCTCGCCCGCCGATATCCCGCCGGTGAAGGGCCTCAACCCTGACACCGGCAAGGAAGTGCTGCGTCCCGCCGACGACACCGCTCCGCTTTCCGCGCTGGCGTTCAAGATCATGACCGACCCCTTCGTCGGCCAACTCGCTTTCATCCGCATCTACTCCGGTCAGTTGAAAACCGGCGACAGCATCTGGCTGCCCGCCAAGAACAAGCGCGAGCGTATCGGCCGTCTGCTCAAGATGCACGCCAACAAGCGCGAGGAGATCAGCGAAATCTACGCCGGCGACATCTGCGCCTGCGTCGGGTTGCGCACCATCACCACCGGCGACACCATCTGCGACGAGCAGGAACCGATCGTGCTGGAGTCCATCGTGTTTCCGGCGCCGGTGATCTCGGTCGCGGTCGAGCCCAAGACCAAAGCCGACCAGGAAAAGATGGGCGTCGCGCTAGGACGCCTGGCGCAGGAAGACCCGACGTTCAAGGTCAACACCGATCCCGACAGCGGCCAGACCATCATCAGCGGCATGGGTGAGCTGCACTTGGAAATCATCATCGACCGCATGATGCGCGAGTTCAAAGTCGAGGCCAACGTCGGCAAGCCGCAGGTCGCCTATCGCGAAACCATCCGCAAGGAAGCCAAGGCGGAAGGCAAGTTCATCCGCCAGACTGGCGGGCGCGGCCAGTACGGCCACGTCAAGATCAAGCTCGAACCCAACCCGGACAAGGGCTACGAATTCGAGAATGAAATCGTCGGCGGCTCGGTGCCCAAGGAATTCATCAAGCCGGTGGACCAGGGGATCAAGGAAGCCTTGGAAGGCGGCATCCTGGCGGGCTATCCCATGGTGGACGTCAAGGCCACGCTCTACGACGGCAGTTATCACGACGTGGACTCCAGCGAAATGGCGTTCAAGATCGCCGGCTCGATGGCCTTCAAGGATGCCGCCCGCAAGGCCACCCCGGTGCTGCTGGAGCCGGTGATGTCGGTCGAGGTGGTGGTGCCGGAAGATTTCATGAGCGCCATCATTGGCGACCTGAACTCCCGCCGCGGCCGCATCGAGGGCATGGAGCACCGCGCCGGATCGCAGGTCATCAAGGCCATGGTGCCGCTGAGCGAGATGTTCGGCTACGCCACCCAGATGCGCTCCAACACCCAGGGCCGTGCGACCTTCTCCATGCACTTTTCGCGGTATGAGGAAGTGCCGCGCTCGGTGTCGGATGAAATCATTGCCCGTGTGCAGGGCAAGACGGTGAATAGGTGAATTTCACCCTGGCAACGGTTCGTTGTTGATCGACTGTTGTGGGCGAGCGAAGGCAAAGAACCAGAGGTTGAGGACGTATTTGGGCCGTCTGGAACCTGGAGTAGTTTTCTAAGGCAGTCTGACGGATATCGAGGGACTGAGATCAGGTGTGAATCTTGGGCCGAGCGGCGATACCGAGTGCTGGATTTCTGGACGTCACACCGCGAATTCGAAGTATTTCGTGCGAAGTTCGCGTCGCATTACGACAGGTTCAACCGGCAGGTCTTGGAAGAAGGGCTGATTGAGAAGCAAGTCCTGGTCGGGACCTATTACTCGGACGAACCTGAACGTGGTGACGCAGGCAATGCGGTTCCGGCGTAATGCTGAACCTGCCCCGTAGGGGCACATGAGAATAGCCCGGCACTTCAGCGCCGGGAACCGGAGAGATTAGAGACCGAGTCCCGTAGGGACGATTGACGGAGCACTTATGGCGAAAGAAAAATTTTCCCGCACCAAGCCGCACGTAAACGTGGGCACGATCGGTCACATTGACCACGGCAAGACGACGCTGACGGCGGCCATCACCAAGGTTTTGGGCAAGAACAATCCGAACGTGAAGTTCCGTTCCTTCGACTCCATCGACAACGCGCCGGAAGAGAAGGCGCGCGGCATCACCATCGCCACCGCGCACGTCGAGTACGAGACGCCGAACCGGCACTACGCGCACGTGGATTGTCCCGGTCACGCCGACTACATCAAGAACATGATTACCGGCGCGGCGCAGATGGACGGCGCCATTCTGGTGGTGGCGGCCACCGACGGTCCCATGCCGCAGACGCGCGAGCACGTGCTGCTGGCGCGCCAGGTGGGCGTGCCCTACGTGGTGGTGTTCCTCAACAAGTGCGACGCGGTGGACGATCCGGAACTGCTCGACCTGGTGGAGTTGGAAGTGCGCGAGTTGCTGAAGGGCTACGGCTTCCCCGGCGACGACGTGCCGGTGATCCGCGGCTCGGCCCTGGGCGCGCTGAACGGGGAGCCGGCCTGGGAGAAGAAGATCGACGAGCTGATGGCGGCGGTGGACAAGAGCGTACCGATGCCGGTGCGCGATCTGGACAAGCCCTTCCTGATGCCGATTGAAGATATTTTCTCGATTCAGGGCCGGGGCACGGTGGTGACCGGGAGAATCGAGCGCGGCAAGGTGAAGGTGGGCGAGGAAGTGGAGATCGTGGGCTTCCGCGAGACGCGCAAGACGGTGGTGACCGGGGTAGAGATGTTCAAGAAGCAGTTGGACGAAGGCATGGCGGGCGACAACGCCGGGCTGCTGCTGCGCGGCACGCCGAAGGAAGACGTGGAGCGCGGCATGGTGCTGGCGAAACCGGGCTCGATCACGCCGCACACCAAGTTCAAGGGCGAAGTGTATGTGCTGAGCAAGGAAGAAGGCGGGCGGCACACGCCGTTCTTCAACGGCTATCGTCCGCAGTTCTACTTTCGGACCACGGACGTGACCGGGGTGGCGCATCTGCCGGCGGGCACGGAGATGGTGATGCCGGGGGACAACGTGAGCCTGGAAATCGAGCTGATCACGCCGGTGGCGATGGAGAAGGGACTGCGCTTCGCCATCCGCGAAGGCGGACGCACGGTCGGCGCCGGAACGCTGACGGAGATTGTGCAATAAGTCGGGCAGCCGGGCGATCTGGTGATCGGGTGAACTGAAAACCGGGTCGAAGGAAAGATAGGACCCTCGGCTTAGAAGGCAGATGCTCTATGTGAGGCCCGCACCAGCCGCGGAGCGGCGGATGAAAGTAGCCCGGCACTTCAGTGCCGGGAATGGAACGCAACAGAGCCAGTCCCGTAGGGACGGCTGAAGTGCAGCCCCGCAGGGGCGACAGTTCATAGCGCGGCACGTGAGTGCCGGGTGAGAGTGGCGAAACGAACCGGAGTCCCGTAGGGACGACACAACACGGACGGCATGCATCCAGCCGCACGATCTTTGAGATGAAACGATGATTGGAAAAGAAAGAATTCGGATCCGGCTGAAAGCTTACGACTACCGCGTGCTCGACCAGAGCACTGGCGAGATCGTGGAAACCGCGCGGCGCACCGGCGCGCAGATCGCGGGCCCGATTCCGCTGCCCACGGTCAAGAACAAGTATTGCGTGCTGCGCTCTCCGCACGTGGACAAGAAGTCGCGCGAGCAGTTCGAGATCCGCACCCACAAGCGCCTGCTCGATATCCTCGAGCCGACCCAGCAGACGGTGGACGCGCTCATGAAGCTCGACCTCCCCGCCGGCGTCGACGTGGAGATCAAGGCGTTCGGGAAAGAGCACAAATAGCCATCAGCCGTCAGCCATCAGCTATCGGCCAGACCGGCTGAAAGCTGAGAGCTGAGAGCTGAGAGCCCAGAACAAAGCTTCCGCGATCTTCGGATCCCCGGCGCAAGACAATCGCCGGACAGGAAGCGGAGTTAGGAATACGAACATGGCAATCAACGGAATCTTGGGCAAGAAGGTCGGCATGACGCAGTTGTTCGACAGCAACGGCGATGTGCGTCCCGCCACCGTCCTGCAGGCTGGGCCTTGCGTGATCACGCAGCGCAAATCCGCCAACAAGGATGGCTACGAAGCGGCGCAGATCGGGCTCGTCGAGTTTGTCAAGACGACGCGCCTCAACAAGCCCGCGCTCGGACATCTCGGCAAGAACAACCTGCCGCCGGTGAAGTTCATGAGGGAAGTGGACGTCGTGGTGGACGGCGCGAGCGGCGACGGCGACCAGACCAAGGTCGGCGACCGCGTGCTGGTGGACATCTTCGACGGCGAACGCTTCGTGGATGTCACCGGCACCAGCAAAGGGCGCGGTTTTGCCGGCGTGGTCAAGCGCCATCATTTCCGCGGCGGCCCCAGTTCGCACGGCTCCATGTTCACCATCAACGGCTCCATCGGTTCCTCCGCGTTCCCCTCGCGCGTGTTTCCCGGGATGCGCATGGCCGGTCACATGGGCCACGCCCGCGTCACCACCCGCAACCTGCGCGTGCTCGGAATTGACAAGGACGAAAACCTGCTCGTGGTGGAGGGCGCGGTGCCCGGGCCGAATGGCGCCTACGTGGTCATCAACAAGGCGAAACGGGCTCCGCGCGAGCGCCGCGGTTTTGCCGGTACCGGCACGGTGGACCCGTTGAAGGCTTCCAAGCGCGCCACCAAGAAGAAGTCTTAATGCAGCCTCGGTTGTCGGCCGCGCTGGCTGAGAGCTGATAGCTGAGAGTTGATAGCTGAGAGCTAACATGGCAACGATTGACGTACTGAATCTGAGCGGCGAAAAAACCGGCAGCCTCGAACTGGCCGACGAAGTCTTCGGCGCGGTCAACGAAGACCTCCTCTGGGAGGCGGTCAGGCACTACCGCGCCGCCCAGCGCGCCGGCACCCACGCCACCAAGAACCGCAAGCTGGTTTCCGGTTCCGGCAAGAAGCTGTGGCGGCAGAAGGGCACCGGACGCGCCCGCGTGGGCTCCATCCGCTCCCCCTTGTGGCGGCACGGCGGCACCGTGCACGGCCCCCAGCCGCGCTCCTACGACTACGGCTTCCCGCGCAAGAAGCTGCTGGGCGCGTTGCGCTCCGCGCTGGCTTCCAAGTTGGCCGACGGCAAGCTGACCGTGGTCGAAAACTTCGATCTTGCCGAGCCCAAGGCGAACGCCTTCCGCAAGACGCTGAACGCACTCCAAGTCGAGAGCACGGCGCTGCTGGTTGACGGCGCGCACCAGAACCGCAACCTGGAGCTCAGTTCGCGCAACCTCGCTGGCATCGAATTGCTGGCCAGCAATGTAGTTCATCCCTACCACTTGCTGCGCTACGACCGCGCCATATTCTCCCGCCCCGCGCTGGAGAAGTTGCAGGACTCGCTCAAGAAGTCGGTGAGCAAGCGCCGGCATCATGAGGAGGTCGCGTCATGAAATCGGCCTACCAGATCATTCGCAAGCCGATCATCACCGAGAAGGGCCTGGGCGTGAAGGAGACCGAAGCCACCCTCGTTTTCCAGGTGGCCGCCAAGGCGACCAAGACCGAGATCAAGGAAGCGGTGCAGTCCATTTTCAAAGTGAAAGTGGATTCGGTCCGCACCGCCATTTTCGTGGGCAAGGAACGCCGCCGTGGCAAGTTCACCGGCTACCGCCCCGACTGGAAAAAGGCTTACGTGCGTCTCAAGGCCGGCGAAAAAATGCCGGAGTACGCACAGAACCTGTAGAGCTGTCAGCCGTCAGCTTTCAGCTATCGGCAAATGATAGCGGGCTGGCTGCGAGACGGCGCACCGGGACCTCGGCGACATCGTCCCGGAGAAGTACCAAGCTGAAAGCCGATAGCTGAGAGCTGATTATGGCAATCAAAACATACCGACCGGTTACCTCGACGCTGCGCTTCCAGACCACGCTGGTCAACGATGAGCTGACGACCAACCGGCCCCACAAGGCGCTGACCGAATCCAAGCAACGCACAGGCGGACGGCGCAACCAGGGCGACATTACCAGCCGCTTCCGTGGCGGCGGGCACAAGAAAAAGTACCGCGTCATCGACTTCAAGCGCGAGAAAGCGGGCATTCCCGCCACCGTCATCTCCATCGAGTACGACCCCAACCGCTCGGCGCGCATTGCGCTGCTGAGCTACGCCGACGGCGAGAAGCGCTACATCCTTCAGCCCGACGGCCTCAAGCTGGGCGCCAAAGTTCTCAGCGGCCCCGACGCCGACATCCTGATCGGCAACGCCCTGCCGCTGCGCAACATTCCGCCCGGCACCATGGTGCACAACGTCGAGCTGCGTCCCGGCAAGGGCGCGCAGATGGCCCGCTCCGCCGGCGCCGCCGCGCAACTGGTCGCCAAGGAAGGCGATCACGCGCTGCTCAAGCTGCCCTCGGGCGAGACCCGCCGCGTCATCGTGGACTGCATGGCCACCATCGGCCAGGTCGGCAACCTCGATCACGAGAACGTTTCGATCGGCAAGGCCGGACGTACCCGCTGGTTCGGCAAGCGCCCGCACAACCGCGGCGTTGCCATGAATCCGGTCGACCACCCGCACGGCGGCGGTGAAGGCAAGACCTCCGGCGGACGTCACCCGGTGACTCCGTGGGGACAGCCCACCCGCGGCTACAAGACGCGCAACAACAAGCGGACTGACAAGTTCATCGTCAGCCGCCGAGGAAAATAAATTGCCGAGTCGCAGAACCGATAATGATTGCGGAATTGCCGAACTGCGGAATTGGGCAATTGAAAATTCGCGGCATGGCTTTCAATTCCGCAATTCCGCGGTTACCCGATTCGGCGATTGGTAGAGGAACTCGAACTATGCGTTCACAAAAAAAAGGCCCCTTCATCGACGATTACCTGGCCAAGCGCATCGAGGGGATGAACCAGCGCAACGAGAAAAAGGTGCTCCGCACCTGGTCGCGCCGCTCCACCATCATCCCCGAGATGGTCGGTCACACCATCGCGGTGCACAACGGCAAGAAGTTCATCCCGGTGTACATCACCGAAAACATGGTCGGGCACAAGCTGGGCGAATTCAGCTTCACCCGCCAGTTCAAGGGACACTCGATGAGGGCCGCCACCGAGGTTGCCGCCAAGCCGGCCGGCGTGCCCGGAGGCCCCGGAGCCATCGTTCCCGCTGCCCCGGCAGCGCCGAAGGCGTAGGTATTGCTGAGAGCTGAAAGCTGATAGCTGACGGCTTGGACGAGAACTGATTATGGAATTTCGATCATCCGCTAAATACGTACGCGTTTCGCCGCAGAAGGCGCGCCTTGTCCTCGACCTGATCAAGGGACGCCGCGTCGAGGACGCCATCAACACGCTCACCTTCACCAAGAAGGGCATCGCCCCCGACGTCCAGAAAGTGCTGCGCTCGGCCCTGGAAAACGCCAATTACCTGAGCACGGAAAAGGGCATTGATGTGGACGTCGACAATCTCATCGTGCTCCGTGCCGTCGCCAATGAAGGACCGCGCATGAAGCGCATCCGCCCTGCCCCGATGGGACGCGCCTTCCGCTACCAGCGGCGTATGGCGCACATCGAGATCACCCTGGCGGAGAAGAACCGCAACGGCGCTCCGGCGGAAAAGGCGGAAGCAACGCATGTCGCCGCTCCGGCCCGCAAGCCGGCGCGCAAACCGGCCCTCAGGAAGAAGTCGCCCGTCAAGAAATTCGCGGGCAAGGGTAAGCAGAGATAGGCGGAAGTTCCGGGCGTGCGGGTATTTTGACAAGCCGCTAGCCCAGCCCCGAAGGGGCGGTATTCGTTAGCCCAGGGCGTAAGCCCTGGGTAGCTGGTCAAAGGAAAGTTAGAGTCCCGTAGGGACGGTACAAAAGAAGAAAACGAGGACATGATGGGACAAAAAGTCCATCCATACGGATTCCGCATCGGCTACACCAAGCCCTGGAAGTCGCGCTGGTTCATGACCCGCGACTACGCCAAGTTCTTGCTGGAAGACGTCAAGCTGAAGAATGAGCTCAAGGACAAGCTCAAGTCGGCCGGCGTCAGCTCCATCGAGATCGAGCGCCCCGGCAACAAGCTGCGCATCATCATCCGCACCGCCCGCCCGGGCATCATCATCGGCCGCAAGGGCGCCGAGATCGACAAGCTGAAGGGCGAGCTGCAGAAGCGCACCAACCGCGATGTCTACATTGACATCCAGGAAGTGCACAAGCCCGAGCTCGACGCGCAACTGGTTTCCGAATCCATCGCCCTGCAACTGGAAAAGCGCGTCGGCTTCCGCCGCGCCATGCGCAAGTCGGTGGATTCCGCCCTGCGTTTCGGCTGCAAGGGCATCAAGGTGCGCGTCAGCGGCCGTCTGAACGGCAATGAAATCGCGCGCTCCGAGTGGTACCTGCAAGGACGCCTGCCGCTGCACACGCTGCGCGCCGATATCGATTACGGTTTTGCCGAGGCGCGCACCACCTACGGCGTCATCGGCGTGAAGTGCTGGGTTTACAAGGGCGAAATCCTGCCCGCCAAGAAGCGCGAGGCGCAGCCGGCGGCGGGCGCGTTTTAGGGAAGCTGTCAGCTCTCAGCTATCAAGTATGAGCTGACTGGCGTGAGGGTTGACAAATTGGGTGGTGCCCCACATCTGCCCGCTTTTGGCGGATGTGGGTGTGACGAACAGATTTTGGGATTGGCGCAAAGCGGACAGCGCGACGAAGCGAGCTGATAGCTGAGAGCTGAGAGCTGATTTATGTTGATGCCTAAAAAAGTGAAGTACCGCAAGCAGCAGCGCGGACGCATGGCCGGCAAGGCCTGGCGCGGCAGCGAGCTGGCTTTTGGCGATTACGGCCTCAAGGTCATGGAGTGCGGCCACATCACCGACCGCCAGATCGAAGCCAGCCGTATCGCCATGACGCGCTTCGTCAAGCGCGGCGGAAAAATCTGGCTGCGCCTCTTTCCCGACAAGCCGGTTACCAAGAAGCCGGCTGAAACCCGCATGGGCAAGGGCAAGGGCGCGCCCGACCACTGGGTTGCCGTCGTCCGTCCCGGCAAGATCCTGTTCGAGATGGAGGGCGTCACCCCCACCGATGCTCGCGAAGCCATGCGCCTGGCCTCGCACAAGCTGCCGCTGCGCACGCGTTTCGTCGCGCGCCACGGCGTCGGAGCGCACTGAAGACAAGCTGTCAGCCATCAGCTATCGGCCGTCAGACACGGCAGTAGCTGAAAGCTGAGAGCTGATAGCCGAGAGCTTTTTATGGATGCCGAGAAGATTCGCAATTTGACCGACGTCGAACTCAAGCAGCAGGAGCGCGAACTCAACGATCAGCTCTTCCGCCTGAAGTTCCAGCTCAACATGGGCCAGACCGAGAGTCTGAAGAAGATCCGCGGCCTGCGCAAGGACATCGCGCGCGTAAAAACGATCGCGCGCCAGCGCCAGATGGCCGCCACGGAGAAGTCATAATGCCGGAACCCACTACGACGGAAAAAGCTTCGGCCCGCAAGACGCTGGTCGGCGACGTGGTCTCCACCAAGATGCACAAGACCATCGTCGTCGAAGTCACGCGCAAGAAGTCGCACCACCTTTACGGCCGCGTAATCGCGCGCTCGCGCCGTTTCTACGCCCACGACGAGAACAACACCGCCAACGTCGGCGATGTCGTCCGCCTGGAAGAAACCCGCCCGCTTTCCAAGCTGAAGCGCTGGCGGCTGAAGGACGTGATTCGCCGCGCCAAGCTGGTCGGCCCCGAGGCGGTCACGCCTGGCGCCTTAGTGCAGCCCGGCGCCGTAGAGCAGCCCGGCGCGGTGGTGCAGCCCGGCGCCTCGCAGTAGTTGGTGTTCCTGCTCGGCCATGACTTCAGTCACGACCGAGGCGTGAAGCGCCGGCCAGGTAGGTCATGACTTCAGTCATGACCGAGGCGTGAAGCGCCGAAGCCCCGCAGGGGCGAAAGTTCATAGCCCGGCACGTGAGTGCCGGGTGAGGGGACAGTAAAGATATTCCGAGTCCCGTAGGGACGGCACGACCTGAGTTAGGGAGATAGACCATGGCAGTCATGATGCGAACCATGCTCGACGTGGCCGACAACTCCGGCGCGCGCAAGCTCCAGATGATCTTGCCTCTCGGCGGGTCCACCGGGCTCAGCGCCGGCCTCGGTGACGTGATCACCGCCAGCGTCAAGGAAGCTTCGCCCGACGGCACGGCGAAAAAGGGGACGGTGGTCAAGGCGGTGGTCGTGCGCACCCGCAAGGAACACCGCCGCCGCGACGGCACCTACATCCGCTTCGACCAGAACGCGGCGGTGCTGATCAACGACGCGCACGAGCCCATCGGCACCCGCGTCTTCGGCCCCGTCGCCCGCGAGCTGCGCGAGAAGAAGTTCCTGAAGATCGTCTCGCTCGCTCCGGAAGTACTCTAGCCGCGTAGCGGCGATTGAAAGTAACCCGGCACTTGAGTGCCGGGTGCGGGAAAAGATTGACAGCGAGTCCCGTAGGGACGGCTGAAGAGCCCCGCAGGGGCGGCAGTTCATAGCCCGGCAGAACAGGATCGAAAAAGGACCCGAGTCCCGCAGGGACGGCACGAAACAGGAAAACGATCATGCAACGAGTACACCGCGATATTCGCCGCAACGACACCGTGAAGGTCATCACCGGCCGCGACCAGGGCAAGCAAGGCCGCGTGCTCCGCGTCTTTCCCGAAGACGGCAAGCTGCTGGTCGAGCACGTCATGATGGTGAAAAAGCATGTTCGCCCCAACCCCCAGCGCAACGTCAAGGGCGGCATCGCCGAGCAGGAGAGCCGGATTTCCATCTCCAACGTGATGCTGCTCTGCGGCGCCTGCGGTCCGGTGCGCATCCGCCACGAGGCGCGCGGCGACCGCAAGGTGCGCGTCTGTGCCAAGTGCGGCACGACGCTGGAGAAATGAAATTTGGTAATTGGGTGATTTGGTGATTTCGTAATTTCCGCAAATTACCAAATTACTAAATTACAAAATTGACGACCTCACGTACCGGTGAACTCGTTGTTGGCTGAGAGCTGATAGCTGACGGCTGATAGCTAATCCGAAACCGTGAGAGGAAGAAGCGGAGAGCCATGGCAGACGAGAAACCGAAGAAACCACCGAAACCGCCACAGCAGCCGGGCAAGAAGGGCGAGGCCAAGGCCAAGGGCAAACCCGGCGAGGCCGCTGTCCAAGCCAAGGGCGACGGCAAGCCGGCGCGCCCCAAGGCGAGCAGCCGCTCCACCGCGCGCCTGCGGGAGCGCTTCGAGAAGGAAATCGCGCCCGCGCTGATGAAGGAATTCGAGCTCAAGAACCCGATGGCCGTGCCTCGCATCGAGAAGGTGGTGGTCAATATGGGGGTCGGCGAGGCCACCCAGAACGCCAAGGTGCTCGACCCGGCCGTCGCCGAGTTGCAGCAGATCGTGGGTCAGAAGCCGGTCATCACCCGGGCCAAGAAATCCATCGCCGCCTTCAAGGTGCGCGAGGGCATGCCCATTGGCGCCATGGCCACCCTGCGCGGCGATCGCATGTTCGAGTTCCTCGACCGGCTGATCAACATCGCTCTGCCGCGCGTCCGCGACTTCCGCGGCGTTTCCACCAAGTCCTTCGACGGTCGCGGCAACTACACCCTCGGCCTGCGGGACCAGCTCATCTTCCCGGAGATTGATTACGCCAAGGTGGACAAGATGAAGGGCATGAACGTCACCATTGTGACCACCGCGCGCACCGATGACCAGGCGCGCGCCCTGCTGAAGGGCCTCGGCATGCCCTTCCGCGCTTAAGCAAGGCTCTTGATTTTCGGCTCTCGGCACATCGGCACCGACAACCGATAACCGAAAACCGATAACGAATTGGAGATACATGGCTACAACCGCAAAACGAGTGAAGGACGATCGGAAACCGAAATTCTCGTCCCGGCGGCACAACCGCTGCCGCATCTGCGGGCGTCCCCGCGGATTCCTGCGCAAGTTCGGCATCTGCCGCTTGTGCTTCCGCGGCCTGGCGCTGCGGGGCGAGATTCCCGGCGTTTCCAAGTCGTCCTGGTAGAAGAGGCAGTTGTTGGTCGCTCGTCGTTAGTCGTTCGCAGGAACCGCTAACGACCAGCGACAAACGACCAACGACAGCAAAACATTGCCGCAGGTTCTCTCGTACTGATGAGAGCGAACGGGCAGAGGAGAAGCGAAGCAATGAGTTTGACCGATCCGGTCGCAGATTTCCTGGCGCGCATCCGCAACGGCATTCGCGCCCGCCAGCAAAAGGTGGACGTCCCCGCCTCCAAGCTTAAGTTGGAGATGGCCCGCATCCTCAAGGAAGAGGGCTTTATCTCCAACTTCAAGGCCACCGAGGAGGAAGGCCGCAAGGTCTTGCGTGTTTACCTCAAGTACGGCGCTAACAACGAGGCTGCCATTTCGCGGGTACAGCGCGTCTCCAGCCCCGGTTGCCGCGTCTATGTCGGGCGCAACGAGATTCCCCGCGTGCTGGGTGGCATGGGCATCAACATCCTGACCACACCGCGTGGGGTCATGACCGGCCGCGAAGCCCGCAAGCAGGGCGTCGGCGGCGAAATTTTGTGCGAGATCTGGTGACAACCGGTCTCTCGGTCTATCAGTCGATTAGTCGCTTGGGGACCGACTGACCGACTGACCGACTGACCGATAGACCGACAGACCGAAAGACCAATCCGCTGGAAGCCGGCACGAAAGGCTGAGAGCAGACAGCTGAGAGAAAAACAATGTCACGAATTGGAAGAAAGCCGATCGTCATTCCCCAGGGGGTGAAGGTCTCCATCGACGACAACCTGGTGAAGGTGCAGGGACCCAAGGGCGCGCTGGAAACCCGCGTCCCG
>JAIQFM010000084.1 GCA_020073285.1 Terriglobia bacterium | reverse complement strand
TTGGGGCTGAATTCGAAGCGCTTGGCGGTGATGTTGATGACCCGCGGCTGCTGCGCGCGCGTGCGCTGCGGTGACAAGGCCGCGACGGCGAGCACGACCAGCGAGGCGAGCACGATTCGGCGGTAAGTGGAACGCATGACCCTCTCCTATAGCTTGGGCGATTTCAAAATCTGCTGGATGCCGTTCAGCCCCGAGTACTCGCGCAGCGTGAGCTCGACGTCCTGCACCGCGATGGGGCGCTTGGGCGCGGCACTGACCACACGGATGCCGAGATGCTTAAACGGCTGGTCCTTGTCGAACGGATACGGCTTTTTGACCGGCGCGGTGGGCTCGGGGAAGGCGAAGATGAGGGAGCGCGCGGCGAGATGCCGGACGTGCCCTTCCTGGTGATCGTGGTCGGTGTGGATGTGGCCGTAGAGCACGGTGACGTTTTCGTAGCCGGCCAGCGTGTTCATTACGTCGTCGCCGTCGCTGGTGAACCACTCCCACTCCGGCTTGAGATCGAAGAGCGGGCGATGGGTGAAGAGCACGATGGGCGTGGACTTGGAGAAGCGCGCCAGGTCGCTCTTCAGCCAGGCGATTTGCTCGGTACCGACCTCGGGCTTGGCGCGCGACACGTTGTCGAGGGCGATGAAGTGCACGCCGCGGTGGTCGAAGGAATAGTGGGTCGGGCCGAAGTTGTCGCGGAACAGGGCGCCGCCGTCGAGTCCGGCATCGTGCTCGCCAGGCACGCACATCAATTTCTTGGTCTTCAACCGGCCGGCGATCTCGCGGAAATTCCGCATGCGCTTGGAGTGGACGTCCTTGTCCTCGCTGTCGTGGGTCAGATCGCCGGTGAACAGCACCAGATCAGGCTGCTGCGGCAGGGCGTTGACCATCTCGACCGCGCGCTCAAACGCCTTGGTGCCCAGCGGGTCGGGCGGGCCGTTAAAGCCGACGTGCGCGTCGCTGAGTTGCACGAAGGAAAAAGGAGTAACCGCCTCGCCGCTGTGGCGTCCAAGCAGGCGGAAGGTCTCGGCGGCTTCGGCGGAGGCCAGCGGCGCTACCTGGTAGAGGACGCCAATGCCGATGGCGGCGCCCGAGATTTTCAAGAACGAACGGCGTTCGAGGTCTTTCATGGTTCCTCCCGGTTGCGGGATATCGCGGTGTAGAACCGCCCGCCGGCCGATTTATTCCCGCAGCGCGAAAAAAAAATTGGGAATAAAATTCAGGCTCGACCGTTAGCACAGGTGGAACTTGCCGGACGTCGGGAAAAATGCGGAGTTCGAAGCGCTGGCCCTGCCCTTGTTCGATTCGCTCTATAACTTCGCGCACTGGCTGGCGCAGGACCGTCACGACGCCGAGGACCTGGTGCAGGAAACCTACGCCAAGGCGCTGAAGGGTTTTGGCTCGTTCCGGCCGGGCACGAATTTCCGCGCCTGGATGTTCAAGATCCTGCGCAACACGTTCCTGACCTCGCGGACCGGCCTGAGCAGCTCGCATACCGAGCCGCTGGAGCCCGGCGACGAGGACCGCGTTCTGCCGGTGACCTCGCACACGCCGGAGACGCTGGTGATCACGCAGGACCTGGGCGAGGCGCTGCAGCAGGCGATTGAAGCGCTGCCGCTGGCGTCCCGCGAAGTGCTGCTGCTGGCGGACGTGGAAGAAATGTCGTACCACGACATTGCAGAGGCGCTGTCGATTCCGATCGGGACGGTGATGTCGCGGCTGGCGCGGGCGCGCAAGGCGGCGCGGCAGAAGCTGATTGAGTCCGGCTATGCACGGAAGAAGGGAACCGTGGCACGGCAATAGGCAGAAGATATGACCTGCGAAGCGTGGCAAACAAAACTCGACGCGTATGCCGACGCGGAACTTCCGGCGGAAACGATGCGCTCCATGGCAGAACATTTGTCGGGCTGTCCGGCGTGCACGGCGGAGTTAGTGCAGATCATCCAGCAAAAGCGGGTGACGGCGTTGGCGGGAAAGCGTTACAGCGCGCCTCCGGAATTGCGCGCGCGCATTCGGCAGCAGATCGAGGCCAAGCCGGCGCGCGGGGGATGGCAATGGGCGCTGGGGCTGGCGCTGGCCGCGGTGGTCGTCATTGGGCTAGGACTGGCGATCGTGCTGCCGTCACGCACGGCAGCGCGCAACCGGTTGATCGCCGGCGTGGTGGACAGCCACATCACCGCGCTGGCCAGCGCCTCGCCGGTGGACGTGGTCTCGACTGACCGGCACACGGTCAAGCCGTGGTTCGCGGGCAAGCTGCCCTTCACCTTCAATTTGCCGGAGCTTGGTGGGTCGCCGTTTACGCTGGACGGCGGGCGGATGGTTTATCTGGACAGCCGGCCGGGCGCGCACCTGATTTATGGCGTCCGCAAACACCATTTGTCGGTATTCATCCTGCAGGATGGCGGGGATTTCTCGCGGCTGTTGCCGACGGCGGCGGAACCCTGGCGGTCGCTGTCTTTTAATGTGACAAGCTGGAGCGCGGGCGGGCTCAGGTATTTCGTCGTAAGCGATGCCGCACCGGAGGACGTGAGCGCGCTGGCGGAATTGCTGAAGCGGGCGAACTAGAATAGTCAGGGGCTTTCAGAATTGATGCAGCCGATCGCACAGAGATCCCTCGACTCGGGTTTCCCGCGCTGGTAAGAACGCGCGGGAGCCCTCCCTCCCTCGGGATGACATCGGCTACACAAGAGTGCAACGCGAGCAGAGCCCGCATGATTCTTGGCTCTGGTTGGCACTGCTGAAGCCAGGTCCTTCCCAACAGCGGGGCGCGTATGCCACGCACTTCGTCAATCGCGGACGGGGGCGCCCGCGCCACATGGCACATTGAACCGAAATGTGCGCCCGCGCGATTCTGGTCTCCATCCAGCGTCAATGGCGGCCTTAATCGCCGGACTCAACGCGGCTATGAGGGCGGCTCGCTTCGGCGAACGATCGAGTCCATACACAGAGAATGGGAAGTCAACGATCAATTCCCGGGTCTTTCCCGGCTCAAGCCAAACCGAGATCGAGATTCCCTTTATTCCAACATCCATGTCTACAACCCAACCGTGCCTCCTCTGCCAGCGATACTCTTCGCCGTCAACGGTGACAGTTTCCCATTGATCATCTTTCTTCTTCGCCATCTTAGGTGGGAACTTTCAGGATCATGTAGCCGCCCGCCAGCGCGAACAGCAGGTCGGGCGACCAGGCGGCCAGCGCCGCAGGAAGCTGATTGGTGTTGCCCATCGCCTCAAACAATCCTGAGACCACGAAATAGACCACGGCGATTCCGACGGCAGTAGCTATGCCGGCCAGCGCGCCACGGCGTCCGGCGGAGAGCGCAAACGGCACCGCCAACACCGCCATGACGAAGGTGATGATCGGGAACGCGAACTTCTTCTGCAACTGGACGCGCAACCTGATCACGTCGAAGCCGCTCTGCTGCAGGTCGTGGATGTAGTTGTTCAGCTCCTCGTAATTCATCTCCGACGATTGTTTCACTTCCTTCTTAAAGTAGGAGGGCGGTTCGCCGAGCTCGGCGAAGGTTTCGACATCAAAAGGCTGATAGCTCTGGATGGCGGAGCCGAGGAAGGAGCGCGTCCAGCCTTGTTCGAAGACCCACTTGTGCAGCGTTTCCGACCAGTGCGCGCGCGTGGCGTAGATGCGCTTGGTCAGCGCGAAGGTCTTGGGGTCGAACTCGAAAATCGAAATGCTGCCGAAGCGGTTCCCGTCGGCATCGAAAAACTCGTAATAATAAATGTCGGAGCGTTGGCCGAAGATCCACTTGCGATCGGGGCGCAGAAAGGTTTGTGCCGGCTTGCCCTTGATCTGGTTGCGCAGCGCGTCCTGCCGCTTGTTGGCGTGGGGCAGGTAGAACTGGTCGAAGAAAAACAGCCCGGTGGAGAGGATGGCGGCGATGACCATCACCGGCAGGATGACGCGATAGATGCTGATGCCGGTGGCCTTCATGGCCGTGATCTCGTTCGCCTTCTGCATCAGGCCGAAGGTGACCAGCACCGCCAGCAGCACGCTGATGTGGGCGGTGTTGTAGATGAAGTACGGGGTAACGTTGATCAGGTACTGCCCGACCATGACCAGCGGCACGCGGTTGCGCACGATGTCGCCCAGCAGCTCGAAAAAGGTGAATACCAGCAGCAGCACCAGGAAGGTGCTGAGGATCATCCCGAGATAGGCGAAAAAGTCGCGCAGGATGTAGTCGTCAATGAGGAGCGGAAAGCGCGCGCTGAACATGCGCTTGCGGTTGGCCGCGCGCTCGAACGCTCCGCCCTCGCCGCGCCCCGACACTGGAACCGTCACTTTCACTTTGCCCAGCAGTTCGGACGACCAAGCGCGCAGGGAAACGATGTTGAGCGGCATGCGCTCGGAGCGCCACAACAGAAACAGCCCGCCGACCAGAAAGACGATGTTGCCGAGCCAGAGGCCGAGTGCGGCCGACGTCTTGCCCTGGCGCGCCATGGACAGTCCCGCCAGCGAGAGGAAGTAATACAGGAATACCAGTCCGATGGTGAGCACGAAGCCGGTGCTCTTGCCGCCCTTTTTCGCCGAAAGCCCCAGCGGAATTCCCACCAGTGCGAGCACGATGCAGGCGGTGGGCAGCGCCAGGCGGCGATGGAACTCGATGGCGTAGGCGCGGCTCCGCGGCCCGTTGTTGCGAACGCGCTCCAGCAGTTCGCCGGTGCTCATCTCGGCCGCGGGAGCGACGGCGCCGGCCTGCCGTTGCACCACCGGAAGCGCAATCGGCATGTCGGTTTCGGCGAAGGTGGAGATGGCGTACTGTTCCGGCTGGCGGGGCGCGGTTTCGTGCTGCGAGCCGTTCTCCAGGTGCAGGCGAAGCTTGTCCTGTCCCTCGCTGACCGCCAAGCCCGACTGCGCCAGCGTGATTCTGGGCGCCGACGGGTTGGAAATGTCGGCGACGAAGACGCCCTTCCACAGCGCCGCGCCCTGGGCGCTGCTGGCGTCCTGGACGTAGAGCACGAGGTTCTTGAAGTCCTCGTAGAAGACGCGCGGCTGGATTTCAAACGACACCTGGCTGCTCTTCAGCTTGTTCTGCAGTCGCGCGAACGCGGCCGCCGAGCGCGGCGCCACGAACAAGTTGTTAGTGAGCGCCAGCACCCAGGCGACGATCACGAAGATGGCGAGAATGCGGACAAACGTTCCCGGCCCGATGCCGCTGGCGCGCATGGCGGTGACTTCGCTGTCCGCGGCCAGACGGCTCAGTCCGATCAGGATTCCGACCAGCACTGCCATGGGCACGGTGACCGTGAGCGCGCCCGGCAAGGTGAAGAAGAAAATTTCGGCGACGCTGGGCAGCGGCGCGCTGTTGCGCACCACCAGTTCGAGGATGCGCTCCAGGTCCCGCAGAAAGATGACGAAGGTGAACACCGCCGCGGCGATCAGCGCGTGTGAGAGTACCTCGCCCAGAATGTAGCGGGTCAGGATGCGCATGGCGGAAGCGCACGGTGTCAGCGTGCGAAACATCCTCGCCTTGGATTTGTCATTCCGAGCCGGGCCTTAGCCCCGCGAGGAATCGGCTCTGGCGACCAGTTTCAAGGCCCAGTCTAGCACGGGTTTTGCCTCCACCGCCTTACGTGGATTACTCTGTACTACTCTCGATCAACGGAAGATGACAATGAACCTGTTTCCGCCCGGCTCTGCCGTCTGGTCCCAGGCCACCGGTTACTGACCATGCCCACTCTCCGCGTCGTGATCCTCTGGCACATGCACCAGCCCTTCTACAAGGACCTGGTGACGGGAGAATACCGCCTGCCGTGGGTGCGCATGCACGGGCTCAAGGATTACTACGGCATGGTCAAGCTGCTGGACGAATTCCCTCATGCCCACCAGACCTTCAACCTGGTGCCCGCGCTGATCACGCAGATCGAGGACTACGTCGCCGGCAGCGCGCACGATCCCTTTCTCAACATCGCCACCAAGCCTGCGGGAGAGCTCTCGCCGGAGGAGCGGCGCTTCGCTCTCGACTACCTTTTCTTCGCCAATCCCTTGCACATGATCGGGCGATATCCGCGCTATCGCGAGTTATGGGACATGTTTCGCGGCGCCGGGCAGGATTCCCTGCGCGCGCAGCGCCTTTTCCAGACGCAGGACTTCGCCGATCTCCAGGTGGTCTCGCAGTTGGCCTGGTTCGACGAATTTTTCCTGGAGCAGCCCGAGGTCGCGGCGCTGGTCAAGAAAGAGCGGAAGTACTCGCGACAGGACCAGGAGTTCGTCACCGCCAAGCAGCGCGAGATAATGGCTGCCGTGTTGCCGGCGTACGCGGCGGCGTCCAAGCGTGGCCTAATCGAGATCTCGACCTCGCCGTTTTACCATCCCATCCTGCCGCTGGTGTGCGACACGGGCCAGGGCGCGGTCTCGCATCCGGGCCTGCCTCTTCCGCAGACTCCCTACCGTCATCCGGAGGACGCGCGCGAACAATTGGTACGCGGGCTCGACCTGCACCAGCGCCTGTTCGGCAAGCGTCCGCGCGGAGTGTGGCCGTCGGAGGGCAGCGTGTCGGAGCAGGTACTGGAGATCGCATCCCAGGCCGGCATTCGCTGGATGGCCACCGACGAAGGCGTGCTCGGGCGCACGCTGGGCTACAACTTCGCCCGCGACGGGTTTGGCCAACTCGGGCCCGGCGGTGCGGAGCGCCTCTACGCTCCGTACTTGTACGAGAAGGGCGCGACCCGCATGAACCTTGTCTTCCGCGACCACACGCTGTCGGACCTGATCGGCTTCGTGTATTCGGGGATGAACGCGCAGGACGCCGCCAACCATTTCATCGGCAGCATCAAGCGTGCGGCCGAGCCGGTGCTGCGGCAGCGGAGGGACGCGCTGGTGCCGATCATTCTGGACGGCGAAAACGCGTGGGAGTACTACCCGCGCTCCGGCCGCGAGTTTCTGCGCCGGATCTACGACGCGCTGCAGCGCGACCCGGGGTTGGAGGTGGTCACCGTCAGCGAGGCCATCGAGCGGCATCAGAACGCGCCCAAGCTCGGCTCGCTGGTTCCGGGGTCGTGGATCAGCGCCAATTTCGACGTCTGGATCGGAGCGCCGGAGGACAACAAGGCGTGGGATTACCTGGCGGCGGCGCGCGCGTTCTATACGCAGGCTGCGCCGGCGGCGCCGGCGGAGAAGCGCCAGCTCGCGTTCGAGGAAATCCTGATTGCCGAGGGCAGCGACTGGAACTGGTGGTACGGCCCGGAACACCACTCCGCCAACGACCGCGACTTCGACGAACTCTATCGCAAGCACCTGTCAAACGTTTACCAGACGCTGGGCGCCGCGCCGCCGGTTAACCTGGCGCAGCCGATTGCGGGCGGAATTGCGCGCCCCACGTTTGCGCCGCAGACGGCGTACATCCATCCGCGCGTGCGCGCCGACTTCACCCGCTACTTCGACTGGATCGGCGCTGCCATGTACACCGCCGACCGCCGAGCCGGCGCCATGCACGGCAAAGTCTTCCTGCTGGACGCCATCTACGCCGGCATCGACGAAGATTTTCTGTACGGCCGGTTGGATTTTATCGGCGGCATTCCGCAGGAGGAGTTCGAGCTCATCGTGACCTGCGATCGCACCGCGCCGGAGCAGCAAGCGCGGGCCGCGGCGCCCGGCGCACGCAAGATGGTCATCGACAACGCTCCGGCATCGGTTCGCCTGGAATTGAAGGTCGAAAACCGCGCCATCACGTCGTGGCGGTTGCGCGCGGCGGACTCGGAAACCGAGATCGCCGGCTCCAGCGTTCCCTACAACAATACGGTGCGCGTGACGCTGTACAAGAATTTCGAGTTCCAAATTCCGTTGGCGCTGCTCGGCGCCACGGTCGGCCAGATTCTGCGCCTGCGCTTCAGCCTGTGGCGCGACCGGCTGCCGGTGGACGCCTTGCCGGTGGAGGGCACGATGGATCTGGCTATTATATCGGAAGACGAGATGTCGGCCGGAGCGATGAATTACAGCGCGTTCAGCTAAGCGGGCTTCAGGAAGAAGGCTTCGGGCTTCAGGCGCCAGGCTGCAGGCTTCAGGCGACTTCCTCCAGCGCCCTCATTGAGGCTTTGCCTTACTGGGTTGTGGGGCAGAGCGCTTCCATTGCGGCTGCCGACCTTTCGCGGGACAGGGGGCGCGGTACAGCTCCAGTGTGAAGCGCGCCTTCTGGCCGGCGGGCGGAGGCAGGTAGTACACCACGCTGGCGCCGATCGATTTCGACGGCAGATCGGTGTCGCAGGTGTCGTCGTAGATCTGTCCAAAATCTTCGACGATGACCAGCTTGTCTTTGTCGAACTCGACCAGCTTCGCGATCTCGATCAACTCGCCCTGCCCGGTACGGCCGTCCTGTAACAGCAATTCATTTTTGCCATCGCCATTCAGGTCGTAGGTCCGCAGGATTCCTGCGCCCAGGGGAGCTTCCACGTTGGCGGTCAACGCGCCCGCGGAGAACACTACCAGGCGCCGGGTCGAGACAACCGGGTCCCGGCTGCACTCGCCCACGTCGATCAGGTACACGGTTTGCTGCAGTCCGGCGGCGGTGAAGGAGCCTTCGGCGGCGCCGCGAATGGTGGGAACAATCTGCCCCGGCTGATTCGCTTCCGGGCCGGCCTTGCACGCGCGCATGGCGGACAGGTAGGCGGGAAAGACGGCGGAGAGGATTTTCCGCGTGTTCGCGGGGTCCAGCTTGGAATCCGCCGCCGGCTCATGGGAGCGGAAATCGTAGAAAACCTGTTTGTCGAGGGAAGAGAACCCGCTGTTGGAGCGGGAGTACGCCTCGCGCTGGCAGCCGGCGAGCGCCAACACGAACCAAACAACGATGGCGAGTCGAAGCAGCATGAATGCGGCCAGGCACGTGACCGCTCTCATTGTAATCGTTGCTATTGCCCGGCGCCGCTCGCGCCCAGCGACATGGGACGGCTCAGTTCCATGATGATCTCGGTTCCCGCGGGCAGTTCGGCGGAACGCCGCTTGACGAGCCAGTGCACTACCGACGCGGTCGCGCCCACGCCGGCGCCGATCAGCGCGCCGTGTCCGCCGGCAGTCACGCCGCCGGCAATGGCCCCAGCGCCACTCGCAATTCCGGTCTCTTTCCAGTCGCGAGCGTCGTGGCCGCGGCCCTTGAGCTTGCCTTCGTCATTGACATCCACATCCGGCCGCGCGTCGGTGTCCACAATGACCGCGTTCAGCGCGTGGCGGTCGCCGCTGGGCATGATGACCGTTTCGGGTCGCAAGTCGATGGTCGGGGTGCCGCGAATCCGGCGGTGCTCATCGGCGCGCGCGATCTTACCCTCCAGCGCCGCGCCGACCGGAATGATCGTCCGCCCGTTCAGCGTCACCGCCTCGGTCACGCGGCCGGAGAAGCGATCCCCGGCCTTGTTGGTGCGGGTTGAGATCGGCGTCACCAGCTTCATTTTTACCGTTGTTCCCACCGGCAGCGCCGCCATGGGTTCCACACCGCTCGCAGCCGGAGAAATTGCGGCCAGGTCGGGTGTTTCCGTCGCGACCGCTGGAGCTTGGTCCCGCGTCCTAGCGGCGCTCGGTTTTTCGGTTTGTGCCGCCGCGAGCGCAGCCATTGCCACGCACAGAAGCAGTGCCAGAGCCTTCTTCATTTCGCCTCCTTCGGGATTGCCCGAAGCACTTTCAGAATTGCCTGTACCGGCATACGGTCGCGCTGGCTTATGCCGACATAAATCATGCGAATTATTCCGCCGCGCTCCACCACTAAGGTCGCCGGGTGCGCGATATCGAACGCGTCCAACCCGATCGCGTGGTACACGCCGTACGCCTTGGTGACGCGCCGATCTTCGTCGAGCAGGAATGGAAACGAGATCGGATGCTCAGCGAAATATTTTTCGGGATGGAACACCACGCCGCGCTTCTGGGCCGCGATGTACACCAGCGACGTTCCCAGCGCCGCCAACTCGTTCTTGATTGGCTCAACCTGAGCCATGCGCTGCACGCAGTTCGGTCACCAGGTGCCGCGAAGAAATTCGACCACCACCGGCCCGCGCTGCAGCAGTTTCCCGAGCGACACTTCGCCCATCCCGTTCGCCGAGGTGAGCGTAAACTCCGGCGCGCGATCCCCCAGGTCCAGGGTTGAGCTGTGGTGCGTCACGGCTGCGACTTTAGATCACCGGCAAAACCGGCACAATAGCCTAAGAAATACGGGAATCAGGGGAGTACCGAGTACCTGGTACCGAGTAAGCAAACGGAGCTGCGTGACTGCGGGCCACCGCCATCGACCGTCGGCGTTCGCTATAATCGAGAGTTTTGGAGAAGCATGGCAAAAATCTATACGGGGACGGGCTATTTGACGGGGCGGCAGCTCTCGTTTTCACGGGAGGGTCCGCTTCCGCAGTACGACCCCAAGCGCGCCCCGGTTTCGCCCCAGCCTTATCCGACGGAGAAATCATCCATGACCAACATCGCTGAAATTCACGGACGCCAGGTGCTGGACTCACGCGGCAATCCCACCGTCGAAGCCGAGGTGTGGCTCTCCGGCGGCACCGTCGGACGCGCCATCGTTCCCAGCGGCGCTTCCACCGGCGAGCACGAGGCAATCGAACTGCGTGACGGCGACCCCAGCGTGTATGTCGGCAAGGGGGTGCTGAAGGCAGTGGAGAATGTGAATACCGATATCGCTGACGCGCTCGCCGGCCTGGACGCCGCCGAGCAGCAGGCGATCGACAACAAGATGATCGAACTCGACGGCACCGAGAACAAGGGACGCCTGGGCGCCAACGCCATCCTCGCCGTCTCCATGGCGTGCGCGCGCGCCGCCGCCGAAGCCTTCAAGCTGCCGCTCTATCGCTATCTCGGGGGGCTCAACGCCAATCTGCTGCCGTGCCCGATGATGAACATCCTCAACGGGGGCGCACACGCCGACAACAACGTGGACTTTCAGGAATTCATGGTCATGCCCGTCGGCGCGGAAACGTTTGAGGAAGCGCTGCGCTGGGGCGTCGAGACCTTCCATATGCTGCAGGGCGTGCTCAAGAAGCACGGTTACAACACTTCGGTGGGCGACGAGGGCGGCTTCGCGCCCTCACTGAAATCGAACGTCGAGGCGATCGAGATGGTGTTGGAGGCCATTACACAGGCGGGCTACCGCGCCGGGGAGGACATTGCCATCGCGCTGGATCCCGCCGCCAGCGAGTTTTACCAGGACGGCAAGTACGTTTTTAAGAAATCGGATCAGTCGATGAAAAGCTCCGACGACATGGTGTGCTACTGGGCAAAGTGGGTGCGCGATTACCCCATCGTTTCCCTCGAGGACGGCCTGGCGGAAGACGACTGGGAAGGCTGGGCGGCGCTGACCAAGGAAATTGGCGACCGCATTCAGCTTGTCGGCGACGATATTTTTGTCACCAATCCGGAGCGGCTGGAGCGCGGCATCGATCTCGGCGTCGCCAATTCCATTCTCATCAAGGTGAACCAGATCGGCACGGTGAGCGAGACCCTCGACGCCATCGATCTGGCGCGGCGTAACAGCTACACCTACGTCATCTCGCACCGGTCGGGCGAAACCGAGGACACCTTCATCGCCGACCTGGCGGTTGCCACCGCCGCGGGCCAGATCAAGACCGGCTCCGCTTCGCGTACCGACCGCGTCTCCAAGTACAACCAATTGCTGCGCATCGAAGAAGAACTCGGCGACGGCGCGAGATTCCTGGGGCTGGAAGCGCTGAACTACCACGGGGAGTTGGCGGAAGACGCGGGAGCGTAAATCAAATTAGCCGCTGCACCAATAGGCGGTTACGCGCGGGCCGCCCGGATGGCCGGCTTGGTGGAGCCTGCCTCGACGAGGCGATTGGCGATGATGGTGTAAACGGAAGAGTTATAAACCAGTCCGACGTGTGTACCTGGGACTTCGAAGTCACTCTGGTCGTCTCCGGTGCGGCAATATCGCCAGTCCACGACTCCGTCGGCGCGCGTGTAAATGGCGGTTCTGGCCACCGAAGCAGGCAATTTGTGGCGCAGCGAATTGACAAATTCGCAAGTGCAGCGTGGCGTGTAGCAGTCGGATAAAACCCGAGCGCCGTGCTCGTACAGGGTCTCCTTCCGGACGGATTCGGCGGCACACAGGATGCTCCTATGAGCCACGGTTCCGCGGAACGGGGCAGCCAGGGTGATGACGGAAGCAATGTCTTTCGGCCGGTTGGCGGCAATGGAGCGGGCCATCACGCCTCCCAGACTATGCCCGATGAGATGGACTTTCCGCCCGGTCGCGGCCAGAGCCCTGTCGATGGTTGGAGCCAGACGCTCGCGCACCAACAGATTCGGACATCCCGCATTCACGCCAATGCGCGAGAAATATGCCCGGTACCCGATGCGATTAAGCCAATGATGCAGGTGGCCCATCTGCGGGTCAGTGCCGAGAAAGCAGGGAATGAGCACCACTGCCGAGCGGTCGCCGCGCGGTACGCCCAGCCCGTAAAAAACCGGCGCGGTGTGCAAGAGAAGGAGCTCGACCCCAAACAGAGCCTCCTTCCAGATCGAAATACTAGCTTCCGCGTGATCCTCTCGAAGTTGCCTTCTCAGCTTAGGCATAGGCTAGCGCGCGTCGTCCTCGTCAAGGGATTGCTTCCCTAGCCGCTGTCCGGCGATGTCGGTGGCTGGCCCCACCTGAGCGGCGAAGCGGCACACCAATTCGTGCTCTTGCACGCTGGCCTTGGCACGCTCCATATCCACCTGTTTTATCGCGGCAAATTCGGTGCTGACTCGATAGTACGCTGCCGAACGGGCCTCGACGTACTGAGCGAGCGCCGCTTTGAGGGTGCGGTCGAGAGCCGTGCACTCCGAGCAATTCATAAATCCCTCGCGGGCTGCCTGTAGCGGCAGGGATGGACGTGTGTCGCCACCGCTGATGATGGGCTGACTGCTCAGAAGATCTGTCTGAAAGAGGAGAGAAGCGCTCACTCAAGCTCGATCCTACCCCGTACTCCGCCGTAAGTAAAGCAGGATAGTTTTCGCAAATGGAGCCGCGTTTGGCCCTGGATCGGCCATTCCGAGTCGCGCACGCACGCCACGCATCCTTTACAATCCTCGCTACCATGAATCGCCCCAAACCTCTCATCCTCGTCATCCTCGATGGCTGGGGCTACGCTCCGTCGTCCAAGGCCAACGCCATTTCCCTGGCACGCAAGCCGACCTTCGACAAGCTTCTGACCGATTATCCCAATACCCTCATCCGCACCAGCGGGCGCTTCGTCGGCCTGCCCGACGGCCAGATGGGCAACAGCGAGGTCGGACATCTCAACATCGGCGCCGGGCGCGTGGTGTACATGGATATCACGCGCATCGACCTGATGATGGAGAAGGGAGACTTCTTCACCAATCCCGTCCTGATGGGCGCCATGAAGTACGCGCGCTCCGGCGGGCGCCGGCTGCACCTGTTCGGCCTGCTCTCCGACGGCGGGGTGCACTCGCACATCAAGCATCTATTCGCGCTGCTGCGCATGGCCAAGCAGAACGGCGTGGAGCGCGTTCTCGTCCACTGCTTCATGGACGGCCGCGACACGCTGCCCACCAGCGGCGCCGGATATGTCGAGCAGCTTCAGCAGAAAATGCGCGAGTACGGCGTCGGCAAAATCGCCTCCGTCGAGGGCCGCTACTACGCCATGGACCGCGACAAGCGCTGGGAGCGCGAGGCCAAGGCATTCAACGCCATGGTGAAAGGAATCGGTGAAGGCGGACGCTACATCGATCCGGTGCAGGGCGTGAAGGAATCGTACAACCGCGATGTCACCGACGAGTTCGTTCTGCCCTTCGTGGTCACCGACAATCGCGGCGAGGCGCTAGCCACCATCCGCGACGAAGACGCGTGCCTTATGTTCAACTTCCGCGCCGACCGCGCCCGCCAGATCACGCGCGCCCTGGCCCGCGAGAGCGGACTGGCGCCCAACGGCGGCAGCGATCTCCCCGACGCCGCCGCACTCGACGCCACCATCCCGCGCAGCGAAACGCCGAAAAACCTGCACTACGTCTGCATGACGCAATACGACAAGGCGTTCACCCTGCCGTACGTCGTGCCGCCGGAAGAACTGCACAACATCCTGGCGAACGTGATGGCGAACCTGAACTTGCGCAACCTGCGCGTCGCCGAAACCGAGAAGTACGCGCACGTGACGTATTTCTTCAATGGCGGCCAAGAGCAGCCGTTTCCCGGCGAAGAGCGCGAGCTGGTGCCCTCGCCCAAGGTCGCCACCTACGATCTCAAGCCGGAGATGAGCGCGCCGGGCATTGCCGAGGCCGTGGTGAAGGCGGTGGAGAAAGGGGCGTTCGACGTCATCATCGTCAATTTCGCGAACGCCGACATGGTCGGGCACTCGGGGAAAATTCCGCCGACCATCAAGGCGGTCGAAACCGTGGACGCCTGCCTGAGCGAGCTGTGCCGCGCCGTGCGCCAGAAGGGCGGCGCCATCATCGTCACCGCCGACCACGGCAACGCCGAGCAGATGATCGACCCCGCCACCGGCGGCCCCCACACCGCCCACACCACCAATCCCGTGCCGCTCATCATCGTCAGCGAGGAAGGGAAGCGCTTCTCGTTGCGCCGGGACGGCGCCCTGCAGGACATCTCGCCGACCATCCTCGCCATGCTCGGCATCCCGCAACCGCAGGACATGACGGGTAAGGACCTGCGAAAGATCGGGTGATCTGGTGATCGGGTGATCTGGAACAAAGAATCGCGGAGGAATTAATGAGTACGCCACAGGAAGAGCTGCGAGAACGGACAAAGCGGTTCGCTTACCGTGTCATTCGTTTGTTTCGATCCTTGCCGCGAACTCCGGAGGCACAAGTTATTGGCAAGCAGCTCTTGCGTTCGGCTACGGCAGTCGCAGCAAACTACCGCGCTACCAATCGTTCCCGCTCCCAGCCAGATTTCGTTTCCAAGATCAGCGTGGTGCTGGAAGAAGCCGATGAAAGTCTTTTCTGGCTTGAATGTCTGCGCGACAATGGAATGATTCGACCCGAACTCTTGGCGGGGTTGTGTACTGAAGCCGAAGAACTCGTTTGCATTTTCTCTGCCTCTCGAGAAACCGCGCGCTCTCACACCAAGAAACACTGAGTGACGTTCGAGCAGATCACCAGATCACCTGATCCCGAGATCGCCTGATCATGAAAGTCCTCATCGTCGTCTATCACCCGTTCGAGCTCTGGCAAGCGCCGCCTTGGTTTGGCGAACGCCTGCGCCAAGACTTTCCCGGCCTCGAGGTCGTACAGCGGAAGGAATACGGCAACATCGAAGCCGACCTGCGCGAGTCCGACATCGCCGTTACCTGGTCGCTTCGCTCCGAGCACCTGCGGGCAGCGCGCAAGCTGCGCTGGATTCATTCACCCGCGGCTGCGGTGCACGCGCTGATGATCCCAGAAATCGTTGCCAGCGACGTTGTGGTCACCAACGCCCGCGACGTTCACGGTCCGGTTGTCGCCGAGCACGTCATCGCGCTGGTGCTTGCCCTGGCGAAACGCCTTCCGTCCGCATTCCGCTATCAGCAGCAAAACACGTGGGCGCAGGATCAAATCTGGCGGGAGTCGCCCCACCCGCGCGAGATCGCCGGCGCGACGCTTGGCCTGGTCGGAGTGGGCAGCATCGGCCTGGAAACCGCCAAGCGCGCCGCCGGGCTCGGCATGAAGGTGATCGCCGTCCGCGAGCACGCCGACAAAGCGCAGGATCAATCAATAGCTAAGGTATTTACACCCAATGAACTAGAACAAATACTTCATACGTCGGATTACATTGTGCTGGCCGCGCCGCTGACGCCGCGCACGCGCGCCCTGATCAATTCCGAGCGTCTGCGGCAGATGAAACCCGACGCTTACCTGATCAATGTCAGCCGCGGCGCGTTGGTCGATCAGGCGGCGCTTCTGGACGCTTTGCGACAGCACCGAATTGCAGGCGCTGCGCTGGATGTCTTCGAGCAAGAACCGCTGCCGCCGGATTCTCCGCTGTGGAAGACGGAGAATGTGGTCATCACGCCGCACAGCGCGGCCCTCACCGACAAACTCTGGGAGCGTCATTACGCGCTCATTTCCGAGAACTTGCGCCGCTTCCTGGCTGGCGCACCGCTGCTCAATGTGGTGGACAAGACGCGCGGCTACTGAGGTGACCCTCTCGATTGCAACTCAGTTTTCAGATTGGGAACGCCCGGCGCATTTGGTGGCCAGTCGACGCTGCCGCAGCATTTGACCATCGCCGCTCTCATTGCTATCATCGCAATGCGGGGTGGAGCAGTCTGGTAGCTCGTTGGGCTCATAACCCAAAGGTCGGTGGTTCAAATCCACCCCCCGCAACCAACCTCAAGCTCCACAAAAACAATCACTTGAATTTGATCGCATGAGGCCCAACGGTCGTGTGCGCTTCAATCCCGCAGATGAGTAGCATGCAGCGAGGGTGCAGTTCTCTGCTCAGGTCGCGGGCGGCGCTGTGGGCGCTTTGATAGAGACAGCCGACCGAGACTGCAGGACCTCACCAGCAGCATAGCCATCAAAAAGAGGAAGCCGAGCATTGCCACGGTAAGACTCATTTTCCATCTCTCGTCAAGAAAGACCTGCTGAAACGATTGAATCCAGCTTCTCTGATTTGATAACCGACCCCGTAAAGTTTGAATAAGGAATCCATAAAAAGTTCGTAAAGCGAGCGCCGCCCGTCTTTACGAAAGTTTTATTAACGTTTTATTCGAAATTTACGCCTCTCGATATCCAATCGAAGTGCAAGGCGAGCGACCGAATCAGGTCCGTTCAGCGTGGTTGGGTCGGGCGTAACCGCACCGACCGAGAAGAAGGCCAACATGGCGAGCCAGAATGTCACACCCAGAATTCGGCGACTGGGCCGTTTCTTCCGGAAGAGTGTCGAAGAGAATAAAGACGCTCATCTGATCGAAGTTGGCGATTTTCGAATCGACCTCGATAACCGCAGCGTGCGGATTCGGGATCGCGAGCTCAGCCTGAGCCCGGAAGAATTCGACCTGCTCGTTTTTATGGCCGCACACCCCAAGCGAATCATTACATCGCACACCAAGCTCAGCACACGATGCGGCGACCATCAAGTGCGCCAGGTTGAAATGCTGCCAACTCTGCTCGGTCTGCGCAAGAAGCTTCAAACGGTCGCCGGCTCGCGGTATATCCGTACCGAACCTTGGGTCTGCTATCGCTTCGAGCCTGCAGCAGTGTAGCTGTGGACAAGAGAGCGCAAGACGGGAGGCGAGGCGATGAACGGTTCAGTCGTGATCCTGGTGGGCGTTATACCGAACCGGGTTCGATAAACCATTCGCAAAGGAATGAGGACGGCGGGAAACAGCATGCTCAGATCTGTGGAAGGTGCTCTTGCAGTGGGTGCAATCGGAGCGCTCGCTTACTTGCTGCGGGTAGTGTGGCGAGAGTTGGGGGAACTGGAGCGACTTCGCCAGAGTCAAGCCGGGTCAGGGCGGTTGGTCCTGAAGCTACTAGTCTGGATGGCCAGTGTAACGGTTCTTGCTGCTGTACTTCGGCCGCCGGTACTCGCTCAAGTCTCCCCGGATGAAGTCCGCATCCTCCCGCGGATCAATGCCCCACGCCAGCCTGAACATCAGCGCGCGTTCAAAAGCAGCGTCGATCTGGTGCTGGTAAATGTTACCGTGACCGACTCCCATGACCGTCTTGTACACGACCTGAGAGCCAGCGATTTTCTGCTTGCTGACGACAGGAATCCCCAGCACATTCGCTATTTTTCCTCCGAGGATTTACCGATCTCCGTCGCTGTCGTCGTGGATGCCAGCGGCAGCATGGCAAACAAGTTTGAGCAAGCTCGCAGCGCCGCAATCGAATTTTTCAGGTCCTCGAATCCGCAAGATGAGTTCGCAGTGGTAACTCTCTCCGACAAGCCGCGCTTGCTCACTCATTTCACCGATTCCCTGGAGGAGATCAAATCGGTTTTGCAACCCATTCAGCCTGGTGGCGAGACAGCCCTCTGGGATGCCGTCTATTTAGGGCTCCAAGAGATGCGCACAGCGCGGTATGGCAAGAAGGCGCTGCTGGTGATTTCCGATGGCGGCGACAATTCCAGCCGCTACACACAGGCTGAGATCAAGTCGGTGCTGCAGGAAGCGGACGTGCAGCTCTACGCCATCGACATCTTCGAAAGGTTCCCCAAAACCAACGAAGAACGATCGGGGCTGTTGGCGCTTGATGAGGTTACCAGTGCCACGGGCGGGCGGGCGTTCCTCACCCATGACTCGAACGATCTCCATCGGGCAGTGAGACAAATCAGCGAGGAACTCCGGACGCAGTACGTGCTCGGTTATCTCCCCGACAAGTCGATGCGAGACGGAAAGTGGCACAAGATCAAAGTCGAGATGAATGCCACGAAACCGAGAAAACTCCGGATTTACGCGAAGAAAGGCTACTACAGCCCTGTTGATAGATAACAACCGGCCACAGCTTGCAAGTTGCCGGACAAAAAATGCGGGTGCACTCAGTGAAGTAAACCGCGACATAAAAGAAGAAAGGAATCTGGTCAGAACGATATGAGTACTTGGTTGCGTAAGACCGTGGCACTCTCCACTGTTCGTTCCATCGTCGTATTGAGTCTTGCATTGGCGCAGGCGCCGCATAGTTACGCCCAAACCCCAGCGCAGCTTGGCGCTCAGGCGAAAGCCGGCGCACAACCGTCATTCGGGTTGTTCGATCATTCCGCCGGCACGAGCAGCAGCAAACCGGCTGACGGGTCACCTGCCGTCGACGAACAGCAGATACCACCCGCAGTTGCCAATGCGCTGGCGACAATGCAGGCACGCATCGAGCAGCTAGAGGCGGAACTGAAGGCGAAGAACGCGCAAGCATCGTCTCCCGCGGTCGCGTCGCTCGTCACCGCAGGAATCAAGGCGCCGAGTGCGCAAGGCGAAACAGCGGCAGCCGCCAATTCGGCGACCGAACCCGCCCAGCCCGATAAGCCCGCGAAAGCCGAGCCGTTTGCCTACGCGGACTGGACTTGGCTCAACGGCACCGCGCGCAACAAGGATGCGGTCTGGGACTCGAAGTTCTTCACCCCGGAAATCAGGTTCGACACTCACTTTGTGCACAGTTTCAATCATCCGAGGGATGACTCGATGGGCGGGTCGAGTGAGATCTTCCGCTCAAATGAATTTCAGGTAGAGCAGATCAGTTTTGGCGGCGACTTCCACTGGCAGAATGTTCGCGGCAGAGTTTTGACCATGAATGGCATGTTCGGCGTCACCACGCCACGCAATGACGCCAGCCCTGGTCGTGGCCAGTGGGACCTCCGCGGCGCGTACAAGTACGTATCGGAAGCCTACGGCGGATACCACTTTGATGTAAGCCATGGGCTCAACATCGACGCGGGCATCTTCGTGTCCTACATCGGCCTGTTCAGCTACTACAACTTCGATAACTGGGCTTACCAGCCGTCGTATGTGTCGTCCAACACGCCATGGTTCTTCAATGGCTTGCGCATTCAGTGGTTTCCCACCGAAAAACTGAAGATCGAGCCGTGGATCATCAACGGATGGCAGTCCTACGGCAGGTT
>JAIQFM010000083.1 GCA_020073285.1 Terriglobia bacterium | reverse complement strand
CCCTTGGCTTCGACCAGGGCGTTCTTGCAATCCATCATGGGAGCGCCGGTCTTGTCGCGGAGCTCACGAACCTGTGCGGCGGAAATGTTGGCGGCGGTAGTGCCCATTTCTGATCCTTTCCCTATTACTCTACACGGCCCTTGGTGGCCAGCGGCCAATGCGCACCCTGGGTGTTTCGTGCAACGACCGCTGGGGTCTTCGGGCATGGTCGTCACGACGGGCATCTATGATCTCGAACAAACTTAGACCCGCGCCGGGATCGCGCGCGGGTCGCGATGTGTGCCGTCGTTCAACAGCAGATTCCTCGCGGGCTGAAGCCCGCTCGGAATGACAACCCATAGAAACTACTTGGTATGCGCCTCGGCGTGACGCACCTCAGCCTCGTCGACCTCAACGTCAGCCGGGGCAGGCTGCTTGCGCACGCCGCCGCCCAGCACGTCTTCCATGCTGACGTCCTCGGTGGCGGGCTCGGCAGCGGCGCCTTCGGCGGCGGCCTCACCCGCAGCGGCTTCGGCCTGCTGCGCAGCCTGGACTTCAGCGACCTGCTTGTCGGTGGCGGCCTGGGCGCCCTCGACGACGGAATCGGCGACCTTGGAGGCGAACAGCCGGATGGCGCGCAGCGCGTCGTCGTTGCCGGGGATAACGTAATCCACTTCGCTGGGATCGCAATTGGTGTCCACGACGGCGACCACGGGAATGCCCAGCTTGCGCGCCTCACGCACGGCGATCTGCTCCTTGTTGGAGTCAATGACGAAGATGGCGTCGGGCAGGCGCGACAGGTTCTTAATGCCGGCAAGGTTCGCCTGGAGGTGCTTGCGCTCGCGCTCCAGCTTGATGACCTCTTTTTTCGGGAGCAGCTCGTAGCGGCCGTCGGTGGCCATCTCGTCGAGTTCCTTGAGCCGCTTCACCGATTTCTGGACGGTGACCCAGTTGGTGAGCAGGCCGCCCAGCCAGCGCTGGTTGACGTAGTACATGTTGCAGCGCTGCGCCTCTTCGGCGATGGCGTCCTGCGCCTGGCGCTTGGTGCCGACGAACAGCAGGATCTTGCCTTCGGCGGCCATATCCTGCACAAACCTGGACGCCTCCTTGAACATCTTCAGCGTCTTCTGCAGGTCAATAATATAAATGCCGTTGCGCTCTCCGAAGATGAATTCCTTCATCTTGGGGTTCCAGCGCTTGGTCTGGTGCCCGAAGTGGACACCCGCTTCGAGCAACTCCTTCATGGTGATGGTAGCCAATCAACCTCCTTATTGGATTGCATCGTGGCACGGGGCCACGATTACTCCCGTCCCGCCCCAGGTGACGGGACGGGAAATTGAACAACAAAGTTTCAGTTTCAGTTTCGAGTTTCAGCAAGAACCAGCTCGAAAGTGAAACCTTGATCTTGAGCCACAGTGTTTCGAGCCGCCAGCGTCTGCCGAAACCGCCACTCGAAACCGAAACTTTCTTTAGCGCTTGCTGAACTGGAAGCGCTTGCGGGCACCCTTCTGCCCGTATTTCTTGCGTTCCTTGCCGCGGGAGTCACGCGTGAGGAATCCTTCGCTCTTGAGACGCGCGCGGAGTTCGGGATTGAACACGAGCAAGGCGCGGGCGATGCCCATCTTGACCGCGCCGGCCTGGCCATTAACGCCGCCGCCTTGGACGGTGGCGAGGATATTAAAATTGCCGGCGGTCTCGGTGACGACCAGCGGCTGGCGCGCCAGGATGCGCTGCGTCTCGGTGACGAAGTAGCGGTCAAAGGGCAAGTCGTTGACGCGGAACTCACCCGTGCCCGGGCGGAGAAAGACGCGGGCGATGCTCGATTTGCGCCGCCCCGTGCCATAGTACTCAACGGTTTCAGCCATGTTAGCCATCAGCTTTCAGCTATCAGCTCTCAGCTAATGCTGTCTGCTGCAAAAGTCCCTTCGAAAATTTTGGCGCCAGTTGCGCTCTGACCGGGGCTCTACCCCGTGCACACATTCTTCGTTATGCCTGCTTGGCGAGCGACAGACCTTCGGGCTTCTGCGCCTGATGAGGATGCTTGTCGCCGCGATAAACCTTCAGCTTCTTCGCCATGGAGCGGCCCATCTTGGTCTTGGGCAGCATGCCCTCGATGGCTTCCTGAACGACCATGTCGGGACGGCGGGCAAAGCGCTTGCGGTATCCCTCTTCCCGCAGCCCGCCGGGGAACCCGGTGTAATGGCGGTAGACCTTGGATTCGCTCTTCATTCCGGTGAGGCGAACCTTTTCGGCGTTGATGACCACGACGTGATCGCCGGTGTCAATGAAAGGCGTGTAGCGCGGGTTTTCCTTGCCCGCAAGGATGGAAGCGACGCGGGTTGCCAGGCGGCCGAGGGTCTGCCCGGCCGCGTCCACGACGTACCATTTGCGCGCAATTTCCCCCTCTTTGGGGAAATAGGTAGACATCTGAAATCTCCCAGAAATAAAAAACGCAAAGAAGACCGCAGGACCATCCCCTCAAGAGAGGATTCCACAGGCGGGCAACTGCAGGTCTGCCAAAACATAGACTATAGCGGAATGATAGAGGGACGTCAACGAAAGTGGGCAGAAAGAGAGTCGCGGGATTCCGCCCAGCGGCCAGCCCCGAACTGGAACAAGGGTGACGCAAGTAGGCGCTTGGAGCAAGGCGGTGATGATTGACATGCGCGCGGGTGAGCGTAGTCTGCAGCGGATGACATCGTGGGGCCGGAGCGTCGAAGCTGGCAAACCTGGTGCTTTGCCATGACCCCTTTCGGGGGAGGTCCGGCCCCCACGGAAACCCAGCTATTAGCAATTAGCTTATTTCGTTCTGCCCCCTGATTTGAACTTGCCGCATTCGTTTCCGCATTGTCTATCTATTCCTGCAGAAACTACTCGTAGGCGAGGGCGTCAATAGGATCTTTCTGAGCGGCCTTGTAAGCGGGGTAGACAGCGCCAAGAATGGCGCCCACGATGGCGATGATGATGGCGTAACCGATCCAGTTGGTCTGAATGACGACTGGGAGGGTACGGAAACGGGCGACAATGGCGTGACTGGCGACGAAGCTAATAATGATGCCGAGGATGGCGCCGATAATGGCGAGCAGCACGGTTTCACGCAGCACGAGGTTGACGATGTAGAGCTTGGAAGCGCCGAGCGACTTCAGAATCCCGATCTCACGGGTGCGTTCCATGACCGCGGCGTACATCGCCTGAAAAATGACGATGAAGCCGATCACCATGGAGACGCCAACCACCACGTCAATGAATTTATTCAGGCCGGGCAGGCTCTCCGGCGTCAGCATGGAGAGATATTCGCGCATGGAACGGACGGTGTACTGCTGCAGGCCCGGAACGGAGCGGATTTCCTTGGCAACGAGGTCGGCGTTGGAAGGATCGTCGGCCTTGACGTAAAAGATGGACGCCTTGCCCTGCGCGCCAAGAAGATCCTGCAGGGTTTGAATGGGAAAGAATTTTCGCGAGCCCTTGCCGTGCTCGACGATGCCGCAGACTTGGAACTCGTGGTTGAGAGCGGTGATTGTGCTGCCGACGTGCAAGTTCTGGGACGAGGCGGCGTAGTCGTCCACGATAACGTCATCGGGCTTGGTGAAGGGACCGCCGGCAATGTAGCGGAAGGGTGCGCCGAGCTGGTTATAGGTGTCGAGATCGATGCCGGAGAGGACCTCGACGGTGCCGGTGGTACTGAGCTGCATGATGACGGGGGAAACGACCTGCACGTGCGGCAGCTTGCGCAGAACGTCGGCCACCCGGATGGGAACGGGAGCGTTGCTGACGCCCATCAGGGCGGAAGCGCCCGGAGGCTGGACCATGACGTCGGCGCCAATTCCGGCCTGGCGCTGCTTGGAGTCGTTCAACATTCCTAGAGAGAAACCGACAATGACGAGGATGAGCGTAACTTCGACGGCGATGGCGATGACGCTGATGAGAGAGCGGATCGGCCGGTGCACCAGGTTGGCAAGGATCATGCGATTCATGGAGTCAGTCTGGCTCATGGTACCCGATGCAGGCTCAGCGGGGCTGCACGCCGCCGCTGTTCGAGGCCGCAGTGGGGATCGTGCTATCGAGTTGAACCAATTGTGAACCCGGCGGCTGGTTGAGGACGAACTGGTCATCGGTGAGCGGCTGGTTGGTGGTCAGCTTCTCCATGCTGATGGTCACTGAATATTCTTCCTGCGGACGCCAGATGCGGATCACCGAGGGCAACTTCGCGCCGCTGTAATCCTTAAAATCAAAATAGGTGGCATCGGTGGCGAGGTAACCGTTGCGATCGTAGACCCGTTGCCGAACTGGCATGAGGTCGACGCGGCTGAAGGTGATCTTGCGCGAAAGGTACCAACCCTGGTCGATGTGGGTGATGACGTCGATGTTGTAATCGGGTTCGAGCACCTGTTTTCTCGTCTTCGGATCCTGAATGGTGCGGTTGTTCTGCTCAAGAACGGCGATGTCGTGCGCTGGATCGATGGGGTGGAGGAGCAGCGCGTCGTAGATGTGCTGCGGGCGCAGGTTCTCGAGCGCCTTCTGGGAGGGATGGACGACGTTGTTGCTGCCAACGACGAATTTGTTCTCGGGCGGAATCCAGAGCTTGAAGGTGTTGCCGTCGCTGACCATGTCGAAGGCGCGGTTGCGCACGATGGGCATGAGGCCAATCATGCGCAGCATGCTGGGCTGGCGCACCAGGATGTAGCCCTTGATCTCCTTGTATTCGGTGATCTTGCCCTTCTTGGAGCCGCCGCTGGAAGCCGCCAGGTTCACGGTGGCGTTGAGCGTGCGAATCCTGCCGGCCTGGTCGTTGATGGTGGCGACGAGCTGTTCCAGCGAGGCGGTCTTCAGCGGCTGATTGGAGAGCAGCACCTGGGCGCGATGAGAACGGAAGAGGCAGCCGGTCAAGGGCAGCGCCAGCAAGACTGCCATCAGCACGCGAAGCGGAAAGCGGAGGATCATGCGGACTTCCAGTCCTTCAGTCCTTAGATGAAAAAATCAGTATACGGGAAGCAGTGCGGCGGAAGCTGCGCCGCTCGCCGGGCAAAGAATCTTGGTAAGAAATTAGCGCGATGCCGCTATCGAGCGGCGATAGGCGGCGACGTTACGGCTGTGCTCGTCCAGGGTGCGGGCGAACCGGTGATGTCCGTTACCGTCGCTGACAAAGTAAAGGAAATTGGTGTTTGCGGGGTGAAGGGCTGCCTCCAAGGATGCCCGTCCGGGATTGGCGATTGGACCCGGCGGCATTCCAGGATGGCGATAGGTATTGTAAGGCGAATCGAACTGAAGGTCCGACTGGCGGATGGCGCCGGTGTAACGCCCGGAGACGAGAGCGGCGTAAATCACGGTCGGGTCGGCGGCGAGCGCCACGCCGCTGTGCAGGCGGTTGTAGTAGACGCTGGCGACCAAGGGACGCTCCTCGGGCACCGCGGTCTCCCTTTCGACGATGGACGCCATGGTGACGATGGCGTGGAGGTCGGGACATCCGGAGGCAGACCTCGCTTGCACTGGAGTATTGGCGTTGACGGCGCAGACAGGGCCAAGCTGCCCGGCTTCGCGGCGGAAACGGTGGACCATGACGCCGATGATGTCGTGCATCGTCTGGGTGCGGGTGAAGCCGTAGGTGTCGGGGAACAAGTAGCCTTCCAGCGAGGTGGCGGCAGGATCGAGATCGCGGATGAAAACCACGTCTTCGGCGGCGGCCTTGAGGAAATCCTGCGCGGAGCCGAGTCCGGCGAGCTGCGTGACGGCGGCGATGTCGTAGAGGTTGTAGCCTTCGGGGATGGTGACGGTGTGGACGTAGATGTCGCCGCGGGCGAGACGGTCGTGCACCTGGCGCGCGGTGGCGGGCTGGTCGAACTTATATTCACCGGCCTTGAGGGTGCGCGCTAGAACGTAGTGCAGCAGCAGAAACGCGCGCGCGCTGGGGATGACACCGGCGGATTGCAGTTCGCCGGCAATGTGGCGGCTGGACCAGCCTGGGCGGAGAAGGACATACTGCGTACCGTGGGGCTGGACGGGGAGATAGAGCGCCCAGGCAATCCAAATCGCCATGCCGAGCACGGCAACCAGGAAGATTGTGGAGAAGGCGCGAAGCACGGCTCTAGTTTAGATGATGCCGGAACTGCGTTCAGCCGTCAGGGTTCAATCGTCAGGCGTGGGACTTTCGATCATCGGACGGGCTTTAGGCGTAAGGCTTCGGCGACCTGACTTCACCTGGGTGCGGGCCAGGCGTTAGCGGTTGCCGACTGAGGCGCTACACGCGAGCGTGGGCGTCCAGATAGGATTGCAGGATGAGGACGGCAGCCATGCGGTCGACGGCGGCGGCGCGCTTGGCGATGCTGAGCTCGGCTTCGCGCAGAAGGCGGTTAGCCTGCACCGAGGTGAGGCGCTCATCCCAGAGATGAACGGGAAGCTGAAAGCGCGCGCGGAGCCGATCGGCAAAGGCGCTGACTTTTTCCGCCTGACGGCCTTCCTGGCCACTCATGCGCAAGGGGAAACCGACCACAATCTCGCGAACATCGTGCTCGCGAATGGCACGCTCCAGGAGCTCGAAATCGGTACGCTTGTTCTTACGGCGGATGGTTTCCAGGCCCTGCGCGGTGATCCCAAGAGGGTCGGAAACAGCCATGCCAATGGTCTTGGAGCCCACATCCAAGCCGAGGATGCGTGCGTGGGGTAGGTGCACAGGTTGATCCAACGATGAAGAGGTGGGGTGCTGTTGACCGGACACGGCTATATTATAGGCTGCAGTACCGATAGGACTGGGTATGGCAAGCAAGCGTGGAGAAGCGGATCCGGAAACGCTGCACGATGCGGCGGAGTTGGAGCGTGTGCAGCACGCAGTAGGACTTCCGCAGCGGCAGGAAGAAGCGGATGAGCTGCACCGGCGAATGCGCGCCAGCGCGTCAGCGACCATGCTGCTCGCTGTGCTGGCGATGTTGACGGTGTGCTACTTCGCCGAGTTGCCGATCATCGTCCTGCTGAGCTCGATCTTGCTGGCCTTCATTCTGGCGCCGTTGGCGGACCTGTTGCAGCGCGTCAAGCTGCCCCGACCACTGGCCGCACTGATTGCCATGCTGCTGTTCTTGGCGGTGCTGTACGGGATAGGGCAGATCTCGTATAACCGCGCGGTCGCCTTCAGCCACGACCTGCCGAAATACTCGGGGAAGATTCGCTCCGTAGTGGGCAAGGTCCGACAGCAGGCACAGCAGTTCCAGAAGACGACGTCCTCTGTCCTGCCGGAGCAGGAGGAAAACGGGCCCAGGTTCACGGTGCAGCAGTCGAAGCCCTGGACGGAGTACCTGAGCGGCAGCCTGGGGCCGACGATCGAGATCGCGTTCGCCGCCTCGTTTATTCCATTCCTCACATATTTCATGCTGAGCTGGCAGGACCACGTGCGGTCAGCAACCGTGATGCTGTTCCGGATGAAGAACCGGAACACGGCGTACGTGACGCTGGGGCTGATTTCGGGAATGATCCGGAGTTTTATCGTCGGCAACGTGCTGGTCGGATTGTTTATCGGGGCGATGAGCACGGTAGTGTTCGGCATCATCCACCTGCCGTACTTCTACTTCATCGGTTTCATCAGCGGATTCCTGAGCCTGGTGCCGTATTTGGGCGTGCTGATCGCGGTGGTGCCGCCGCTGATCTCGGGAATTGGCCAAATCCACGGCGGAGGAGTGATCACGATTCTCGTGACCGTGCTCGGACTGCACCTGTTCGCGCTGAACGTGCTTTACCCAAAGTTTCTGGGCAGCCGCCTGCAATTGAACCCGCTGGCGGTGACGCTGTCACTGCTGTTCTGGGGATGGTTGTGGGGAGCGATGGGCTTGATCTTGGCGGTGCCGATGACCGCGGCCATCAAGATCGTGTTCGACCACATCGAGACATTGCGCGGGTATGGATCGTGGCTGGGAGAGTGAGAAGGCTTCGGGCTTCAGCTTCAGACGCTAGTAATCAGGCCCACCCTAAGCTTCAGCAATTGTCTCCGGGAAGCGGAGCCTTGACTTAGCCAGCGTCTTGGAGAGGAGCTGCTCGATCTGGGCCTCATCCCAGTTCTTGGCCATGGCGAGTTCGCTTACCAGCAGGTAGCGGGCACGCTCCAGCATCTTCTTTTCGCGAAATGAAAGCGGCTTGCTTTGGGCCAGCAGGAGCAACCCTTTCAGCACCGCGGCGACTTCCAGGAGCGATCCGGTGCGCATCTTCTCCGAGTTTTCCTTGAACCGGTACTTCCAATCGCTGTGGTTGCAGCACTTTCCGTCGGTAAGGAAGTCAATGACCTTCTGCACTTCGCCGTTGCGGATGACACGGCGCAGGCCGACGTTGGCCACGTTGTTGAACGGGACCATGACTTTCAAACTGCTAGACTTGATCTTCAGGAGATAAAAACGCTCGACGCAGGCGCCAGTGGTGCGGCTGCTGATCTGTTCGATTATTCCCACGCCGTGGTTGGGATAGACTACTTTGTCACCGATGTCAAAGCTCAGGTTCGAGTTGCTACTCATTAAGGGCACCTGCGAGATGTGGTAGGCGGTCCGAACTGAAGGTAAGCAGTTATTAATATAGCGTAAATCTCCAAAAACGTCAAATCAGCCTATAACTTAGGGGTTTTCGGTGGAGCGATGCTTTAGAATCAATTCCGGTCAGGGCCAGCCGGTGGGGCAGCTTGGCCGAGGAAAGCTACTCGCCGGGACGAACGATTTATAATCACAACGGGTTAGCTGCCGAGGACGCGGCGGACTGACCCTCCCAGGCCGCGGGTCGGAGCGGCGGAGACCGTCTACTCCACATGCCAGAACACATAAAGAAGAAGCTCAGCGAGGAAATCCAAGCGCTGGAATACGAGTTGAACCACGAGCTCCCCAAGGAACTGAAGAAGGCGGTGGCCATGGGGGACCTGAGCGAGAACGCCGAGTACCACATGGCGAAGCAGCGTCAGGAATTCGTGCGCGCCAGGCTGGGGCAGCTAAAAAAGAGAATGGGCGACCTATCGCTGGTGAACATGAACAATATCCCACGGGACCGGGCGGCACTGGGATCGACCCTGAGGGTTTATGACTCCACCAAGGACGAAAAGATCGAATACAAGCTGGTGACCAGCGAGGAATCCGACGTCAGCAAGGGTCTAATCTCGACGACGTCGCCGATCGGCAGAGCCCTGATGGGAAAAAAGGTGGGAGACACGGCCACCGTGGTGAGCCCGACCGGCACCCGGGAGATGGAAGTGCTCTCGCTGGTGACGATCCACGATGCGGAGCAGCAAGGGTAGCCATGACCTGGACTAGCGCATTCGGCCACGGGTGCAAAGTCATTCTGCACAAGATCGTGCACGGGCTGGCGCTCACCCGGGTGAATCCCAACTACCTGACGTTTTTGGGATTCGTCATCAACCTGGGGGCGGGGGTGCTGTTCGGATACGGCAATGCCGACAACCAGGCGCGGCTATTCCGCTACGCCGGCCTGGTGATCATCGGGGCAGGGATCTTCGACATGGTGGATGGCCGGGTGGCACGGGCCACGGGGCAGGTCACCGACTTCGGCGGCTTCTTCGATTCCGTCATCGATCGCTACAGCGACGTGGCGCTGTATTTCGGCCTGCTGGTGTACTACGCGCGCGCCAACCGCTTCTTCTACGTGGTGCTGACCGCAATCGTGATGGTGACGTCGGTGATGATCAGCTATACGCGGGCGCGAGCGGAATCGCTGATCGGCAAATGCAAGGTCGGATTCATGGAGCGGCCGGAGCGCATCGTGCTGGTGATCATCGGCGCGCTGTTCAACCGCATGGCGCCGGTGCTGTGGGTGATTGCGGTGCTCGGGCAGATCACAGTGATTCATCGCATCGCCCACACCTATCAGGAGACGCGCGAACGCGACCTGTCCCGGCTGCGTGAGCCCGAGCCGATCGAGCAAGAGTGGGCGCCGAAGTAAACCTGTCTGGCTTCTTCCTTCGGCGGGCGCGGCGCGTGATCGCGCTATGATGAGAGGTTCCATACTAACCAGTGGGGCGAGCCAGCGGAGGAACCTGTTTGCCGAGCCAGCCGATCCTTTTAGTCCACGGCGGAGCCTGGGCTATCCCCGACGACATGGTGGAAGCGCATCTTCATGGCGTCCGCAACGCCGCCGAGGCGGGATGGCGCGTATTGGAGTGCGGCGGCTCGGCGTTGGACGCGATTGAGGCCGCCGTCCTCGTCATGGAAGATGACGAGACCTTCGATGCGGGGTGCGGCAGCTTCCTGACCCGAGATGGGCGGGTGCAACTGGACGCGCTGATGATGGACGGACGCACTCTGCGCGCCGGCGGCGTCGGCTGCGTGGAGCACATTCGCAACCCTATCCTCGCCGCACGCAAGATCCTGGAAGAAAGCCCGCATGTGTACTTGGTCGCGCAAGGCGCCGAAGCTTTTGCGCAGGAGCACGGGATCGAACTGTGCAGCAATGCGGAGCTGGTCCTCCCGCGCGAGATTGAGCGCCTGAAGCAGGCGCAGGAAAAAGAAAGCAGCGGCGAAAAACACGCGATCTTCGCTTCGCCGGCCGTCTCCCACGACACGGTGGGTGCGGTTGCGCGCGACCGGGATGGCAGCATTGCCGCGGCGACTTCGACCGGCGGTACGCTCAATAAAACTCCGGGGCGAGTTGGCGATTCATCGCTTCTCGGCTGCGGCTGTTATGCCGACAACGAAAGCGCCGCCTGCTCGACCACCGGATGGGGCGAGCCGATGATGAAGCTGGTGCTGGCTAAGTGGGCGGCCGACCAGGTGCTCGCGGGAGGCGATCCGGCACGCGTGGCATCGGACGCGATTCATTACCTGCACCGCCGCTTGCACGGCCACGGCGGCCTGATTCTTCTGGATGCGAAGGGACGCTTCGGCTTGGCGCACAACACGCCGAGGATGGCCTGGGCGGTGCGCACCGCCGAAAAACAGGATCACGGGATCAAGATCGAATCCACCCCGGCTCTCCAGCCGCTTCCTTAGTCCTAATCGGGCCGGAATAACCATGCGCCAAGGCGCGCCTGCCGAGGGCTGGGCTTGCCTTCCAAGTACTTTTGTTATAAAAGCCTGCTCCATTGCCCGCATTGACATAGGTTGTCTTCATTCTCGGCCAGCAGTGAAGCCGGACGGTGCAGGTTCGCGTCCGCGGTCTTTCGGAAACGTCAGCGGGTGAAAGGTGGAAAGACAATGACGCGATTGATGAAGGTGTGGCTGGTATTGCTTGTAAGCATGCTGATCAGCGGTGGCGCCGCCGCGCAGTCCGCCGCAACCGCCGAGTTGCACATTACGGCGAAAGACCCGAAGGGACTGGTGGTCAAGGACGCAACGGTCACAGTTCGCAATGAAGAGCGGAATTTTGAGCGCACGAGCAACGTCAACATAGACGGCGAATACCAGTTTTTGGCGGTGCCTCCGGGACGGTACACGATCTCGGTGCAGGCGCCGGGGTTTGCCAAGCTGGTCGCAAAGGACGTGACCATCACCATCGGGCAGAAGGCCGAAGTGCCGGTTACGTTGCAGATTGCGGCCGTGGAGTCGGTGGTCAACGTCAGCACCGAGCCGGAACTGGTCGAAACGCAGCGTTCGGCTCCCACCACCACCATTGACCAGATCCGCATCGAAGACCTGCCGATCAACGGGCGCAACTACATTAATTTCGCGCTCACTGACTCCAAGCTGGCGCGGGACACGGCGCCAAGCATCGGCGCCGCACCCACTTCGGGCCTGAACGTCGGCGGCCAGCGGGCACGTTCCAACCTGGTGAACGTGGATGGCGCCGACGCGGTGGACAACTCCACCAACGGCATTCGCTCGACTGTGTCACAGGAAGCGGTGCAGGAATTCCAGATCATCACCGATGGATTCAGCGCCGAGTACGGGCGCGCCTCCGGCGGCGTGGTGAACATCATTACCCGCGGCGGAACCAATGCGTTTCACGGTTCCGCGTTCGGATACCTGCGCAACCGCAATATCCAGGGCGTGAACCACTTCAGCACGCTGCAAGACCCGGCCTACACGCGTTACCAGACGGGCGCGGCGGCCGGCGGGCCGATCAAGAAAGACAAGACTTTTTATTTCCTTTCTTATGAAACGACGCGCCGAAATGAATCGGGATATTCGAGTATCGGCGCGAACAACTTCGACCTGGTCCCGTTCAACACCGCGCCGCTGGCCCCGATGCTGGGCGGCAACAACTTCGGAACGGTGTTGCTCACCGCCGACCAAGCTGCCTTCGTTGGGAAGCTGGTAGGCCAGATCGCGGCGCTTCCGCCGGCGGTGCAGGCCGCCTACTTGGGCGCTGGCGCCGGCAAATTACTCGGCGGGTACCTGGTAGCAGCCGGTGGTGGCGCGGGAATTGCCGTGAATGGCGCGGTGCCGTCGCTGACCATGGCGGGCGCCATTGCCCAAAACGTCGCGGCCGCGCCGGTGTACCCGGGACAAACACCGTGTATCTCCGCAATCGTGGGTGGCGTACCCGTTCCCTGCCTCAACGTCTTCCCGAGCAGCGGTTACAAGCTGCCGGCGAACTGGGTGCCGCTGAATGACCTGATCGGAAATTTCCCCGTGCATGAAGGCACGACGCTGATTTCGGCGCGGCTCGACCACCACATCAATGCGGCGCAATCACTGATGATGCGTGCCGGCGTCAGTCCAAGTACGGTTACCGGAATCCAGGTACAAGCCCAGGGACCGCAGAGCCTGGGGCTAAACGCGTGGTCGCGCACTTCCCAGCAGACCTACCGCGACTTCAACATCATGGGGCAGCACGAATGGATTATCGGCAGTACCAAGGCGAATGAGTTCCGGTTCCAGTACGCGCGCCGCGGGCTGCTGTACAACTACTCCAGCGCGGTCGACGCCAATGGCCGTCCGGTGGGCAGTTTCGTCGGCAACCAGGTGGCTGGAACTGCGTTCATGGGACGGGAGCCGTTCTCGTTCGTCAACCGCACCGAACAGCGCTACCAGTTCATGGACAATTTTTCGCTGGTAAAGGGGCGCCACAGCATGAAGTGGGGGGCTGACTTCAACTACCTGCCGTTGAAGGCGGACTTCACCGTGAACTTTGGCGGTGTGATGAACATCGGGGGCCTGAGCGCGGCGGCCCTTTTTAAGGATCCGACCGGATCGCCGCTCACGGCGTTCCCCGCCGTGCCCGGCAATGCCGCCCTGCCGCTTCCCCAGTTCAGCCCGGTCCAGGCCTACGGTCTGGGCATTCCGTCGTACATGGTGCAGGGTGTCGGCAACCCGCACGATGAGTTTTCCAACAAGATGCTGGGCGTCTACCTCCAGGACACCTGGCGCATGAAACCGAACCTGACGCTGAACTATGGCGTGCGCTACGACGTGGAACTTACGCCCACGTTCAAAGCGATCAACGCGATGTCACAGGCGGCCCAGGACGCGATGGGCGTGACCCAGGGCATTCCGCGCGACTTTAATAACGTGGCGCCTCGCATCGGGCTGGCGTGGGACCCGTGGGGCAATGGCAAGACCGTCGTGCGCGCCAATTACGGCATGTTCTACGACCATCCGCTGCTCGCGCTGGCGTTTGACTCCGACGTAGCCGATGCGGCACAGGCTCCCCAGTTGTTGTTCTTCGGAGGTGCGCCGGGCTTCGCTGCCGGTCCCGCCGCCATTGCCAGTTGCTTGAATGCGACCAACGTTTTCCAGGGAATCTCGTCGCAATGTCTGCCGGCATCCTTCAACTACCTGCCGAACGAACAACGATTCAATCCCGCGCCCAATGCTCCTACAATCTTCACCGGCCAGCAGTTCCTCGCAGCGGGCGTGCCGTTATCGGTGCTGCCATTCGGTTTTCCGGTCGGCAAGAATTTCCAGTACGCGTACTCGGAGCAGGCGAACCTGGCTATTGAACGCGACCTGGGCCATAACTTCGCACTGTCACTGGAATACAACTACAACGGCGGCCATCACCTGAACCGTCCGGTGGACGTCAATACCGTGCGCAGCGACCTGATCATCCAGAACTGGAGGAACGCCATGGCGGATCCGGCGATCCCGGCCGCCACCCGGGCGAGCTTTGCGTCCGATCCCCGGCTGGTGTCAGTCTGCGGCGTCGGGCCCGCGGGTCCGTACATTCCGGCTGCGGTGGCGAACTTCTTTCGGCCTTCGGGAGTGAACGCCTCGCTGGTGCCGTTTACCCCGGCGGCTTGCATGGGCCTGGTGAACCAGGTGCTTGCCGCAAACAAACTCGGGGCGGGCGTGCCGGTGCCCTTCAGCAGTATGCCGGCTAATCTCTCCAACGGCAGCTCGGTCTATCACGGGATGACGGCAACACTCCGTAAGCGCATGAGCAACCACTACGAGTTCCTGGCTTCCTACACCTGGTCGCACGCGATTGACGATTCGACCGACCTGCAGTCCCCGCTTTCGCCGGCCGACAGCAACCGACTGGCAGACGAACGCTCCAACTCGACTTTCGACCAGCGCCATCGGCTGGTGTTCAGCGCGGTGTTGCGATCCGGCAAGGTGGGCGGACACGGGTTCTCCCGCAAGCTGCTCAGCGACTGGACGTTTGCCCCCATCCTCGACATCGCCAGCGGGCGCCCTTTCAACCTGCAGAGCTCCGGCGATACGAACTTCGACTTCGGCGCCAGTGACCGCCCGAGCGCGGTGTCCGGGCCGGGAACGAATAGCTGCGGCGATGTGGCCGTGGCATCGAAGATTTCGCCGACCGGGTGGTTGCAGCCAGCCTGCTTCATCGACGGCACTTACGACGGTAATCTGGGCCGCAATGCCGGCGTGCGTCCGTGGACGGTGTTCGGCGACATCCGCCTGTCGCGGCGCATCAATATCACCGAGCGGCTCATGCTCGACGGCATCATGGACGTCTTCAACGTCGCCAACAAGTACAACGTGGCCGACGTGAATACGTTCTGGGCCACCGCCGGACGGCCGGTAGCTGCATTCGACTCCCGCCAGTTCCAGTTCGCGCTCAAGCTGAGCTGGTAAATACAGGCTCCAGGCTCCAGGCTGCTGGCGGCTTGGAGCTTTTTTCTTGCCCGCTCAACTTTCAGGGGGTTCCGACTTTGCGCTTCCCTCTCCTGCATTTACCATTTCACTCTTATGCCGGATCAAGCCAAACCATCTCTCGCCGATGCCACTCATTGCGTCCATGCCGGCGAGGAGCGCCACGGCACCAACGCCAGCCTGACCACCGACATCGCTCAGACCTCCGTGTTCGTCATGCCCAGCCTCGACGAGCTGCGGCGCTATGCCGAAGGCAAGTCGAAATCCTACATGTATTCGCGCTACGCCAATCCGACCACCACGGTGGCGGAGCAGAAGATCGCCGCGCTGGAAGGCGCCGAAGCCTGCGTGGTCACAGCCAGCGGCATGGCAGCGGAACTGGCGATGTTCATGGCGATCTGCGAATCCGGCGATGAGATCGTCTCGATGCTCGACCTCTACGGCGGCACCACCAAGCTGTTCCAGGGCGTGCTGCCGCGTTTCGGTATCCGCACCCGCCTGGTGCCGTTTACCGAGCTCGCTGAGATCGAGCGCTATTTCTCCGATCGGACGCGCCTGTTGTTTCTGGAGACGCCGACCAACCCGACGCTACGTTGCGCCGACATCCGCCAGTTCGCTGAAATCGGGCACCGGCACAATGCCGTGGTCGCGGTGGACAATACCTTTGCCACGCCCATCCTGCAGAAGCCACTCGCTCTCGGCGCCGACATCGTCATCCATTCGGCGACCAAGTATCTCGGGGGGCATAACGACCTGACCGCCGGCGCCGTTGCCGGGTCGCGGCAAAGGCTGGACACAATTCGCGAGATGGTGAAGTTCACCGGCGGTTGCCTGGATCCGCTGGGCTCGTTCTTGCTGATCCGAGGCCTTAAGACGTTGGAGATCCGCGTCGAGCGCGCCTGCGCCAACGCGCGCGTCATCGCCGCAGCACTGCGCAAGCACCCCAAGGTAGGCCGTGTGCTTTATCCCGGTTTCGCCGACGATCCTGGCCACGACATAGCCCGCCGCCAGATGAGCGATTTCGGCATGATGGTCTCGTTTGAAACCAAGGGCGGCGGACAAGCAGCCGAGAAATTCATTGATTCGCTCAAGCTGTGGTACCTGGCGACCAGCCTGGGCGGGGTTGAGTCCACCGTTTCCTATCCGCTACTTTCGTCCCATGTGGGACTCACCGACGAACAACTGAAGCTGCTCGATGTCTCGGCGGCAACGGTGAGACTCTCGGTGGGCATCGAACATCCAGCCGATCTGGTGGCCGACATTGAGCAGGCCCTGGACCGCACCTGAGCACCGTCACCCCATCACGCGCGGCGCGTGCCGGGGACCCGGCATCGCAGGGCGTTGTCCTTTTGGGTGCCGGTAAGACGTTCTCTCGATTGACCCGTCAATTAACGCCACGGTAACATTTCGTGGGCTGGGGGGCGTCGGCCCCGACGGACCGATCCGAAACGCGCTAGGTGTGAGGTCGAATGCATAGGTACTGGTCCTTTCCCATTGCTGGCGCGCTGCTGCTGACGATGCTCTCCTGCAAGACCACGGAGACCAAGGACGCGGCAAGCGATCCGCCCGCTCAAGCCACGGCGCCCACCCTGACTGCCGTCGCGCCGCCCCCGCCGAAAATTGAGGAAAAAATCCCGCCCAAGGTTGACCCGGTTGAGGCCGTCATCGCCAAGGCCGACAAGGAATACCAGGCTGGCCTCGCCAACTACAGCGCCGGCCACCTGGAAGCCGCCAAAGAAAATTTCGACCGCGCTTTCGACCTGCTGCTCCAGTCGGGGCTCGACGTGCGCGGCAACGACCGCCTGCAGCAGGAATTCGACAAGCTGGTGGAGGGCGTCAACAACCTGGAAATCGTCGCCCTGCAGGCGGGAGACGGTTTCACGGAACAGAAGCCCGAGCCCGCGCCCATTGACGAAGCCAACGAGGTCACGTTTCCGGTCGATCCCAACATTCGCGCCAAGGCCGAAGCGGAGATGAAGGACATCCACTCCGACTTGCCGCTGGTGATCAACGACGAGGTCGCGCGCTACATCAGCTATTTCTCCAGCCGCGGACGCGGCACACTGGAGCACGCGCTCACCCGCGCCGGGCGATACCGCGAGATGATCCTGCGCATCCTGAAACAAGAAGGCGTGCCGCAGGACCTGATTTACCTGGCGCAGGCCGAGTCCGGCTTCCACCCGCTGGCCCTTTCGCGCGCGGGAGCCCGCGGCATGTGGCAATTCATGGCCGGACGCGCTTCGGGATACGGCTTGCAGCGGAACTGGTGGCTGGACGACCGCCAGGACCCGGAGAAGGCGACGCGCGCCGCCGCCCGCCACTTGAAGGATCTCTACAACCAGTTCGGCGACTGGTATCTCGCCATGGCTGCTTACAACTCCGGCCCGGGCACGGTGCAATCGGCGGTGCAGCGTACCGGGTACGCTGACTTTTGGCAGTTGTACCGCCGCGGCGTTCTCCCCAACGAAACTCGCAACTACGTGCCCATCATCCTGGCCGTCACCATCATGGCGAAGAACCCGGCACAGTACGGGCTTGACCGTCTCACGCCGGAGCCCCCGCTCAAGGCTGACCATGTCGAGATCAATTACCCGGTGGACCTGCGCCTGGTGGCCGAGTGCGTGGACACCAGCGTGGCCACCTTGCAGGAGCTCAATCCCAGCCTGCTGCGCATGACCACGCCCAAGGAGGGCTCGTTCTCACTAGCCCTACCCGCCGGCAGCGCGGCAAAATTCCAGCACGCGATCACCGCCATTCCCAAAAACATGCGCGTCTGGTGGCGGTATCACAAGGTGAATCGAGGCGAGACCCTGACCTCGATCGCGCGACAGTACCACACCACGTCTGCCGCGATCGCCGAAGTTAACAACTTGCGCGAAGGCGACCTTGAAGCCGAGTCCAAGCTGATTATTCCTGTCGCTCCGGGAAGGCGCGGGGCCGGGGAGGTGGGAGAAGTCGCCTACGCCAAGCGCCCGACCATTTACAAGGCAAGGAAGGGCGACACCGTGCTTTCCATTGCCGACGATTTTGCGGTGCCGGCCGCGAAGGTCCGCCAATGGAACCACCTGCGTGGCAACCAGGTGCGCGTCGGGCACTCGCTGCGCATCTACCGCCCACTCGCCGGAGAGGCCGCCATGGGGCAGACACTGGCGTCCAAGAAGGAAGGTAAGTCCAGTAAATCTGGCAGTTTGCGAGCGTCCAACGGGCGTAAGTTGCTGCACCACAAGGTCAAGCACGGTGAGACTTTGGTGAGCATCGCCAACCGCTACAACACCAGCGTCGCCGCCCTCCGCCGCGATAATAAAGTATCCAGCCTGAAGGCCGGCGACGTGCTCGTCATCCGCACGCCGTAGTAAACGCATGCCGCAGTAAATTCCACCACCCACACCTCTCCCACTTTGGGCGGCATCCATCTCCTAGCTTGGGTCTTGACACGAAAATCGCTGTGCTATAATCCGCCGCGGTTTTTGCTTGCATTCATCGGCTCTGTTGTCTGTTTTTACCGGGCACAACGCGAGCTGCCTCGGTGCGATGACGCCGAGCTCGCCAAATTTGGAGGAAACATGTTCGACGACATCACCCTTTACGGACGCGATGACGAAGTGGATGAATTCGGCGAGGCCGGCTCCTACGGCGAGAACCTGGAAGAGGATTTCGAGGAAGAAGAGGAAGAGGAGGAGGAACCGGCGGGCGCCCTGACCCCAACTCCGAGCGGCGCAGGCATCGCGACCGGCGGCGCACCCTCGGGTGCAGAGGCTGCCGGCGGCGGCGGGAAACCCAAGCCACCGGCCCGCAAGAAGGCTGCCGTGAAAAAGAAGGCCGCAGCCGCGCCCAAGAAGGGCGGCACGAAAAAGAAAGCCACTAGCGCGAAGAAGAAAGGCGGCGCCGCGCCCAAGAAGGGCGGTGCGAAAAAGAAAGCCGCGAGCGCGAAAAAGAAAGGCGGCGCGAAGAAAAAGAGCGCGCGTCGCCGCTAGATGAGTGCGGCACGGGCGCCTTCGCCGGTGCGCGCCAACACGAGAACTCACAGCCAGGCCGCGGTCCATCCGCGGCTTTTGTTTCGGTCGGCGGCGGCGGAGACATCACCGGGAGCGCGCTTACCCTCGAGCACGATGACTCGCAACTCGGAACTCGCAACGCGCTACTTCTTCGCCTGCACCGCATTCAAGCACCGGCCGTAAAGTTCCAGGAGATGGTCGGCATATTCGGAAGGCTTCACCGGTTGGCCGCCTTGGAATCCGGTGACTCCCGACACGGATCCCGTCTTACCGTAGCCGGTGGCCATGGCAATGAACTTCATCATGTCCAGCGCGATGTCCTCGTTGCGCCGCGAACCGACGCTGATACCGGGCGTTTCGTCCATGAATTCCCCCTCGCGTGATTATTGGGACGGCCACGCGGCCAGAATGTTTGCGATTTTAGTTTTGAGCTTCGGAACCTCTTCGGATGCGTCGCCCCAGACCAGTTCCCAACTGACGCCAAAGTAGTGATGTACCACAATGTTACGCAAGCCGCGGATTTGTACCCATGGAATCTCCGGGTGGCGGTCGCGAACCGCTTGCCTGACGTTAGAGGCGGCCTCGCCGATTATGGTTAGCTTCTGCAGCACCGCGCTCCGCACCAATTCGTTCGCCACGAACTGTTTTTTGTTGAGGCCGGCGATGAA
>JAIQFM010000082.1 GCA_020073285.1 Terriglobia bacterium | reverse complement strand
GGCATCAGGCGCGGGCGGCGGTTGTGCAGGAAGTATTCCAGGACATCGTCAGGACTGGCGGGATCGGAACACACCGCGCGGCACGCTGCCTCGTCCCAACCGGCGAGGGTCATCTGCGCGTCTTCACCGAACAGCGGCGTCGAGGTCAGGTACACCAGGATCTCGATCATTTCGGCCGCGGGCAGCGCGAGCGCGCCCTTGGACGCCGAGCGCACTACGTTCGCCGGCACCTCGGATTGCCTGATCAGGTCGATCATCCGCGGCACGGGTTCACTCCTCTTCCGCCGGAACGGCGCTCCAGTTCATCCACCACCCGCGCAAGCTCGTCCATCAGGCGCTTGCGGCCATGCGCTGCCGCGTCCTCGGGATGATGGTCGCGCGCCTCGGCGGCGCGGAATGCATCCACCAGCGCGCGGTAATACCACAGCGTGCCCTGCTTCTTGCCGCTGAAGCGTTCGAACACCGCGTCGCCGAGTACGTAATGGTCGGACAAGATCGCGCGGGCGTTGTGCACCTTATCCGCCGCCGATACCAGACGCACCTCCGCATCCGCCTTATGCTCAACGTGCGCGATGTATTTCTCTTTGCGCTCGCACCACGGCGCCTTGCGGTCGGGATCAATTTCGTCGGAATCGGTGCAGCCGTGCACGATGCGCGCTACCTTCCCGCCAAACAGCTTGCGAATCTCCTCCAGCCGCGGCTGCCCACCCTGGTCTTCGACGGCGTCGTGCAGAAGACCCGCGATGGCCATCTCCTCGTCGCCGCCGGATTCCAGCACCAGCGACCCAACCCCGAGCAGGTGTCCGACGTAGGGGATATCCTGGCCCTTGCGCGGCTGATCGCGGTGCAGGCGCGCGGCGTATACCAGCGCGTCGTTGAACTTGTCGCTCAACGGGCGTGTGAGGACGCGCTTCTTGTGCTTGTGGCTCTCCGGCATGGCCCTCTGATCGCTGATTTGAGACGTGCGATTTTACCTTGTCTGGCTAGACCTTGTGTGGACCATCTCCGACTCAGGACGGCTCGCCGCTCGCAACTCGCAACTCGCAATTTTCGTCACAGCAAGTTTTTCCACGCAGCGCCTGGACGCCCTCACGCCCTATGATGGGGACCATGACCAGTCCCGCGGCCGGATCGGCCCACCACCAGCGCAGCAAGGCGTTGAGCAAAAGTCCGCCGAGAAGAATGGCCGACAAGTACGCACAGAGATCCGTCTGCCGCGAATCGGCGCGCATCGCTCCACTGTTCAATTGCGCGGCGACGCGCCGTTTTGCGCGCGCCAGCAGCGGCATGGCAATGAGCGACGCCATCGCCACCGCGATTCCGAACCAGCTCTTCTCCGGCGGCTCGTGCCGCACCAGTGAACGACTCGCATCATAGGTGACATAGATCGCGAGCGCGATGAAGCTCGCTCCCACCAGCCGCAGCGCCAGCCTTTCCCGGCGCTCCCCTTCTTCTCCCGCCCTCAGCCGCCACAACAGCACGCCGCCGGAAAAGCATTCGATGACGGAATCAAGCCCGAACCCGACCAGTGCGATGGAGCCGGCAATCAGGCCGGCAGCAATTGCCGCCACCGCCTCAAGTGAATTCCAAGCGAGGGTGAGGTACTCGAGACGGCGGCCATGCGCTAGCACATCGGGTGATCGGGTGATCGGGCGATCGGGTGATTGCAGAGCGGAATGGGACAATTCAGAACTCATAGTCTCTGTCGCTCAGATCAGCCGATCACTGGATCAGCCGATCACCCGATTTACTTCGCCGCCTGCTGCTCCTGCCGCCGCATCATCAAATACGCCCGGATGAAGGGCTGCAAATCGCCGTCGATGACGCGGTCCACGTCGCCCACCTCCATGCGCGTGCGCAGGTCCTTGACCATGCGATAGGGGGCCAGCACGTAGGAGCGGATCTGCGATCCGAAATCGATATCGAGCTTGGAATCCTCGATCTTCTTCGTCTCCGCGCGCTTTTTCTCCAGCTCGTATTCGTAGAGGCGCGAGCGCAGCATGCTCATGGCGCGATCGCGGTTCTTGTGCTGCGAGCGCTCATTCTGGCAGCTCACCACGATTCCGGTGGCCAGGTGCGTGATGCGCACCGCGGAGTCGGTGGTGTTGACGTGTTGCCCGCCTTTGCCGCCGGAACGGTAGGTGTCCACCCGCAAATCTTCCGGCTTGATGTCCACCTGGATGGACTCGTCGATTTCCGGCGAGACGAACACGCTGGCAAACGAGGTGTGCCGACGCTTCGCCTGGTCGAACGGGGACATGCGCACCAGCCGGTGCACGCCGATCTCGCTGGTCAGCAGGCCGTACGCGTACTCGCCGTTGACGGTGAAGGTCGCCGACTTGATTCCCGCCTCTTCACCCGGCTGATAATCGTTGAGCACGGTTTGAAAGCCCTGGCGTTCCGCCCAGCGCATGTACATGCGCAGCAGCATCTCCGCCCAGTCCTGCGATTCGGTTCCGCCCGCGCCCGGATGAATGGTGACAATCGCGTTGCGCGCGTCGTTGTCGCCCGAGAGCAGCGTCTCCGTCTCCAGCTTCTCCACGCGCTCGCGCAAGGAGGCGATCTCGCGCCGCAGGTCGGCCGACACGTCCTCGCCCTCGCGTCCCAGCTCGAAGTAAGCGTCAAGGTCGCTGATGCGCCGCGCCAGCTCGGCTTCGGTGGACAGCATGTCCTCCAGGCGCTTGCGCTCGCGCATTACCGTCTGCGATTTCTCGGGATTGGACCAGAGGTTCGGGTCGGAGGCTTCTTTTTCCACCCGCTGCATCTGCTCGCGCAGCCGGGGTACGTCAAAGATACTCCCGCAGCTCGCGCACTTTGTCGCGCAACGGGAGGTATTCCTGTTCCAGTTCTTCCAACATATTTCCTTTATCTAAAGCTTCTGTTGAGCCCCGCAACACGTTCTTCACCACCGAGGACACCGATAGGGGTCGGTCGGTCTTTCGGTCGATCGGTCGTTTGAAGTAAGACAGACCGAGAGACTGAGAGACCGAGAGACCGCTAGACCGTTGGGCCCACGCGAACAATCAGCGCGATCAAGGAAATTATCGCACACACCCACACAAACCAGTTCCCGTGCCGGGTGTAAAACGTGGTGCCGCTCACCACGCTGTAGGGCACGTCAATCGCGGTGCGCAGGTTGCGCGGCGCCTGCGCCACCACGCGCCCGAAGGGGTCAATGGAAACCGTAATCCCGCTATCGGTAGCGCGCACTAGCCAGCGATGGTTCTCGATGGCGCGCATCCGTACCTGGTTCAAGTGCTGCACCGGCGCCGCGGTCTGGCCGAACCAAACGTCGTCGGAAATGTTCACGAAGACCTGCGCGCCGTTCTTGGCGAACTCGCGAATCTCCGCCGGGTACACCGCCTCATAGCAGATGAACACGCCCATCCTGTGATTGCCCAACGGCAGCGCCTGACGCGACTCGCCGGGAAGAAAGTCTCCGACCTCGCGCGTCAGCTTGCCGGCAAAGCCGAGCACCCGTTTGAACGGCACGTATTCGCCGAACGGCACGAGGTGGATCTTGTCGTAGCGCGCGATCCACTCGCCGGTGGGCGCGATGACCGCCGCCGAGTTGTAGAGTTGCGAAGCCGCTGGCGGACCGTTTGGCACGCCCAGGCTTCCCACCACCACGGTCGCGTGCGCCCGCCGCGCCACTTCGCTTGCGGCGGCGTGGAATTCGGGATTGGTGACGAAGAACGGCGCCGGCGACTCCGGCCACACCACCAGATCGGGCGCGGGCTCGGTTGCACCGAGCTCCCCCGGACGCGGAACGCTCAGGTCGCTCAACTCGCGCAGCGTGTCTTGAAAGTACCGCGGCGTCCACTGGTCAGCGTTGAGGATGGGAATGTTCGCCTGCACCAGGCGCGCCGTGCCGTCGGCGGCGAGCTTCGGCGGTTGCACCAACTCGCCCGCTTGTAGCAGTCCGGCTATGACGATGGCCGCGAGCAGCACCATTCTGCGCCGTTTTGGATCCACCAAGAACGCCGCCGCGAACGCAGTGTTCACGAGCACGATCTCGAACGACAGGCCGTACACGCCGGTCGCGGTCGCGATCCGCGTCAGCGGAATGTTGTTCACCAGCACGGTGCCGAGCGGGTTCCAGGGAAAATCAAATGGGAAGCCGCGCACAATTTCCAGCGGCACCCACACAAACGGGGCCAGGAAAAGCGCCTTGTGCCGCAGCGGGCCGTTGGCCAGAAAAGCTATCACCAACCCGAATACGCCCCAAATTACGCCCAGGGCGAAACAGAACAACACCAGGATGCCGAACGAGGTCAGGCCGTTCAGCCCGCCGTAGATGTGCATGACATGGTAGATCCAATACGTCGTGCCGAACGACCAGATCACGCCGCCGATGTATGCCAGCAGGAATCCCTGCCCGGCGCTGACCGTTTGCGCCTCTCCGCCGACCGGCGTGCGCCCGCGCAGGATTGCCACCAGCAGCGGCGCCAGAGCGATCCAACACAGAAAGGTCAAAGCCGGCAGCGGGTAGATCAGGCTTTGCAAGACGCCCGAGACCACCGCCAGCAGCCACGCGTTCCGGGTCAGCCGCAATCGCGCGCCGCCTTCGCGAGGCGCCAGGGAAGGCCGTGCATCCGCGCCCCGTTCGACCAGGCGCGCCTGTTTGCGGTGGTTGCGCATTGCTCAGGCGATTCTATCGCGTCCAACTCATCGGGCTCTGCTACAGTATCCGGTTCCACCGCATTCCATCCGCTTGACGCGACCGGGGCAGGGCACAGCTTCAGCCGTGCCGCCTGCTTGCTGCCGGCTGGGAAATCTGGGAGAAACCTTCATGCGTTCGGCTCCGCTTCGCATCACCGCCGCCCTCATCATGGTTGTTCTGGTTATTCAGCCCGCATTTTCCTGGTGGGACAACGGACACATCCTGATCAACCGCACCGCCGCCCTGAAGGTATCCAACGGCATGCCGGCGTTCCTGCGCGCCGCCGCCGAACGCATCGCCTACATGGGCCCGGAGCCCGATCGCTGGCGCGAGCGCTCCGAATATTCCCTGAAAAATTCGCAGGAACCCGATCACTACATCAACCTGGAATCGGTGGCCGACGTACCCGACCTTCCGCAGGGCCGCTACGACTACTATCGCCTCCTCTATGCCAAGCGTGTGGCCGCCAAGGACCACGGCGATGACTTCCTGCCCGAGCATGTCGGCACGCAGCCCTACATTACGCTGGAGATTTATGATCGCCTGAAGGTCGCCTTCCGCGAATATCGGCGCATGCAGGCGCAGAAATTGCCGACGGAAGGCGTCGAACGGAACATCGTTCTCTACGCCGGATGGCTGGGCCACTACGTGGGCGACGGCTCCAACCCGCTGCACACCACCGTCAGTTACGACGGTTGGGTCGGCAACAATCCCAACGGATACACCACCACCAAGGGCATTCACGCCGAATTTGAAGGCCGCTTCGTTACCCGCATACTCGATCGGATCGAGATCGCCAGCCTGCTGCGCGATCCGGTCCGCCTGCGGGACCCCTGGCACGACTACCTGCAGTACCTGCGCGAGTCCAACAAGTTGGTCGAGAAGGTCTATCAGTTGGAAAAAGCCGGAGAATTCAAGGACGCGGGCACGCCGGAATCGCGTGAATTCCTCCGCCGGCGCCTCGCCGCCGGCTCGCAGATGCTGCTCAACCTGTGGTACACCGCCTGGGAAGAGAGCGCGCTGCCGGTGCCCTCGCGCAATACGACTGGGCCTGGTGCCGCGCCCGCCGCCAAATAGGCGCAGTTTTTTCGATTCTTAGGATCGGTCTTTTAGTCGTAGCGCGACAAATTTTCTAGTACCGGCAGCCGCGAACCCCGATCTAACCTTCAAGCCTTGCGCTCGGCGCCCATTACCGGCGTGACTGGAGCTGGTTACCCGCGCCATCTTTCATCCGCGGAGCAATACTCGTAGAGTCGAGGACAGTGGGGGGCAGGATCATGGAAAGGCCGATCATCATCTGCTTCGAATGTCGCAAGCGGACGAACCCGGAAGAGATCAAGTCGGGCTATCACAGCCATGCCGACGTGCTGGAATCGGAATCGCCGTTCGATCCCGCCGTCAACGGCGCAGAAGACTAACCGGCCGCTCGCGACCGGCTGCCGGGCTCGAACAACCGCACCAGTTCGGTGTGGCTGCGCTCGGCTGCGATGTCCGCCGGGGTTTTTCCATCGTCATTGCCGACGCCAGATCCGCGCCATGCCGCAGCAAGGTTTCCACCATCTCACGATTGCCCTGGTTCACAATTAGAAAGTTCAGTAAATCTGGCACGCCGGCGCCAGGGAGCGAATGTCCGGCTTGCGTCCGCTGAGCAACAGCGCCCCGATGCGCTTGAACTCGCGTAGCTCCTCGGCGTTCTTGAACCATTTGCCGTTGTACTGGTCCGCGGTCGGCGTGTCGTCGGCAATGCGCACCGCCCGCACGTCTTCGAAGGCATGAGCCTGGAGAAGCTGCACGTACTCCGCCTCCGAGCGCACGTGCACCGGGACCTTCAGCTCGTCCACCCAGCGCAGAGAATACGGATTGTCCCTGTACAGGTTGATCAGAATGAAGAACCGCCCCCGCGGCGCCAGCACGCGGAACAGCTCCGCCAGCGTGCGGTCCTGGTCCGGATAGTAATAAAACGCCTCCACCGACAGCGCTTGATCGAAGAAATTTTCTTCCCACGGAATCTGCTGCGCCGAACCCCACACGAACATGACGTTTTCGAAATCCCGGGAAGCGGCGCGGGCGTGCCGGATCATCTCATCGGAAATATCCAGGCCAACTACCTGCCCGAAACCGTGCGGCCCTTCGCCAACCAGGCGCGCCAGGATGCGCGTCGCCCAGCCCGTGCCGCAGCTCAGGTCGAGCACCCGTTCGCCGGGCCGCAGTTCCATCAGCCGGATGGCCTTCTCGGTGATGTCGAGATGATGCTTCTCCATCTCCTCGCCGCGGCCCGCCTCGGCCCAGCGGTTGAATTCCTCGCGCAGTTGCTGTTCGGGGGTCATGAACACATTGTAATAATTTGGCCGGTACGGGCCGCCCCGCCTGGCACAACGTGCCGAAGGGACGATGGCCTGGTGCGACCGGCCATGGCCCCAGCGCAAATCGCCGACCCGACGCAGCTTACTCAAACTTCGTCATCTGCTCGTACATCAGCTTCCAGGCGCCGCCGCGCTGTATCCAGATCTCGGCCACCGCCACCTTGTCGCGCATCGGCTGGCCGGTGGTTTTGCCGCTGTATTCCGCCGTGTACCTCACCAGCGCGCTGCCCGCCCCGATCGGCTTCACCTTGAAGTCGGTGAGCGCGTACTGCTCCAGATCGACCTGGTCAATTTCGGCTACTTCCGCCTTCTTGTCGCGCGGTCCGGCGCCGTCATCTTCCACGCCGATGAAGTCGTCGGTCAGGATCGCCGCGAACGCCGCCTTCCTCTTCAACTGGTAATCCGCCCACGCCTGCTGGACCTTGGCTTCCAGCGTGGCGGCCAGCGGCGTCTTCGCTTTCGCCGGCACGGGCTTCTTCTGCTGCGCCAACCCGGTTGCGATCGGCATGCAACCGAGGCACAACAGGACGGCCAACCATTTCCTCATACGGTGCTCCCAACGACAGTGCGGCAGACACTACCCAACCCTCCCGGCAAAGTCAACGCAGCTCCGCCCTTCGCTTGTTGGGTAGCGCCGGAATTATGGAGCGTTGGCACTCCTTCCGGCAACTGATTCCCAAGATCGACTCGCGGGAGGGGACGCGGGTTCGCACGCGCGTTGTTGACTCAGGCTGTATCCCACGGTTCGGACGACGACAAGCCGGTTCATTAACTCATTCGTTGGGCGCAGGGGCAGTGGCGTGGACAGAGAAATCGACGCCGCGGTCTTCATTGACCTGGCGGGTCGCGTCCAGGTCGAGATCGGCGAGCGGAATTTTGCGCGCGCGCGTTTCGGAAAAGATCCACAGCGTCTGGCCGACGACAGCATAATTGTGGATCTCCACGCGGTGACCGTCGCGGTAGACAAGCACGGTACTCGGCTCGGGCGCATCCTGCCTGGGGCGGGTTGCGGGAAGGGGCCGCGGCATGTCGGTCGGCGAATTCAGAGCATACTGCTGGCGCTCGGCTTGCGCCACCTGCTGCTGACGGAGTTGGTCCACTTCACCCTGCAGGCGATAGACCTCGTTCTGAAGCCCGGTGTCGTGCTCCTCCATGTAGGCCGGTTGGTAGGCCGGTTGCACCGCAAGATCGCTATAAACGAAGTCGCTCTGCAGACCGAGGGGGTAGTAAGGATAGATCGTATACGGATATGCGTACCCATATCCATAGGGATACGCGAGCGGGAACGAAGTGGAGAAGCGGCGGTGACGGAACGGACGCGGATTGAACGCGACGCCAAAGCCCGGATTGTGTCCGAAGCCGATGCCGCCGCGCACCGCAATGCGGCCGTTCGATCGTACTCCGATGGATGCGCCGGCGCGCGCGGAAGAAAAGCCGCGGCGCTGCGCGCACACCGGGAGAGCGATGCAAATCAGGAGCGCGGCTGTTACCATGGCGCGCCGCATACGCAGAATTATAGCGCCGTTTTTGACCCGAGCGCACATTTCTCCGGTGCCACATTGGGAGGGATGAAAATTCGGTCTCGCAATCCGCTGGAAGTGGGAGTATGTTACCCATAATCTAACCCTTGAACGAGCGCAAAGGCGGGATGGCATGGGACTTGAGACGCTCATTCAAGACCAGAACGACTGACCTGTGGAATCATCCAGCCAGTACCCGGGAGTACGAGTATGCGTCCGGTGGCCGACCAAGCAGCGACACAGAACGCGAGAGACGCTGAAGCAAAGAACATGACCTCCTTCAGCGATTTGCCGCACAGCATTCAGGAGGAATTGGAGCAAATCAGTTTTCCGCTGCGCTACCCCGGCGGGAGCAAGCTATTTGTGGACAGCGAGCCGCCGCGCGGGGTGTTCATCCTGCGCAACGGGCGGGTCAAGCTCTACATCTGTTCGGGCGAGGGCAAGACGTTGATCTTGCGGATGGCCAAGAGCGGCGACGTGCTGGGAATTCCGGGAACTCTGGCCGGCCGGCAGTATGAAGTGACCGCGGAGACGGTGGGGCCATGCGAGGTTGCATTCATCAAGCGCGATGCCTTCCTGCGGATCATGTACGCCCACAAGGAAGTCTGCATCGCCGTCGCCCACCAACTGACCTCCATCTACAGCAGCGCGTGTCACGGGATCCGCTGTATCGGGCTGTCGCACTCGGCGGCCGAAAAGCTGGCCAACCTGCTACTGGAATGGCCGATGGTGAACGGCGACACCCCCAGCCGCATGAAGTTCGTCTTCCGCCACGAAGAGGTGGCGCAGATGATCGGAACGTCGCGCGAGACGGTGAGCCGCTTGTTTACCGAATTCAAGAAAAGACACATCGCCGAGCTGAACGGCTCCACGCTGTTGATCCGCAACCGACCCGCCTTGCAGGCGGTCGCCGCGGGCACCCCTTTGTCCGAGCAAAATGGGACCGACGGTCACTCAGACAGCCACTTCCATCCCGATGGCGTGTAAGCGCTTGGCCAGCGCATTCTTGGCATAGCCGATCATCTCGGCGCGCAGCGATTCCGGAGTATAACCCGGCCAGGCGAATTCCAGATGATCCCCGCCAAAATACGCCATGTTCCGCCCCGAGACGGTGCGGTAAGTAGCGAGAACCGAAGACCGAGAACCGAGAACCTTCCTCAGGACAGCTTCTTCTTGGCGATTGGCCGAGCGAAGGCGTTGGTCGGGTTGTGATTGTTGACGGCCATGACCTTGCGGTAGTAATCCACGGCTTGCGTCTTGTCGCCGGATTTTTCATACGCCTGGGCGAGCAAAACCAGGATGAACGGATCACGCTGATCGCCCTTCAGCAGGCTGGCGATCGCGGATTTGTAATCGCCGAGGTAGTAGGCGACGTAACCCTCCAGATACGGGTAGAACGGCGTCTGCTCTGGGTTGGTGCCCTTGTCGAGGACGGCCTTGGCGGCGGCAACGTGCTTTTCGGCTTCGGTGCGCTTTCCCCGGCGGGCAGCGATGCGCGCCTGGGCGTGCTCCCAGCGGAAGTTCCACAGGTCAACCCCGGCGGGCTTGATGTCGGGCTGTTTCAGGCCGGCGGCATGGCCTTTCTTGTACCATTGCCGCGCGTTGTCGAGGTCGCCGGACTCCAGATAAATGCGCGCCAGCTCATTTGCGATTTCGCCGGCGGAGAAGTAATTCGGCTTCGCCATGTACTCGTCGTAGAGAGGCTTCTCGTAGCGGGCGGCGTCGGCGGCCTTGCCTTCGAAGGCGTAGGAAAACGCCATATTGCGCTGGGCCTGCGACTTCTTTTCCGGAGGCGCAAGATCGATAGCCTTGGCGAAATGCCTGCGCGCTTCGTCGTACTTGCCGTCGAGATCGAGAACGATGCCGGCGCCAAGGTGGGCGTCGTAGGAATTGGGATCGGCCTGCAGGACCTGGGTGTAGAGGGCGAGCGCCTGGTCCTGGTGGCCTTCGCTGTTCAGCTTGCGCGCCTGCTTGATCAGGTCGGCGGGATCGGACTGCGCCAGAGCGGCGATGCAAAGGAGGAGCAGCGCGGCAACAGCTTTCGTGGTTTTCATGGGAGCGGAATTATCACGGGGCGGAGGGGGAAATTGCAACTTGCGGCAACCGAGGGTGGCTGCCGCGCTTTCATGTTTTCGTGATTCGCGGAGCAGGACCGGGGAGGCGCCGGGACCTACAAAAACCATATGTGATTTAAAACCCACGTAATTCGAAATCCCTAGCCGGCGGTGGCGGCGGTTTCGGGGCTGAAGGATTGGACGGCGGCGGTATCGTCCTGGAAAACCTCGAAAACACTGAGCAGCCCGAGAATTTTCAGCGTCTGGGAGACCAGTTTCGATGGGTTGACGAGCTTGAGGGCGCCGCCCTTCTGCTTGAGCACGGACTGGTAGCGGACCAGGACGCCGACGCCGCTGGAATCGGCCATGGGGACCTCGGTCATGTTCAGCACGACCGAGAAGCTGGATTCCGCGATGATGCCGTCAAGGCTAGAGCGGAGCTCGTCCACGGCTTCGCCGAGCCTCAATTGTCCTCGTAACCGGATCACATGCACTTTGCCGGACTTGCGAACATCGATATCCACGAAAGCCCTCCGGGTCCCAAAATGGCAAGTCTGATCGCCATTTCCGCGAACCGGGCCAAGCACCGCGGCATTCGTTGACACCCGGAATCGCCTTTGTTACAGTCCGCTGCAAGTTACGGTAGTTTCTCAAGATTTGCAAGCCTGTTGCTTCCGCTTCCCCAGCGGAACAGCGCTGAGGACTGACCACCTCCAAGGAGTCGCTACATGGCGACGCAAAGGCCCGCTCTTTCGACTCCCGAAGGCGACTTCGCCGGTCTGCTGCTGGCGGAGCGGGAGGTCGCGCCGCGCGCGGAAGTAATCGCCAGCGAAGCCTCCGCCCTGCTTGAGGGCTGCGCCATTAATGTTTACCTGTACAACGAGGACCAAAGCCCAGCCTGGATTGTGAAGGGCCGGGTAGGCGATGCGGCGGTGGAGTCCACAACCGAGGCGGCGACTCTGGCCGAGGTGGCGGAGAAGCGCGAGCCGCTGCTGTTGTCCGGGACGGCTCTGGTGCGCGAACACTACGCGCACCTGGACGTGCGGCGCACCATCGCCTCGCTGGCCTACGTTCCCATCCTGCTGGACGAAGTGCTGCTGGGCGCGATCGAGGCTGTCAACTTCGAGCGGGAGCTGGACGACAACGATATCGAGACGCTGAACCGGTTGACGGGTCTGTCGGCGCTGGCGCTGGCCACCGGACTGGCGTACGAGAACGAGCGCAACAGCAACCTGGATTCGATCACGCGCTTGACGCAGCTCTACGACGTCGAAAAAGTATTCAACTCCACGCTGCAGATGAGCGACCTGATGCCGATCATCTGCGCCAAGGTCCGCGAGCTGCTGAACCCGCAGGCGGTCAATCTTTATATGGTCGGAGACGAGGACCTGGTACTGATGGCGCGCGACGGCGTCGACGAAACGTTGGAACTGGAGAGTGTCGCCGAGGCGATCGTGAAGCAAATGGGTGACACCGGCGAGCCGATCGTCATTGCCGACGCCGATGATCCGCGGCTGGCAGCACGCAATGGGGACGTGGAAGAAGGAAAGATCGTAGGGCTCATGGCGGCGCCGATCGTGCACGAGGATGCGCTGGTGGGGGTGCTGGAGTGCGTCAACAAGGGTGACGGCACGGCGTTCGATGAAGACGACCTTTTCTTCCTCACCATGATGACGCAGACCGCGGCCGGGGCGCTGCACAACGCCAGCCTGATGGAGGCGGAGAAGAAGATCGAGATCCTGGAGACGCTGGTCGCGGTCAGCGGCGAGATCACCTCGACGCTCAATCTGGAGCGCGTGCTGCAGGCGGTAGTGAACGGCCCGCAGCGGATCGTGAACTACGACCGGGCGACGCTTGCGCTGGAGCACAGAGGCAAGCTGCAAGTGAAGGCGATTTCGGGCACCACCACGGTCGTGCACGGCGACCCGGCCGTGCGCAGACTGACCGAGATGCTGGAATGGCTGTGGTATGCCAACGATCCGATCTACGTGTACGCGCGCGGCGACGAAGTGGTGGCCGACCGGGAGGAAGCGCGCCAGAAGTTCTCCAAGTATTTTCTCGAGACGGGTGTGCGCGCCTGGTACTCCGTGCCGCTAATGGACGACCAGGGCAAGCTGGGCGTGCTGTGTTTTGAGAGCGCCAACCCCGACTTCCTGAGCGAGGCGCATTTCGAGTTCATCAAGGTGGTGGCGTCGCAGGCGACGGTGGCGGTACGCAACGCCGAGCTGTACGAGGAAGTGCCGCTGATCGGCGTGCTGGAACCGATCATCCAGAAAAAAAAGCAGTTCATGGCGATGGAGAAAAGACGGCGCGGAGCCTATGTCGCGCTGGCGGCCACCATCGTCCTTTTTCTGATTTTCGTGCCGCTGCCCATGCGCGTGGTCGGAGACGCAAAAGTCGCGCCGCGGAACAGCGCCGACGTGCAGGCCGAGGTCGGGGGAGTGATCAAGAATGTGCTGGTGCGGGAAGGCGACCACGTGGCACGAGGGACGGTGCTGGCCGAGTTGGAGGACTGGGATTACCGTGCGGCGCTGGCGGCGGCAAAGGCCAAGTACGAATCCGCGCTCGCCACCATGAACCGGGCTCTGGCTACCAACGACGGCACCGAGGCGGGAATCCAGCGGGTGCAAGCGGACTACTGGGCGTCGGAGGTGACGCGCGCGAAAGAGCGGCTGGAGCGCACCCGGCTGCGCTCGCCGATTGAGGGGGTGGTGGCGACGCCGCACATCGAAACCTTGGTCGGCGCCAAGCTCGACGTGGGCGACACGCTGGCACAGGTCATCAACTCTTCCCACGCGATCGTGGACGTTGCCGTGGACGAGACCGACGTGCCCCTGCTCGAGCCGGGCGAAACGGCCGCCGTCAAGTTGGAAAGCTACCCAACGCGCCGCTTCCGCGGACGGGTAGAAGTGGTCAGCCCGACCAGCACCGCGGAGCAGGAGAAGCGCGTGTTCTTCGCGCGCGTGGACGTACCCAACCAGGAGGGTCTGATCCGGCCGGGGATGATGGGCGTATCGAAGGTCAGCATCGGATGGAAGCCGGCGGGATACGTGATCTTCCGCGGCTTCGCCATGTGGGCCTGGAGCAAATTGTGGAGCTGGTTCGGTTGGTAGGGGGTGCGCGTGCTGAAGTATGGGCTGGCATGTCTGCTGGTGGCAGTGGCGGCGCTGAGCGGGTGCGAGCAGAGCCGTCCCGTGGCCATCGCGCAGGCTTCGGCAGAGCCGGTGGCGCGGGAGAGCTTGGCCAAAACGGCGGCGGCCTTCTACGAGGCTTCCGGCCCCCTGGTGGTCGAAAACCAGGTGGACGTGGCGGCGCAGCGCGAGGGCGTGGTCGCCAAGATCCAGTCGGATGTCGGCGCGTCCGTGAAGAAAGGACACTTGCTGGCGCAGCTCGATGACCGGCAGCTTACCGCCGATCGCGATGCCGCCAAAGCCAAAGCGGACGCCATGGAAGCCGACTACAAGCACTGGCAGGCGCAACTCAAGATGCGCGAGGCGGACTTGGCGCGTTCCGAGGCCATGTGGAAGGCGCAACTGATCACGGCGCAGCAATTTGAGCACGACCGCTACGCGGTGGAGAGCGGCAAGTTTTTCCTGCAGCGGCAGGGGGAGGACCTGAAGAACACTGCGGCAGCGCTGAAGTCAGCGCAATTGGAGCTGGACAAAACCCGCATCGTGGCCCCCTTCGATGGCGTGGTGGCCCGCCGCTACGTGCGCGCGGGACAGAAGGTCGCACTCGGCGACCGGCTGTTCTGGGTCACGGCAACGGGGCCGCTGAACGTGCGCTTTACCGTGCCCCAAGCGCTGGTGGCGAAGGTGCAGCGCGGCGACATGGTTTCGCTCGTCGCCCCTGGAGCAGGCGGAGCCGAACACAAGGCGAAGATCACGCTGATCAGCCCGGTGGTCGATCCCTCCAGCGGCACCATCGAGGTACAGGCGCAGGTCCTGGGTCCGGCCGGTGAGCTGCGGCCCGGAATGACCGTCAATCTGCGCGTCAAAACGCCATGAACCTGGCCCAGATACTGCACGAGGCGCTGCCGGATATTCCGCCCCAGCGGCGGACGGACCGGTATCCGCGGCTCGATCCGCGCCTGGTGTCGTGCGAGCACGAGGAACGCGACGGGGTATACGTGCGCTGCATCATCCCCGGCGGGCCGAAGCACTTCTTCCGTCTTACCCAAGTGCAATTCCAACTGGTGTCGCTGTTCGACGGCAACCGCGGCTACGAGCAGGTCGCGCAGTTGTTCCAACAACAGACCGGCATGTCGGTGACGGAGAAAGAGGTGAAGGAATTCGCCGACCTGCTGGAGGCGAGCGAGTTCTGGTACCGCACCCCTCAGGAAGAAAGCGAGATGCTCGCCTACGAGCTGGCCGAGGAGCGCCGCAAAGCGATCCGCCGCAAGCGCATTAACGTGGACTTGGCGACCATAGAGGTCTGTTACTTCGACCCCTCGAAGTCGCTGGACTGGCTCTATCCCAAGGTGAAGTGGATCTACTCGCGCTGGTTTTTCGCCTGGAGCCTGTTCATGATCGGCGTGATGTGCGTCATCCTGGGCTCGCATGGGGGGATGCTCTGGAACGATAGCCTCTACTTCTACAACCTGACCGCGCAGCCGCTAATTCATGTCGCGGAATTCTTCGCCACGTTCCTGATCCTGGGCACTATGCACGAGTACTGCCACGGACTGGCATGTCATCACTACGGAGGCAAGTCGCACCGCATGGGATTCCTGCTGGTCTACATGACACCCGCCGCTTTCTGCGACGCCGCGGAAGCCTTCGTCCGCGCCGGGCGCTGGGGCCGGATCGTGACCATCGCGTGGGGGTGTTGGTCGGAGATGTTGCTGTGCTCGTACTTGAGCGTGGTGTGGTGGTTGACGCCTCCCGGAACGTGGGTGCACAACATTTGCTACATATTCATCCTGAGCGGCGGGATCCTGTCGGTGATGATCAACTGGAACCCGTTTACGCGCCTGGACGGTTATTTCTTGTTCTCCGAACTGTGCCGCTTCCATGACCTGAAAGGAACCTCGACGGGATATCTAGTTGCGCTGGTGCGAAAGTACATCTTCCGCATGCAGGCCAGCATCCAGCCCCTGCCGCCGGGGCGCCGCTTGTTTTTCGCAACCTATGCGCTGTTGTCCGGTATTTATTGCTACCTGCTGTTGGCGACGCTCTGCCGCATTCTGTATCACATCCTGTATTTCTATTGGCCATTATGGGCGTTTATCCCAGCCGGCCTGGTCGGCTACCGGCTGTTTCGCTCACGCATCAAGAAGCTCATTAAATTCACTCGCGAACTGTATCTCGACAAGAAAGAACTTATGCTGAGAAATTGGAAGCCCATCGCCGCGATCGCCTGCGGCGTCCTGGTTGTGCTGCTGATTCCCATGCGCCGCGAGTACGCGCAGGAGCGCTTTGTCCTGGAACCGGCGCAACGGGCTGTCATTCGTGCCAAGGTGGCCGGCCACGTGGAAAAGGTCTTCCTCGAGGAAGGGCAGCGCGTGGCGGCGGGAGCTCCGGTGGCAACGCTGCGCGACTTGTCGATGGAATCCCGGGCCGCCCGGGCATGGTCCGAACATGAGATGGCAACCGCCAACGCCACGAGCGCAAGACTGCGCTATGCGGATTTCGCCACCGCCGAAAACAGGAGGATTCAAACCGCAACCGCGCTGCTTGTGCTCCGCGACCAGGAACGGAACCTTCGAGTGCAGTCCCCCATCGCCGGCACGGTGCTCACGCCGCGGCTTCACGACCTCGAAGGTTCTTATATCTCCGCGGGAACCGCCATGGTCGAGGTCGCCGACACTTCCACCATGCGCGCGCGCGTCTACGTCAGCGAGCAGCAACTGCGGAAGCTGTCCACGATCAGCGGCAACTCATTGCGTCTTGACGGCGGGTGGATACCGGTGCACGGTAAGATCCTCAGCATATCCCCGGACGCACAGAACCTGGCCAGCGGCCTGGAGCCGCCGCCAAAATATCGCGGCCTCGCTTTACCTTCGTTTTACTCGGTGTACATCGCGCTGGACAACTCCGACGGCAGGTTGCGCGATGGAATGACCGGAACCGCCAAGATCTTCGGCAGACGACGCAGCGTCCTGGGCTTGGTGATCGAGCCGGTGGTGGATGCCGTGGCGCGCCGGCTTTGGTAGGACCCCTGCGAAACACTCGGTACAACGGCGCCAGCCCACAAGAAACAGGGGTGGCGGAGGACCCGCCACCCCGACATTGTTGCGCCGCCTTGTTACTGGTCCAGCGGCTGGCACTCGAGGTCAGAACTTGCCGCTGGTCAGATCGGCGGAGCCACGCGTCAGATCGGCGGAACCACGGGTCAGATCGGCGGAACCACGGGTCAGATCGGCAGAGCCACGCGTCAGATCGGCAGAGCCACGCGTCAGATCGGCGGAGCCGCGCGTCAGATCGGCGGAGCCGCGCGTCAGATCGGCGGAGCCACGGGTCAGATCGGCGGAGCCACGGGTCAGATCGGCGGAGCCACGGGTCATGTTGGCGGAGCCGCGCGTCAGGTTGGCGGAGCCACGCGTCAGGTTGGCGGAGCCGCGCGTCAGGTTGGCGGAGCCGCGCGTCAGGTTGGCGGAGCCGCGCGTCAGGTTGGCGGAGCCGCGCGTCAGGTTGGCGGAGCCGCGCGTTAGATTGACAGCGCCGCGTGCCAAGTCGGCGCCGGCCACGCTACCTTTGCCTACCTTGCCCTTCTTGGTGGCCAGCAGCGCCTTCTTCGCGGCGGCACGGCTCTTGATCAAAGATTTCTTCTGCATTTCCATCCCTCATCGTGAATTTGAATCCTTGGACCCCGTTTCCATGCGGGGTAATTGCAACTGCCGTGCCAATCTGGAACATGCCAATTGAATACCGGGCAGGCACGTACAATCAACAAGATGGAAGCGCCGTCGTCCTCTGGCAGAGACGAAGGGTCAAAAATTCTCCCACGAGCAGTTAAAAAATTTAACCTCGTGGGTTAATTTTTAACCGGCGACGGCGGTCAAATCTTGTACTTGCGGCACAGGTACTTCATCTTCTGGGGGTCGATGTGGAGCAGGGCGGCGGCGGCGACCTTCTTGCCGCCGGCTCGGCGCAGCGCCGCTTGGAGATAGGCGGCCTCGATGCGGGCAATTTCCTCATCGAAGTCGATTCCCTCTTCCGGAATCAGCAAGGATTCCTGCTTGGCGGTGCTGGCGTAGAGCAACTGCTGGGGAAGGTCCTTGGGCAGGATGACCGGGCCCGGAACCATCAGCACCAGGCGCTGCACCAGGTTTTCCAGCTCGCGAACGTTGCCATTCCAAGCGTATTCCTCCAGGATCTCGATGACTTCAGGGTCGAGCCGCTTCAGCGGCACGCGGTTGGTGGCGCAATAGAGGTGAAGAAAGTGATCGGCGAGCAGCGGGATATCGTCGCGGCGCTCGCGCAGCGGAGGCAGGAATATCGGCACAACGTGGATGCGGTAATACAGGTCTTCGCGGAAACGTCCGGCGCGCACCATTTCTTCCAGATTTTCGTTGGTGGCGGTGAGCAGGCGGAAATCCACGCGCTTGACGGCGCGGCCGCCGAGCCGCTGCACGCTGTGCGTTTCCAACACGCGCAGCAGCTTGGTCTGCAGTTCCAAGCCGAGGGTGGCGATCTCGTCGAGGAAGAGCGTGCCGGTGTCGGCCAGCTCGATCTGCCCGGGGCGGGAGGAAATCGCGCCGGTGAAAGCGCCTTTCTCGTGCCCGAAGAGCTCGGATTCGATCAGCGCTTCGGGCAGAGCGGCACAATTCAGGCTGATGAACGGCTTCTCGCCGCGGGGACCAAGGGTAACGATGCTGCGCGCCACCAGTTCCTTGCCGGTGCCGCTTTCGCCCCGAATGAGAACGGTGACATCGCTGTGGGCGACGCGGAGGACGGCGTCGTAGACGCGGCGCATGGCTTCACTGCCGCCGATCAGCTCGCAGAAGGAATAGCGGCCGGAAATCTGCTCGGCGACGCGGCGGTTCTCGGTCTCCATGGCCCGCTTTTCCAGGGCGCGGTCGAGCACGATTTGCAGCTCGCGGAAGTCCACCGGAGCAGCGAAGAATTCGTCCACCGGAACTTTCGCGGCCTTGAGCCGCAAACCGTGATCGTGGCTGCGTGTGAGCGCCACCAGGATCAGATCCTGGTTGATGCCGCGCAGCTTGGCCAGCAGATCAATCGCGTCGGCAGGCGACATGCCCTGGGTGTCGATGTCGAGCAGCACGGCGTCGAGGGTGGTTTCGCTGAGCAGCGGCGCCAGTTGCGACCAGGAATCGAGCAGGCGGACGTCAAACGACGGCTCGAGAAACTGCTGGATGTCGGGGAGAGCGCTGCTGTCGGTGGTGATAAAGGCGATGCGGCGCGGTTCGGGCGCGCGTGCCACCGCGGCGGCGTGAAGGCTCATGCCCGCTTCCTCCCTGGGTGTGGAATTATGTCAAATTTTTACCCTGTAAGGACAAAAATTCATCCGGTAAGACTCGATCATGGCCGCAGATCGCTGATTTCACGCACTTTAGGCACTTCCCGGGACGCGTTTTCGGCGCCGCGACCACGAAGTAGTTGACAGCCGGACTAGGGTGCTCCACACTTGCACCTAACCTCCCCGAATTGCGGCCGTGTAAAGGAGGCCGCTCGTGCCGGCTCTCTCAATGTTGCAGACGCGAAGTGAGCCCAGAACCTCGTATGAGGCGCCAGTGCGCGTGTTCGGCATGGACAGCGGCGGCAGACCCATCAACCAGACAGCCTCGACGTTGGACATCAGCCGGCGCGGGGCGCGCCTCAAGGGCCTTCACTGCTGGATCGCAACGGGCGAGACCATCGGCATACGTTGTGGCGCGGAAAAGGCTCGCTACAAGGTGGTGTGGATCGGCCAGCAGGGCACGCCCACCGAAGGCCACCTCGGCTTGCTGTGCCTGGAGGCAGGGAAATTCATCTGGGGGACGGCCTCACCCGTCACCGAGCCAAGGACGCTGGCCACGGCAGTCCCGTCGCATGGATTGCGCTCTTCAGCGCCTACGCTTCCGATCGGCTTGTCGCCGCTGCGTGGCGGTCGCGGCAACCGGCGCAAGGACGCGCGGTATCGGGTCTCGGGCGGCGCCAACATTCAGGAACCGGGCGCGTCGGCGGGACAGTGGACCATGCTGCACG
>JAIQFM010000081.1 GCA_020073285.1 Terriglobia bacterium | reverse complement strand
TGTCGCGCGGGGACCGGATCGAATTGCGCGGATTTGGCGTGTTCAACGTGCGCCCGCGCAAGACCGGCATTGGACGCAACCCGCGCACCGGCGCCGAAGTCAACATCCCGCCCGGCAAGGCGGTCCGCTTCAAACCCGGCAAGGAATTACAGTCCATCGATTAACTACAACGAGTTTCTAGTTTCTGGTTTCTAGTTTCCAGGAGCACCCGGAACCATACCGCGCTAGAAACTGGAGACCAGAAACTAGAAACTCTGCAATGTCCGATCCCATCCCTCCCGTCCCGTCTGCCTATGACTTCCATCCGGTCGAGGTGTTCCTGGCCGAGGAGCGTCCACGGCGTCGCTACTGGCTGCACGCGGTGCTGCTGCTGGCGACGGTGTTCACCACGTTGGTAGTCGGGGCGCGGCTGGAATTCAACTTCCTGCACAACCTGCCGGCGTTCTCCCTGGAAGAAAACACCTTGCCGATGTTCCCGCTCGGCTGGGTAATGGCGCAACCGTCGCGACTGCTGCTGGGCGTGCCGTTTGCGGCCACGCTGATGCTGATCCTGCTTGCGCACGAGATGGGTCACTTCGTGTACTGCATGCGCTACGGAGTGAACGCGACACTGCCGTTCTTCATTCCGGCGCCGACGCTGATCGGGACATTGGGCGCGTTTATTCGCATCAAGTCGCCGATCCGGTCGCGCGAGGCGTTGTTCGACATCGGCATTGCCGGGCCGATTGCCGGTTTCGTGGTCGCGTTCATCACCCTGATCGCCGCGCTAAGCCTATCCAAAGCGATGCCGATGACGGCGAGCCAGTCCGATCTCGTGCTGGCCTACCCGCTGGTCTTTGAGTGGGCCCACTGGCTCCTGATCCGTCTTGGCGTGAGTGGCGCCGGCAGCCTGCCGCTGCAGGCGGTCTACCTGCATCCGACTGCGGTCGCCGCCTGGGTCGGAATGTTCGCCACGGCTTTGAACCTGTTGCCGGGCGGACAGCTTGATGGCGGCCACATCGTGTACGCGCTCTCGCCGCGAGCCCACCGCTACGTTTCGAGGACCACGGTCGTGACCCTGCTGACCATGGGCGTGATCGCGGTCCTGAAGGACATGCATTACCTGTCAGAGCGGTGGAAGAGTTGGGAGGGCTGGCTGGTGTGGGCGCTGCTGTTGACCATCAGCGGGCTGCGCCATCCGCAGGTGCCGCCGTGGCCGGGAATCGGGCGCAGCCGGAAATGGCTGGCGCTGCTCGCGTTCTTGATGTTGGTCCTGACGTTCGTGCCGGAGCCGTTCCGGGGCGCGGCGCTGCGTTAGGCAGGAGTTGGTAGTTAGGAGTTGGTAGTTGGGCATCCGAGTTGCCGCTAACAAATCAGGACTTTGCTGGACGCGCGCTAACTCTTGACTCCTAACTCCTTCACAGCAGCGACAGAGCATCGACATCCACCACCACATTCGTGCGCGGGATTTTTTGCGCGACGGCGTAGGCGAGCATGGCCCGCAGCAGGCCGTTGAGCTTGGCGCGGCTGGAGGATTTCAGGACAAAATGGTAGCGGTACTCGGTCTTGAGGCGTGAAAGCGGCGCCACTGCCGGGCCGAGCGCGCGGATGCCTTCGTGCGGCGTCTTCTCCAGCCACTGCCCGAGCGTGCCGGCCCACTGGAGCGCGTCTCCCAGGCGGTCGCTGCGCACCAGCACGTTGGCCAGCGCGCTGAAAGGTGGATAGCGCATCCAGTTCCGGTAGCGGAGTTCCTTATCGTAAAACGCCGCGTAGTTGTGCTGCGCCGCGTACTGCACGGCGTAGTGCTCGGGGAAGTAGGTCTGCAGGATCACCTTACCCGGAGCGTTGCCGCGTCCGGCGCGTCCGGCGACCTGTGCCAGTAACTGAAAGGTGCGCTCGGCGGCGCGGAAGTCGGGAAAGACGAGCGCGAGGTCGGCGCCGACCACGCCCACCAGCGTGACGCCGTGAACGTCGTGGCCCTTGGCGATCATCTGCGTGCCCACCACCATGTCCAACTCGCCGGCGTGCAAGGCGGAGAGCACGCGCTCGAAGTCGCCGCGGGCGCGGACGGTGTCGCGATCGAGCCGCGCGATGCGCGCCTGCGGAAACATGCCGCGGAGTTGCTCTTCCAGCTTCTCCGAGCCGGAGCCGAGGAATTGCACGTACTCGCTGCCACACTTGGGGCAGGTCTGCGGCACCGGGCGCGTGTAGCCGCAGTAGTGGCATTCGAGCGCGCGGCGGCGCTTGTGGTGGGTCATGGCGATGGCGCAGTTCTTGCACTGCACCGTGTCGCCGCAGGTGCGGCAGAGGACGAAAGCGGAGTAGCCGCGGCGGTTGAGCAGAAGCATGACTTGCTCGCGGCGCGCCAGGCGCTCGCCGATTTCCGCCGCGAGCTTGCGGGAGATGAGCGGCGCGTGGCCGGTTTCGCGGAACTCCTCGCGCATGTCGAGGATTTCGACCTCGGGCAGCGGGCGGCGCTCGACGCGATCGGGCAACTCGATGAGCGTGGACTTGCCGGTGCGCGCGTTGTGGTAAGACTCCAACGACGGCGTTGCCGAACCGAGGACGACGGCCGCGCCCGCCATCTTGGCGCGCATGATGGCCACATCCCGCGCGTGGTAGCGCGGCGTTTCTTCCTGCTTGTAGGAGGTGTCGTGCTCCTCGTCCACCACGATGAGCGCGAGATCGCTGACCGGCGCGAAAACCGCCGAGCGCGTACCGACCACCATGCGCGCCTCGTCACGCCGGATGCGATGCCACTGCTCGGCCCTTTCCGAGTCGCTCAGGCCGGAGTGCAGGATGGCGACCTGTTCGCCGAAAACCTGGTGCAGGTGCGCGGCAGCGGCGGGCGTGAGGCCGATCTCCGGGACCAGCATGATCGCCGAGCGTCCGGCATTCAGCACCTCCTGCATGGCGGCGAGATAGACCGCCGTCTTGCCCGAGCCGGTGACACCGTGCAGGAGCGTGACCGAAAACTTCCTCGCGGCGACGGCGGCGTTGACGTGCCGCAGCGCGGAATTCTGCTTTTCGCTGAAGATGAAGTCGAGGCCCCGCGTTTTGAGCGACGACACGCAAAACTCCGCCGGCTGGTTCTCGATCATCACCAAGCCGCGTTTGACCAGCGTGGCGAGCGTGCTGCGCGGGATGGGCAATTGGTTGAGCTGTGCGACGGCGAGGCATCCGCCTGCCTCTTTGATGGCGCGCAGTAACGCGTTCTGATTGGCGTTAAGCGCGCGGCCCTTGGTGGCCTCGGCGCAGCGCGGCTCGATGGATTCGTTCAGCACGGCAACGCGAACGGTGCGGGTGGCGTCGCGCACGGCGGAAAGGTCCACGCGTTCGATCCATTTCTTGCGGACGAGCGCATTCAGGGTCGCTCGTGCGGCGTGCGTGGCGGAGCGGAGGGGTTCCTCGCGGACGACGTCGCGGTCGAGGAGATGGTTTAGGACGGCAAATTGGGTTTCTGTGTCGTCCTCGGTGGGGTTCTGCCGTCCCTGCGGGACTCCGTCGCCGAGGAGTCCGCCACTCCCGGCACTCACGTGCCGGGCTGGGTTCTGTCGTCGCTGCGCGACTCCTCTCGTAGCCGCAGTGTGCAGCGTCTCCATGCCGCGGTCGGAGAGGCGATAGCCGCGGGCGCGGCGGAATTCGGCGCCCAGCGGCAGCATGGTGCGAAAGACCTCGCCCAGCGGCGCGACGTAGTAATCGGCAATCCACTGGCCGAGTTTCATCAGTTCGGGGTCGAGAACCGGTGACGTATCCAGCACGGTGAGGACGTTCTTCGCCGTCATCTTCGGTGGCGTGTCGTGGAGAGCGACGACAATCCCCGGCAGGCGCTGCTCGCGGAACGGCACGATGACGCGCCCGCCGATGACCGGCATGGTCCCGTTGAGGCGATAAGTGAAGTTCGCCTCCAGCGGCACGGGCAGCGCGACATCGCAGAATTCCGGCATCGGAGCTAGTTTCCTGTTTCCAGTTTCCAGTTTCCAGAAAAAAGCAATCAGCACTCAGCATTCAGCATTCAGCCGTCGTATGGAAACGAGCAGCATGGTGAGAATAGGGTTCTTCGACTCGGACGCGCAAAAGCGGCGTGTCCTCGCTCTCAGGATGACATCTCCTCCGGGCTGACTGTTGAGCAGACTGCCTGCCGAGTGCTAACTCTGCGCTTTCGGCGGGACCTTCAAGCCGAGATACTTCATCACCTGCTGCAGGTCCTTCCACGCTTCCGATTTCTGGCGCGGGTCGCGCAAGAGAAATGCGGGGTGGTAGGTGACGAAGAACTTCGAGCCGCGGAAATCGTAGGAGCGCGATCGCAGCTCGCCCATGGACGCGTTCATCTGGAGCAGGTTTTTCGCGGCCACGGCGCCGAGGGCGACGATTACCTTGGGATTGATGGTCTGGACCTGGCGCAGCAGGAAGGGCATGCAGGTTTCGCATTCGTCGCGCTCCGGAGTGCGATTCCCCGGCGGCCGGCACTTGACGACGTTGGCGATGTAAACCTCGGAGCGCTGCAGGCCCATGGCTTCGATCATCTTGTTGAGCAACTGGCCGGCGCGGCCGACGAACGGCTCGCCCTGCTGGTCTTCGTCGGCGCCGGGGCCCTCGCCGATGAACATCAACTCGGCGCGCGGGTTGCCGACACCGTAGACGATCTGCTTGCGCCCCTGCTTGTGGAGCTTGCAGCGGGTGCAGTCGCCCAGATCTTGGCGGATGATGCGGAGCGCTTCGGCGGGATCGGTGGCGGCATTCTCCGGCAGCTCGGGCGCGAACATATTGGGTGCAGGAGCGTTGATGACGACACCGATGTCGTGCTCACTTTGCACGAGCGAAGAAGTGTGTGCCACGCCCTCCGCGGGCGAGGGCGTCCGCGCCACATCGGATTCGCGGCGATAGAAATCGTAAATGCCAAGCTCGCGGTAGTAATTCACGCGAGCGGCGAGAGCGCGCTTCTGGTCCGGGGTGAAGTTCACGGGCATTGAGCTGAGATTATCGCAGACGATCGGAGAGGAATTAAGAATTAAGAAGTCGGAATTAAGAAGTAAGAATTTAAGAACGTCGGAATCAAGAAGAAAGAAAGGGGAACAAGAAGAGCACTACTGAAGAGCACTACTAATGGCCGCCCCTGCGTTTCATTCTGACTTCTTAATTCTTACTTTGCCGCTCATTGGCCGCACCCAAGAATCTCTGCCGCACCACCTCGACGATCTCGCGATGCACCACATCCGGCTGTCGGCGCGCGTCCAGCATCAGCACGCGCTGCGGCTCGCGCTTGGCGATGGCGTGATAGGCCTGCTGGACGCGGGTGAAGAACGCCTGATTCTCCTGCTCGAAGCGGTTCTCGTCGGCTTCGCCATCCGGCGCGGTCGCGACCTTGGCCAGGTTGCGGCGCCGCGCCCGGGCCACGCTGGCGGTCACGTCGGAATCCATCAGCACCGTCATGTCGGGCTGAAGATTGCCGCACACCACGCGATGCATGGTCAGCACCGCTTCGCTGCCCAGGCCGCGCCCGCCCCCCTGGTAGGCCTCGGAGGAATCGGTGAAGCGGTCGCACAGCACCCACCTTCCAGCCTTGAGCGCAGGCAAAATATTCTCGTGCACCTGTTGCGCGCGCGCGGCGAACAGGATTGCCAACTCGGCGCGCGGCGCCAGGCCCAGAGTTGCCGAATCGAGCACGATGCTGCGCAGGCGCTCTCCGATCGGTGTTCCTCCCGGTTCGCGGGTGACCAGTACTGCGATGCCTTCGGCGCGCAAGACTTCCGCCAACCGCTTCAATTGCGTGCTCTTGCCGCAGCCGTCCAGCCCTTCGAAGGTGATGAACCGGCCTCGTTTTCGGGCGCTCACGCGCGCCATGATACCATCGCGCTTCTAGCTTCTCCGGCGGGCGCGTCTGTGGGGGGGCGTTCTCGCAAATTGCAACTCCACCCAGGAGCGCTAATGATTTTGGCTCGTCCGCAACTTGTCCTTTGGTGCCTGCTTTTAACATCTAGTTTGGCCCTGGCTGCCGAACCGCAGCGCCGCTCCGCCGCAACCGCCATAACACCTCCGCCGGCCATCTCGCTTGCGGTGGACGCCAGTCAGGCTGCGCAGAAAATGCTTCACGCGCGCCTCACCATGCCGGTCACGCCCGGACCGCTGACGCTGCTGTACCCCAAGTGGATTCCCGGCGAGCACATGCCCAGCGGGCCGATTGCGGACAGCGTCGGCCTGAAATTCAGCGCCGGTGGGCAGACGATCCCGTGGCGCCGCGACGACGTTGACATGTTCACCTATCGCCTCACCATCCCGGCGGGGGTGAGCCAGCTCGAAATCGCGCTCGACTACACCTCGCCTGTCGCCGGCGAGGGCGGCTTCTCCGCTGGGGCCAGTACTACGGACAAGCTCACGGTCATCAGTTGGAACCAGCTTCTGCTTTATCCCGCGGGATTTACCGCCGACCAGCTTATCTATCGGGCTTCGCTGAAGCTTCCTGCCGGATGGAAGTTCGGCAGCGCGCTGCCGCAAGCCGCGGGCCAGCCGAGCGACACCATCTCATTCCAACCCGCCACGCTGACCACGCTGGTGGACTCGCCGGTCATCGCCGGCGAGTTCTTCCGCGTCGTGCCGCTGTCGCCCGCCGGGGAAGCTCGTCCGGCGGAACTCGACGTAGCCGCCGACAGCGCCGCCGCCATTGACCTCAGTCCCGAGGTCCAGAACCGGCTGCGCAACCTGGTCGCCGAGGCTGGGGCGCTGTACGGAGCGCGCCACTACCGCGATTATCACTTCCTGCTTTCGCTCAGCGATCACGTCGCGCACTTCGGCCTGGAGCATCACGAGTCCAACGACAGTCGCACCGCGGAGCGCGCCCTGATTGACGACAACCTGCGCCGCGTCGCCTTCGGCGATCTTCTGCCGCACGAATACACGCACTCCTGGAACGGCAAGTACCGCCGCCCGCTGGGGCTCAGCACGCCCGACTTCCAGCAGCCCATGAAAGGCGAGTTGCTCTGGGTGTACGAAGGGCTGACGCAATATTTCGGCAAGCTGCTGGCCGCGCGCTGCGGCATCTGGTCGGCCGACGATTTCCGCGACAACCTCGCCCTGCTCGCCGCTGAGCTATCGCATCGCCCCGGCCGGCAGTGGCGCCCGCTGGAGGACACCGCGGTCGCCGCGCAAGTCCTGTACGAATCACCACTGCAGTGGTCGAGCTGGCGCCGCGGCGTCGATTTCTACGATGAAAGTGCGCTCATCTGGATGGACGTCGACGCCACCATTCGCCGCCTGACCAACAACCAGAAATCCATGGACGACTTCGCCAAGCTGTTCTACGGACCGCCCGACAATCCGCCGGACGTGGCGCCGCGGGTGAAGCCCTACACGCTGGACGACGTGGTCTCCACTCTCAACCAGGTCGCGCCCAACGACTGGCGCAAGTTCCTGCTCGACCGCGTCGCCAATGTCGGTCCCAACGCCCCGCTCGGCGGCCTGGAGGGCAGCGGTTGGAAGCTGGTCTACACCGAAACGCCCAGCGACCTCCAGCACACCCGCGACTCCATCGAGCAGGGTGCCGACTTACGTTATTCGCTGGGGTTGTTGTTGAACCGTACCGGGCGCGTCGGCGATTCCGTGTTCTTCATGCCCGCGTATCAGGCCGGCATCATGCCGGGCATGACCATCGTCGCCGTCAATGGAAGGAAGTATTCGGCGGACGTGCTGCACGACGCCGTCAAAGCGGCGAAGAACAACTCCGCGCCGATTCAGTTGCTGGTGGAAAACTCCGAATACTACAAAATCTATTCCGTGAACTATCGCGACGGGGACCGCTACCCGCACCTGGTGCGCGACACGTCAAAGCCGGATTACCTGGGCGACATGATCAAGCCGCATGTTGCGTCCGCGAAGTAGTTGCGAGTTGCGAGTTCTGAGTCCATTGGGCTGTCGGCTAGCGGCCGTTGGGGCAGAAAGTCTGAACCGACCTCATCGCCGCTTAAGGTTCGCAACCCGCAACTCACCGCTCCTCCTCCACTCCCTCGAACAAATCCGTTTCCGGGTGGATGACGCTGGGCACGCTGCGCGCCACCAGGTGAAACTGCTCCTCGTGTCCGCGCTTGCGCACGTTGTTTTCAAACAACGAGAACAGCGGCGCCTGGCTCTTGTGCTCCTTGAAGGCGGCTATCTTGGTCTCCAGGTAATCGCCGATGTCGATCGTGGTGGTTGCCGGAGGCAGCGCGACCGGCTGCCGATCCGGCAGCGTGAACAGTGCGGTGGAGTAATACAGCTTGTGCGCGCGGTGCGGCCTGAGGCCGTTGTTCAACTGCTCGACGTAGCGGTTGGCGCGCCCGGCCCAGTGAAACGCCATGGTGGTAAACATCGCCGCCATCGAGTGGTCTGGATGCGCCGTGATCGCGCCCTCCGGGCCCAGCGTCATGATCACCTGCGGCCGTAGGGTGCGGACGCGTAAAACCAAGTCCTCAACGACGCGGTAAAAATCCGCGCGGTCCAGCGCAGCGTCCGGATAGTCGAGCACTTCGCCGCGCGTGATCTTCAGAAGCTCGCAGGAGGCCGCGAACTCCCGCCGCCGTTGCTGCGAGAGTTCCTCGTCCGAGCGTGCCGCGCCCCGGTGCGTCGCCGCCTGCCCCGGCGTGAGGCACACCACGTAGGTTTCGACGCCGCGTTCCCGATAGAGCAGCAGCGAGCCGCCGAAACCTCCGGCCTCGTCATCGGGATGCGCCGTCACACACAGCAATCGCAGCATCGGCCCGCCAGGTCGTGGTCGTTTCCGCATCTTACAAGACGCGGCGCCAGCATTCGGCAGCTTAGATGTTTTGCGTGGTTTGCAGTTGCACGAATGCGCCGCGCCGGTAGTACCTCAGGCTAAGCCAGCGGCCAATGGCTAACGGCTAATTAATCGCTAATTGCTTTCTTCCTCTTCCGCCAGCATGAACTCCAGCACCTGCTGCGGATGCTGCGCCATCCACACCGGCGCAAACGACTGGCGATGCAGCGGCGAAGGCCCATACTTGCGCAGGCTGGCGATGTGCTTGGGGCTGCGGTAGCCCTTGTTGGACGCGAGATCGTAGGCGGGAAACACCGGCGCCCAGCGGCGCACCAGTTGGTCGCGATAGACCTTGGCGACGATCGAGGCCGCCGCGATCGACGCCGACAGCGCGTCTCCATGAATGATCTTGGTCTGCGTGCACTCGCACTGCACCTGCACCGCGTCCAGCAGCAGGTGATCGGGCGGCGGCTTCAGTTGCGCCACCGCCTCCACCATCGCCAGCAGGGAGGCGTGGTAGATGTTGAGCTGGTCAATGCGCGCCGCGTCCACCGCCGCCACCGCCCAGGCCATGCAGTGTTGCTTGATGCGCTCCGCCAGCACTTCGCGCCGCTGCGGCGGCAGCAGCTTGGAATCGCGCAGCCCGCGAATGCGGTAATTGGGATCCAGGATGACGGCGCCGGCCACTACAGGCCCGAAGAACGCGCCGCGGCCGACCTCGTCCACACCCGCCACCAGACGGGCGCCGGCGGCCCATGCCTGCTTTTCGAATCTCAGAGTGCACTTCAGCCGCTTCAGCAGGCGCATCTTCGCCGCCGACGGCGAAATCTCTTCGACGGGCTTCAACAGGCGGGGCACGGAGAAAACTTAACCACGGATTCACACGGATGTCCACGGATCAAAGGCATTCCGATCCACCGTACAAAAAATGATCCGTGCAAATCCGTGGTTGGCCTTGATTCCGCTTTTATTCCGCTTCGCGCAGGCGGGCGGCCTTGCCGCGGCGGGCGCGCAGGTAGTACAGCTTGGCGCGGCGGACGCGTGCCGAGCGCAGCACTTCGATCTTGTCGATGACCTTGGAATTCAGCGGGAAGATGCGCTCCACACCATGCCCGAAGCTCATTTTGCGGACGGTAAAGCTCGCCTGGGGGCCGCGGCTGAGGGCGATCACTACGCCCTCGAACGCCTGCAAGCGCTCCTTGTCGCCTTCCTTGATCTTCACGTGCACGCGCACGGTGTCGCCGGCGACAAACGCCGGCAAGTCGGTGCGCTGCCTCTTCGCCAGCAGCTTCTGGATAATCGGTGAGGTAGACATGACACTTTCCTTCGTAAAGTCGAACTTTCAATATAACAGCCACTCGGCCTCGGGCGCTAGGCCGCCGCAGGCTACAGGCTTCAGCTCCAGGCGCGTGGTCCAGCCTTTTGGGACAAACCCCCAAGATGTGTCATTCCGAGCGCAGCGAGGAATCTGCTTTTGCTGAAAACCTGGAGCCTGAAGACCGAAGGCCGACGAATCTAATCCGCTTTTGCTGGAGCCCGAAGCCCGAAGCCTGAAGCCTTCCGGATCTCTTCTACAATTTGTCGATCCTCGGGGTTCAACTCCACCCGCTCCAGCAACTCCGGCCGGTTGCGCAGCGTCTTTTCCAGTGCCTTGCGTCTGCGCCAGCGCCGGATTGCCTCGTGGTCGCCCGACACCAGCGGTTCCGGGACCGCCAGGCCGCGAAAATCCGCCGGACGCGTGTAATGCGGATAATCCAGCAACCCGCCGGCGCTGATCGTGGAATCCGGAATCCGCTTGCCCTCGGTGTCCACCGGCAGCCGGACGCTGACCTCGCCGGCGCCGAACGACTCCGTCCGCGCCGACGCCGCATTTCCCAGCGCGCCCGGCAGCAGCCGCGTGACCGCGTCCACGATGATCGCCGCCGGCAACTCCCCGCCGCTCAAGACAAAATCCCCGACCGAAACCTCGCGATCCGCCAGGTATTCTCTCACCCGCTCGTCCACGCCCTCGTAGCGCCCGCAGATCAAGAACACCCGCTCCAAACGCGCCATTTCCGACGCCACCCGCTGGTTGAACATCTCACCCTGCGGCGACAACAGGACAACCGATTCTCTGGCGCGCGGACTCCCGGCTCCTGACCCCTGATTCCTGATCCGTTCCGTTCGCGCCGATACCCGCAGAAACTCCAGGCAATCGAATATCGGCTCCGGCTTCAGCACCATGCCCTCGCCGCCGCCGAACGGACGATCATCCACGGTGCGGTGCTTGTCCTTGGTGAAGGCCCGCAGGTCGTGGACCGTGATCTCCACCCGCCCGGACTCCCGCGCCCGCCGCACGATCCCGTACTCCAGCGGCCCGCGAAAAAAATCCGGAAAGATGGTGATGATCTCGAATTTCATGGAAGAGCTATTAACTCTTAGCTCTTAGCCGTTAGCTTGATTCGTCTGGCTAAGAGCTAAGAGCTTGTTTTCTTCTGCGACTCTTTTTCCCCTGCACTCAGCGGCGCGTCCAGTTCCAGCATCCCCTCGGGCAGCTCCATCTCAATCCGCTTCGCCGCCGTATCCATGCGCCGCAAGTATGCCGCGGCGAGCGGAATCAAGAATTCCCTGTTCCCCGAACGCACCACCAGCAACGGCGCCTCTCCGGCTCCAAACTGAACGTCGGCCACCGTGCCGATCATCTGCCCGCCGGCGAGCACCTCACAGCCAACCAAGTCCCCGACGTACGCCGCGCCCTCTTCCAGCGCCGCCCGCTGCTCGCGCGGAATCTGGATCTCGCACCCCACCAGAGCTTCCGCGTCGCCGATCGTCTCCATGCCCTCGAATTTCAGTACCAGCCGCTGTTTGTGCGGCCAGAAATCCTCGACGCGCAGTTCCCGGCGCTCGCCGCTCTCGTCGAGGGCAAACACACGCCTGCGTTCCGCGAACCGTTCGGGGAAATCGGTGAGGATGTCGGCCGCCACTTCGCCGTGCCGGCCTTGCGGCTTGACCACCCGGGCGATGGTGATGAACGCGTCGCCTATTCCAGGATCTCCAGCTCAAAGCGGTGGTTTGATTTCACGCCGACCGCGGCCAGGATGGCGCGGAACGCGCGTGCCGTTCGTCCCTGCTTGCCGATCACTTTGCCGAGGTCGCCAGGCGCGACCTCCAGTTCCAGCACGGTGGCGCCGCCTTCCTCCACCGCTTCCACCGACACCTGGTCCGGCTCGTCCACCAGTGACTTGGCAATTTGCTCGATCAGCCCGCAAACGTCAATCTCGGGAGGCGGTGTGCGCAATGTGGAAGGCTCGCTCGACATGCCGGTCCTTTGCTCCTGGGGTGAAGAAACGTCGCCAGCGCTGCACCCGCCGTGCCAAAATCGCGAGTGCCAACTACTAACTCCTAACTACCAACTCTTGCTCTTACGCCGCTGGTTCCGCGGTCGCCGGCTGGTACTTCGAGACCAGCCGCGCCACCGTCTCCGACATCTTGGCGCCCTTGCTCACCCAATAGTCGATGCGGTCGCGCTTCAACAGCACGCTCATCGGCGTGGTGCGCGGATTGTACGTGCCTACCACTTCCACTGAGCGCCCATTGCGCGCCCGCTCTTTTTCGATCACTACCACCCGGTAGTGCGGTTGTTTACGCGCGCCCACGCGCGCCAAGCGAATCATCAACACAGAGCAACATCCTTTCCTCCCGGTTTCCAAGCTTCCTGCTGGTTCCCAGAGTGCCGGGGCCAACCATTATTATTGCGGAACATGCCGTGATTGGCAACGCGAAAGAATGGGTTATCCAGCAAGATGAGCGCAGACCACGCGGGGTTCGGGACGCAAGGTGTAGTCGGGGTCGGCGGCGGCGTAGCGCACGCGACCGTCCGGCGCGATGACGTAGGCGGCGGGCAGCGGCAGTTCCCAGCTCGCATCGCCATTGATGAATGGCAGGTTCACAAAGGTGCGCGAGTAGATTTCCTGCTGGTAGGGCGCCATGCGGTAAACGAGCCCGAATTGCCGCGCGACGCGGTTGGCGGCGTCGCTGAGGAGCGGGAAGCCGAGGTTGTGCTGCTCGTGCATAAGGTACGACTGGTGCACTGTCTGTGGCGAAATCGCTACCAGGGACCCGCCCGCTGCGCGCACCAGCGGCAGCGCTTGATTCCATGCTTCGGCGGTGGCAACGCAGAAGGGGCACCAGCGCCCACGCAGGAAGATCACGACGAGCGGCCCAGTTTCGAGCAGCGTTTTCGAGGAGACGGTTTTTCCGTCCTCATCGGGTAGCTCGAAGCTGGGCGCGGCGGCGCCGGCGGGCAGAATTCGTTCGGCGATGCTGGAAGCGCGCAGCTCTTCCACGGCACGACGGTTCAGCGCCTGGGTTTCAGCGGGAACGTACTGCTCCATCAGAGCACGACGCTCATCGAGGGCAGCTTTCAAGGTCGCATGGCCCAGTCCGGATTTGCTCTCTTCAAGCCCCCGCCATTTCATCAGTCGATTAGAACACAGGGATGGTTGTGGGGAGCACGCATCAAATCCCCACCCTAGCAAACCCGGCTAGGGTGGGCCACCTGGCCATCACGTAGTCTGGAGACGCCGCAACAGGTACAAGAGAGCCAAAACAATCGCCGCGGCAAACAGTAGCCAAGAGATAATGATGTTGACGGAGACTCCGCGATGAGTATGGTCATTGACACGATAACTAATTTCGTAAGATAGGATCGGAAAATACTTCACAACGGCAGCCGCGACTGCACAAAGTGCTGCAACAACGATCGTCTTCATCGGGTTCTGCTCACTTGCATTGATAAGGTGCTGGCGGACCATCTTTATACTGGACCACGCCGAAAAAGAAGCACCCGCCAGGGTTAGTATAAAGCCCGAACTCCTCTGCCCAAATGTGCGTCTGGCTGCCCAGGTAATTGGCTGTACCACACGTCGCATGTTGGTTGCCGTTGGGACAGTTGAGCGTGTAAGTTGCGTATCCATCTGGATACGGTTCAGAGAGCAAGTACGTGGCAACAGTGACCCTTACTGTCCAGGCAGGCGCGAAGCAAGCGGTCGGGAAACTTAGCAGGTTAGAACCCGACAAAATGGCGTCGCCGGCTTCGATAGTGCCGTTATACGTTGTAAGAGCAGACCCGGTTAGCGCGTCCGCCACGCCGTAATTATATGCCATTGCGGGGCCATTAACGTGGTAGCCACTTGGCATTGTAAGGTCAACAGAGGCAAAGGCCGGCGTTGAGGGGAAGCAACTCGATGTAACGTTTTCACCTATTATCATCGGATTGCCAACAATATCGTATTGTAGCCACGTGTTCTGATATGTATACATGACCGAGGGATCACAGGACTGTGCGCTCGAGCGAGCGACATATCCGACGAGAAAGACCATTACAGAGAGCCACAAGAAGTGTTTTTTCATTGCAGTATCCTCAATTGACGGAGGCGTTCACGGGTTGCGGTGTTGCTTTGATTCTCTTCTTCATGCTTTCGACATAGGCATCGAACTTCGCCTGCCCAGCCGGAGTGAGCTTTTGCCGTAATGCGGCGATCTCCCCTTTGACGAAATCCTCCCGCCGCTCAATGAGGCCCTGAGCGTTACTGTCCGACTCCGGCGACCGCGGCGCAAACAGGATCTGGTTTTCGAAGCCCTGGATTTCGTCTTTAGCTCCTGCCAGAGCGATTTGCAGCTGCTCGGCATCATCCTGCATGAGTCCGATTTCCCTCTGCACAACTCGGCACCTGCGCTGCTGCAGCTCGTCATCCTTGTCCGAGCAAGAAGCGATACGGAGGAAAATCCCGTGAACAACAGCCGTCGGTATTTTTTCCGGGGTCTCCGCTCCATCGACGGTGCCTGGTATGTGAGTACGCGCCTCGCCTGGTGCCGTCGGTTGAGGGGGACGCAATATGATGAGGAAAACATCGTATAACCGTTCTTTTCCGCCTTCCATCCGCACGTTGCTACGATAACGAAAGCGGTTGCCGAAGCGATCTGTCCGACGGCTCTCTTTGTAATCCAGTGACAGAGATTGGACTCCCAACTGCTCCAAAGTAAACAACTCGTTTGGTTCCGAAACGCCGTTGTGATTCGCGTCTACCCATAAGCGAAGACGGGAGAAGATGGCGTCATTCGCGTCGATCTTGCCATCCGCATTTCCGCCGTTCTCAGGCTGATCAAAGACCGCGAGTGCCGCAAAGCCGTTCTTGTTCTTCGATAGGGGCTGCGCGGTGAAATTACCAAATAGTTCGGTGCCGTCGTTGATTGTGCCGTCCGCGTTGCGATCCAGAACCAAAAATGCTTGTTGGGTCCCGGCAGCGGTCCATGCAATCTGAACGGCACCTCTTCCAGAAATGTCAAACCGAACTCCGTCTGCAGCGTTCGTAAGCTCGTACGGCCCATCTGCAAGGTTGAGAATGATTGGACTGCCAGGGGAAAAGCACAACCAGCCACAATCCCCGTCCCCACCGCCCATGTTGTAGCACCAACAGCATGCGTCGCCGCCGCAGTTTGAAATCGAGACCGTGTTGTTTGAGCATAGGTCCTGGCCGATGACAGTCACGGAGGCAAACGCAAGAAAAATGAAAATGAGAAGATTCTTTTTCATTACCGGCCTTCCTTTCTAGGACAGGATCCCAGTTAGTTACACTAAGTACCTTCCAAAGTTGCGTCCCGCTGATGACAACTTGAATCCCGATAATTCTGAGAACAGAGCCGTCCGTTATCAAAGTTGGTCGAAAACGCATGGAAGGATGCTTCAAGCGAAAGGCAGCGCGCAATCAATTGGTACACATCTTGTACATGAAAATGTTGGCGAACATCCCCAAAATGGATGTGTTCCGAATGAGCTATCCGCCTATGGTTTGACGAGTGTTGGTGAGTACCGTTCCCTTTCGCGAATGAGTCGCCGCACAGTTTGTGAAAGGGTCTCATCGTCAGTCCGCGCAAGCGAACAGAGGGTGCGGTAGTCGCGATCACTTAACCATAGATGAACCTGATGCCGTTTTGTGCGCGGCTGCTCGCTCGATCGTTGCGGATCAATTGGCATGTTGACAACCTTGGTCGAAAATGGACAGACGCATCCGGAGCAGCAGACGATACAGGTGCATTCACGGCGGAAATGAGGAAAATGGGTTATGTTCTGATTTTGGAACAAACAATAAGGCGCTCTCCGGGAACAGCTGACAGCTGAAAGCTGAATTCAGGATTTCTCGTCGCGGTCCTGGAGCTTCTTCATCAGCTCCTGATACGTGGGCGGCATGTGGACGGTTTCGCGCATGGCCACGGTGATCGGATAACGGATGCCTCCCTTGTGGGTGCCCTCCAGCCCTTCGATGATCTCCTCCGCCCACCCCCACGGAAACGCAAAGACCATCTCGGTGTCCTGAGCCATGCCGAAGATGCGGTCGCCGGAGCACGGCAGGATCACCTTGGGCTCGTTGGTGGTCATGGTCTGGATGACAATTTCGGCGCAGTCCAGCCGCCCGCCCGAGGTGCTGACTACCCGGCCGCCGCGCTTGTACAAGGTCGCGTGCACCAGGCGCAGCACCTGCGCGCTGTTGCCGTACAGGGCGATGACGTGCGGCTCGAACTTCGCCCGGTTCAGCGGCGCCACGCAGACGTGCTCGTAGGTTCCGGGCTGGAACTTCCACGCGCTGGCTTCCAGGTTCGCCGCCGCCGGTTCGTCCTTGCAATACATGCCGAGGGCCGCGAAACCCTTGAGATAATCGTCATTGGGCTTGCGGAATCCGAAGGCGATCGCCGCCAGCGGGCAGATGACATCCTTCTTCCCTACGGCGACGCCCCAGCCGTAGCGCCGGGCAATTCCGATGGACTGGCAGACGATCCACTGCTCGCCCAGATCGCGGCTTGGCACTTTCAGATCAGGCGGGATCGGCTCGCCGGGTTTCAGCATGCGCAGGGCGAGCGGGAATGTGTCGGGACGGACGTAGCGCGCGATCGCATCGTCGAGCTTCTTCAGGGTTGCGGCAGAGGCGGGAGCGGCTTCGGTGGGCATGATAGCACCAGCCAGTTGCGAGTTTCGAGTTACGAATGGCGGTCCGCTAGAACTGGTTTCGCAAGAGTCAGTTTGTGATCATGGAAATGACTTACCTCAGCGGCTAAAGCCGACAAGATTCGGGGCATTTTACGGCACGGCTGAAGCCATGCCCCTCCGAAAGTGATTCTTAAAACCAGTTACAGCCGCTAGCCACTGGCGCTACATTCCCGGAAACTTCATGCCCGCCAGCTTCCGTCCGAAGCTCGCCTTGCCCATGCCCTTGAACATCTTTCGCATCTGCGCGTACTGCCGCAGGAGTTGGTTGACTTCCTGCACCGTGGTTCCGCTGCCGCGCGCAATGCGCTTTCTCCGGCTGCCGTTGATCACGTCGTGGTGCTCGCGTTCGTGCGGCGTCATGGAATTGATGATCGCCTCCACCCGCGCGATCTGTCCCTCGTCCACGTGGTCCACTGCCTTCTGCATACCGGCGAACGGTCCCACGCTGGGCAGCATCTTCATGATGCTCTGGATCGACCCCATCTTCTTCACCTGCCGCAACTGGTCGCGAAAATCCTCCAGCGAAAACCCGTCGCCCGCCAGCGCCTTCTGGGTGAACTCCTCGGCCTTCTTGCGGTCCAGGGTCTGCTCGGCTTTTTCGATCAGCGACAGGATGTCGCCCATGCCGAGTATCCGCCCGACAATCCGATCGGGGTGGAAAGGCTCCAGCGCGTCGTACTTTTCGCCGATGCCGATGAACTTGATCGGTTGCCCAGTCACGCTCCTGATCGACAGGGCCGCGCCGCCGCGGGCGTCGCCATCCATCTTGGTGAGCACCACGCCGGTGAGCGTCAGCTTCTTGTGGAACTCGTCCGCCGATTTCACCGCGTCCTGTCCGGTCATGGCGTCGGCGACGAACAGAATCTCCTGCGGGTTGAGCAGCTTTTTCAGCGACTGCATCTCGTCCATGAGCTGCTCGTCAATGTGCAAGCGGCCCGCCGTGTCCACGATCAGCACATCGCTGCCGGTAACCACCGCCTCGCGCCGCGCTTCCTTGGCGAGACGTTCGACCGTGGCCGTATTCGCTGCTTCGACCTGCCCCTCGTACAGATTCCCGCCGACCTGCTTGGCCACGATCTTTAACTGCTCGCGTGCCGCCGGACGATACACGTCCACCGAGACCAGCAGCGGCCGGTGCCCGCCCTTTTTCAGCCAGTGCGCCAGCTTGCCTGAGGTGGTCGTCTTGCCCGAACCTTGCAGCCCCGCCATCAAAATCACGCTCGGCGGCTGCGAGGCGAACTTCACCTTCGCCGTGTCGTGCCCCAGCAACTCGACCAGCTCGTCGCGCACGATCTTGATCACCTGTTCGGCCGGCGACAGCGCGGTCATCACTTCCTGCCCGACCGCTTTCGCCTGGATGTGCTCGATCAGCTCCTTGACGACCTTGAAATTGACGTCGGCTTCCAGCAGCGCCAGCCGAATCTCCCGCAGCGCTTCCGCGATGTTTTCTTCCGTGAGCTTTCCCTGCCCGCGCAGGTTCTTGAACGCCCGTTGCAGTTTGTCTGTGAGATTCTCAAACATAGCTTGTCATTTGATTCTATCAAGGGGACCGGAGTAGCGTTACGGACTGCGCGGCCTCAGCCCCGCAGGGGCGACAGAACCTAAACAAAACGAATGCGGAAGGTACGCAAGGCCAAGCGGTCCACGAACAGCTCCATGCGGCCGGAATACGATTTCAGCAAGGGTGTACGCGGCAAACATGCCGCGCGCTATGCATCCGGCACCAATGTCGTAGTTCTGGAGCCCGACGTGGCCCGTGAATTTCCTACGAATGATGAAGTCAACCAGACCTTGCGCGCGGTCGCGAAGCTGCTGAAAAATCGAAAACGCAGCGGCAGCAAAGAGAATACAGCTTAGGTGCCAGCCACTGCTTCACGCCCTTACCCACCCATACTGCGTATTGCTTGGCTCCGCCATTCCCGACGCCTTGTACATCTTCCTCAGCCGCTGTAGATAATCCGCCGGCATCGGATTGATCTTCTCGCTCGGATCAATCCCGTACACTCGCGCCGCATTCAGTCCAAAGATTCCGCGCTTGACCTCCGCCGTCAGCGGCTTGTACCCAAACCGCTTCTGCAAATCCTCCGGCATCTCCAGCCGGCGAAACGCCTCAATCTGCCACTGCGGCGACCCCCACCAGATCGAATCCGTCCCCCACAGCACATGCTCGGCGCCAAACGCGTCAATGATCATCCCCATCACGTACGCCGCCAGCAGCGGGCTGGTAGAAACCATCAGCGCGAACGTGCTCCCCATCTCCATGTAGACGTTCTTCACCTCGGGATTTTTCTTCTTCCACGCGCAGATGTCCGACGTCCACGGGATGTACGTTGTTTTGCGGAACCCATCCTTCGCCGCCTCCAGCCCTGCCTGCGGCCCCTTGAAGCCGGAGTGATAAACGAGGAAATTCAAACTGGGGAAATCCTTCGCCGCTTTGGTCACGTCCATCGGGCTCCACCACTCCGGATCGCCCGGAAACGGCAGCCCCTTGTGGATGCAGATGTTCTTCACGCCCTGTTTCTGCGCCCGCTCCAGCGCCGGATACGTGCCCTTCTCGTCATCCAGACGCCAGCCCTGTTTGCCTTTGGCGCGCGCCACCCCGGTGTAGCCCTTCCACGCATTGATCTTCAGCTTCGACAACTGCGCGTCCATCATGTCCAGGTTTTCCGGCCCCAGGTCGGGCGAAAAATATCCGTGGCTCCGGCGTCAGCACGTCCGTTTCTTCCGACGACCCCGGCAGCGCGCTCAGCGCCACCACGTCCGTGTCGCTGTCGAGGAACACCTCCTTGATGTAATTCTCGATGTACGCGTCCTCGATTGCCGCCTTGCGGTCCTTCAGTGCCGGGTTCATCTTGGCGGCGTTGTTGCGCATTCCTACCACCGCGCCGAGAAAAACCTGGTCGGCCTTCGGCGCCTGCTCGGGCATGGCCACGTGGTGCGTCTGAATATCGAAGATGAAAGTCTTGAGCTTTTTCTCGTCCACGGCCGCCGGCTCAAACAATTCCTCGGCATCGACCGTGAACATCCTGCCGAACACCGTATTCATCGCGGCGAACGCCAGCGCCATGCCGCACGAGGTCTTCAGGAATTTGCGCCGGTCCATGCCCAGCCGTTGTGCCTGCCGCTCCGCGCCGGCCAGGATCTCGCGCTCCAGACGGCGCTGCTCCGGGGTTTGCGGAATCGGCGCGTATTCTTCGTTGGAAATAACCTGCGTCGGCACCGGCAGATAGCGGTCCAGCCACGCATCCAGTTCCGACTTCCGTATCCAGCCGTTCTCCGCCCTCGGCTTGGCAGTCTTGGGCGCGGTTTTCGAATTCGGCATGTCCTCACCCCCGTCAGAACGTGCCCGCAAGAATACGCTTGCCCGAAACCAACCACAATCCCGGCACGCCTGCGGACAAGACGCGATACCGACTAGTACCGGGTGCTGTCCATTCCCATTGTTGGCGGTGGGCACACCGGTCGAAAATTCCTGTTGCATCGCCTTCCAACCATGTGGTTAAAATTTAATGGGACGGCAGCCAACTCGCTCGCCCGTGCGGCGTTTCCCTCGACGCAGTGCGTTGCCGCGCCATGTAGTGCTGATTCCAAATTTTGATCCGAGGACATCCGTGGAGATCCTCAATAGCTGGAAAGAAATAGCCAACTATCTTGGACGTGGAGTTCGTACCGTACAGCGCTGGGAACGCGACCTTGGTCTTCCCGTGCACCGCCCCAAGGGCAAAGACCGTAGCGCCGTACTGGCCTTTCCCAACGAACTCCAGGCCTGGCTGCGCAGGACTCCGGTGCGCTCGCTGGACTGGAGCAGTCCCGCGCCAAATTCCGGCAATGAGCACGGCAACGGGCAGCGCCAGAACGCGTCGTGGCCCTGGAATGGGAAAACCCAGGTCGCTTCGCTCCATCCCGCGAATGGAGAGCCACCGCGCTTGGCTCCTGGCCGCGTTCGCACCTCTATCAAGCACAGCGATGTGCACCAGTCCTGTGCTCGCGCCCGGCACTTGCGCGACAAGTTGCTGGAGAACACGCGCCGCCAGCAGGCGCTCGCTGCCGAACTCGCCCAATCGGTGAGCAAGTTAACCCGCGTCCATCGCGAGCGGGCCACCGCCGGCGGATAACTACTCAGGCCACGACTGATGCCGTGGCCTGATACGTTGCGCCTTGCGCCTAAGCAAACTCTTCTTTCGCCGCCGCGACGGTATTGCTGTGGATGGTGACGGTGTCGTTCAGGTCCTGCGCGTAACCGCCCGCCAGGGTCACCATGACGGGAATGCCGCGCGTTTTGGCGACGTGGAAGACGAACTGGTCGCGCCGCTTCAGGCCCTCGATGGTCAGGTTGAGGCCGCCGAGCTGGTCTTCCCGGTAAGGATCGGCGCCGGCCACGTAGCTGATCAGTTGCGGCTTGAACTGGCGCAGCGCCGAGCTGACCGCGTTGTCCAGCCAGCCCAGATACGGCTCGTCGTCGATGCCGTCAGGCAGGTTGACGTCAATCGAGGACGGCGGTTTCCACGTCGGGTAGTTGTTTTCCTGGTGGAGCGAAATGGTGAAAACGTCGAGACCTCCGTCAGCGGTCGGATCCCCAGTCAATCCTCCCGCGCTGCTGCGCAGGATGGGAGCGCCCACCGAGGGCAGCGCCTGCGACGCCTGCGCCAGCGCCCGCTTGCGCCCGAAGATTACCGCCGTGCCGTTGCCCTGGTGAACGTCGCAATCGATCACCAGCGCGCGCTCGATTTTTCCGTCTTTCTGCAGGCGCCGAATGGCGACGGCGATGTCGTTGATCATGCAGAAGCCTTCGCCATGATCGGGAAAGGCGTGATGGAATCCGCCGCCCAGGTTGATGCCCACGCCGTCTTCCAGCGCGCAGCGTCCGGCGAGGATGGAGCCTCCGGCCGCCATCCAGAAAGCGTCCACCAGCTCTTCGGAGTAGGGAACCTCCATCTGCAGCTCCTCGCGCGCGCTGAGCGTGCCGGTCTGCAGCTTGTACACCCAGTCGGCGCCGTGCACCAGCAGGATGTCGCGGTCCTGGGCCTTTTCCGGCGCGATGAAGTCTTCCGGCGCGGCGATGCCGCGTTCCAGCAGCCGTTCGTGCGTGAGGCGGTACTTGGCGGCGGGGAAGACGTGCTCGCCGATGGGCAGGTGGTAGGCGTCGCTGTAAACGATCTTGAACGGCAGCATCGCGGAAGGTGCAGCTTAGCCTCTGATGCGTTGGGAGCACAACAGAAATGGCGGAATTGTTGTCGGGCGGCAGTTTTCCTTTGCGCGCGGTCTCGCATCCAAAAAATGATGCTGACTAGCTTTCAAAGGAGAGCACATGGGCCTGTTTGACAAGCTCCGAAAAGCCGAGGAGCAGGGTCGAGGTGCGGCCCATCGGAAGCTGGAAACAACGCGCGAATCCTGGGATGACGCCGAGCGGCGGCTGCGCCGCCAGATGCGGCTGCATCCCCGGAGCGGCAACCCTTCGGCGCCATCGCCGGAACCAGTCCAGCCTCCGGTGTCGTCCTCCAAAAAAGAAGTGGCCGGCCACATCCTGCCCAACCCTAGGAACAGCGAGCAAAATGCCGCGTGAAAGCAGTGGCCAGTGATCGATGGCCAGCCAGAGAACGCCAATACCCTTCTTTTGCTGACCGCTAGTCGCTGGCCACTTTCAGTTTTTCTTTCCTTCTGTTGTTGCCTTTCGCCGTGATTTCGCCACGGAGGCGAGGCCGCGCGCTGCGGTATAGTGAACTTGCCGTGAATTCTCCTCGGACATTTCGCGCCAGCCACGAGCCAGGATCGGCGCAGAGGCAGCGGAGGTTGCGGCGCTCGGCGGCGTTCGCCGTGCTCGTCATTGTCCTCGCGATGGTTCTTTCCGGGTGCAAGCGCGGCGGGCAGAAGCAGGCGGAGATCGCGTACGTGGCGGTGCCGCAGGCCAACCTGCGTGACCGCGTGGCGGCCGTCTACAACAAGGCTGGCGTGGTGCACAACGGCGAGCGCGTCGACGTGCTGGAGAAGAGCCGCCGCTTCCTGAAAGTGAGGACCGCGCGCGGCGAGATTGGGTGGATTGAGGAGCGCTACCTGGTTGAGGCCGACGTGTACGACGGCTTCGAGAAGCTGGCGAAGGTGGCCGCGCGGGCGCCGGTGCAGGCGCACGGTACGACGCGCGCCAGCCTCAACATACACCTGACACCCGGGCGCGAGACCGAGCACCTGTACCAGATGGCGGATGGGACGAAGGTGGAGGTGCTGAAGCGTGAGACGGCGGAGAAGCCGCAGTCCAGGATCAAGCCCTTGTTGCCGAAGGCGGAGAGGCTGGGCGCGAAGAAGGCGGCCGCGACGTCGGAGGAGGCGCTGGTCCCGCGCGAGGACTGGCTGCTGGTGCGCGACCAGAACGGCCACACCGGCTGGGTGCTGGCGCGCGTGATCGACCTGGATGTGCCGATGGAGATCGCGCAGTACTCGGAAGGGCAGCGGATCGTCGCCTACTTCGTGCTCAACGAGGTGGCGGACGAGGGCAAGAAAGTCCCGCAGTACCTGGTCCTGGCGACGGAGAACAAAGACGGCCTGCCGTGGGACTTTGACCAGGCGCGCATTTTTACCTGGAACGTGAAGCGGCACCGCTACGAGACGGCCTATCGCGAGCGCAAGTTGGCGGGTGTTTTCCCGGCGACCGTGGGAACGGCGGACTTCGGCAAGGAAGGCGTGCTGCCCACCTTCACGCTGCGGGTCAAGGACGACGACGACAAGACCCTAGAGCGGAAATACAAGCTGAACGGCCCGATCGTGAGAAGGATATTGTCGCCGGAAGAAGAGCAGGCGAAGGCGGTGGCAATTCCGAAGCGCCGGAGAAGGTAGAGCGCGGCGGAGCCCGAGTCGCGCGCGAGTTAGCCAGCCGAAATACCGGTTTCGATCGAGCTGCAGACCTAGGTTGAGATCTGCAGCTTGACTTGAAAGTTGCAAGACTGGCCGGCGGCGAGGGCTTGCTCGCAAGCGGAGATTTCCCGGCGCAACGCGGCGAGGTTCAGCCCGGCATAGCAATCGGAATAAGACGAGAGATTGCGCTGCGCGCGGGCGAGCAGGGAGCGCGCGCCTGCGGAATTGCCGCGGCTGTGGTGGTGGAGCGCGACGGCGACCTGGATCAGGCCCTGGAGGAATTTCTTCTCTTCTGCGGGCGCGGCCCGCCAGACGTCCTCCCACACTTCGTGGGCGTCGAAATATTCGCGCGCATTAAAGAGGTCAGCGCCGCGTTGGAAGGTGGGATGGTCCATGGGAAGAGTCGATGGTCGATGGCCGTTAGTCGATGGTAAAGAACAGTGGGGGTCTTGGCCACTATAGGGGTCCCTCGACTCGCGCGCCCTTCGCCCCTCGACTGCGCTTCGGGGTCAGGGCAGGCTCCAGCGGCGCGCTCGCTCGGGATGACATCCGGTTAGTTTCGGAAACAGCAGATTCCTCGCTGCGCTCGGAATGACAATCCTAAAGAATTAACGTCAACCCAGCAGCCCGCGTGAACTGAAACCGAAACCGAAACTGAAACTTACTTTCCGAGCATCGGGTAATGGCTGGCGGCGCCCATGAAAAAGAGCATGGGAAATGAGAGCACGAAGTTCACGCGCGAGGCGAGAAATGTCAGCCGCGCCAGTTTCGCGAGCTCCGGTGGCATGTTGCCGGTAGGATTCTCGCGCGTCCAGCGGATGATCTTCTTCTGCATGCGCCAGATGAGGCCCCAGACATTGAGCAGCATGAACCAGCCGATGCCGCCGCCAATGCCGATGGAGAGCAGGCGATTGCT
>JAIQFM010000278.1 GCA_020073285.1 Terriglobia bacterium | reverse complement strand
CCGAACACGCCGCGCCGGCGCACGATGTCGGTGATCTCGGATTGGTAGCGGTTGACCTCCAACGCGCCCGGACCGAGGAAATCGGCCGCCGCGTGCAGATCGAGGAATTGTGCGTTCATTTTTTCTCCGTTTCGTGAAATCCACCCCAGAGACACAGAGGCACAGAGCAACACAGAGGCTTCTTGGTCTCTGTGTCTCTGTGCCTCTGTGGTGCTGGTTTGATAGCTCGGGTCTGGGATTACTCCAGCAGCCCCGCACGCGCCATTTCCGCCTTGACGGCGATGCGCTGTTCGAGCGAGAGAGAGCCCAGAGCCTTGTCGAGCGCGGCGGAGTCGAGCGAGTCGTCACCGGCGTTGTTCTTGGAGAGCAGCGCCGAGACCAGCGGGGAAAGCGTTTTGCGCGACATGCGCGCTGCCTGCGCTTTCAGCTCCTGGTTGGCGCGCTCCAGTTCGGCGACGCGAGACTTCAGTTCCGTGGCTTCCGCGGGGTCGCCAGGCACATCGGGTTCAATGTGCACCGCGATGGTGTCGTCAATGGCGGCGACGATTCGGTCCACCTTGGCGTTGAGCTCCTGATGCTGCGCATCGAAGCGAGTGAGGGCGTTCTCCAGCGCTTCGGCGGCGGCGAGCCGGGTGGCGGCAGTGGTGAGTTGTTGGTTGAGTTCGTCCATGGGACTCCTTGTTGAAATCGGATGATCTGGTGATCAGGTGATCGGGTGATCTGAGCGCAACTGGAAATATCTTCCGATCACCCGATCACCTGATCTCCCGATCACCCGATGAGTTCGATCCACGTGTCGCGGTACGCCGCTTTGTCGCGGCGCAGGACGGCGGCGCCGGTGAAGGTGCACTCGCTGACCGTCCAGATGGCGGCGCGGAGGTCGTCAATGCGCGCGTCGGCGATTTCGTAGGACATGCCGAGCGCGTTCGGCCGGCGCAACTCGCGCATAACTTCGGGGAAGTCGCGGGCATAGAGGTAGCCGGCAATTTCAAGACGCGAGTGGCCGGTGGCTAGTGGCCGGTGGCCCGTTGTCGTGTTTTGGGTGGAGCAGGGCTTCAGCCCTGCTGTTTCGGCCGCCAAACTGATCTGGGCTTTAGCCCCTGAGGTCCTTGTTGCCCGAAAAATGCGAGGTCCCTCAGCGGCTAAAGCCGGATCATGGTGGCGGCCTTTATTCGGAGGGCTAAAGCCCTGCGCCACCCGGGTGTCCACAATGTTTGCCTCAGTAATGATCCCTACCTTGCGGCGGGCATCGTGGCGGTCGAGCGCGGGCGTGTAATCCAGCCCCATGCCGAGCAAAGAGGGCAGCGCCTGGTCGGCGGCGGAGCGGGTGAGCATGACGCGGTGTCCGCGCGCGCCCGAGGGAGCACGGTCCGACGGTGTGTCCACCAGGGTGAGCACGCCGCGAAAGGGCGCGCGATTCGGATGCGCCGAGACGGGCGGCAGGTCAATGGCCATGGATTGCAGTTCAATATTCATAAGTGACGACCAACTACAAAGGCACACGAAGACCTTCGTGGACCTCCGTGTCCTTTGTGGTTAAGGGCTACAGCGGCGGCAGGCCGCGCATGCGGCGCACTTCGTTCACCGTCAGCACGCCGGAGCGCAGCAGGATTTCCTGGATCTCGGCCTCGTCGCGCTCGTTCTTCGCATCCACGTCGGTGAAGACAAATTCCAGATCGCTCCAGCCGAGCTTTTTGTGGATGGCGTCGCGCGTCAGGTGCTCGGCGAACAGGCGCGCCGTAGGCACGATCGCCTGGCGGAAGGCGACATCGTTCAGTTCGGCGGCGGTGGAGCGGTTTACGTCATGCTCCACGCCGAGGAAGAATGGCGGCAGATCGAAGGCGTCGGCGATCACCCTCAGCAGGAACTCCTGCCAGGCGAGGCGAAGGTCGCTGTCGGTGCCCTGGCCGAAGCGCAAGACCTCGGGCTTGGATTCCACCGAAAGTATCGGGACACGACCTGTTCCCTCAATCTCATCCTGCCACCAGTGGATGAGGCGCTCGTGCTGCGCCGGGCCGAGGTCCTGGAGCCATAGCGCGTACTGCACCACCGAGTTCGAGGCCAGGCGCGCGGCGTAGCGGTGCGCGCCGAGGAACTCGTTGACGGTCTCGAACGCCACCTCCAGTCGGCCCAGGCCGAAGGGCGTGTGCGTGCGCGGGTTCAGCCGGACGTAGCAGAGCTCGTCGTCGTTGAGCACGATCTGCCCTTGCGGTCCATAGCGCCCGGTGGCCTGCACGTATCGCGGTGACGCGGGCTGGCCGTCCCAGTCCGCTTTCATGCGGATGGTGGCGCCGTCCACCGGCCACATCACCAGCGGCTGTGAGGCGTCGCCGGTGGCCTGCAACTCGATGGCGCCGAAGCCGCCGACGATAACGTCCTCGAGCACCTGTTCCGCGAAGGAACGGAAGCTGTCGTCGGAGTTGGGCGAGTCGAAGTTGTCGGCAAGGGCGGCGATGCGCTCGGCGCCGAGCGCCAGTTCTTCGACGGCGCGACCCTTGCGCGCCTGCACCCGCCAGCGCATGCCGGCGATGCGGTCCTTGATGGTGTTGATCGCTTTGCGCGCGACCGGCGTCTCGGCGAAGCGACGCAGGTTGGCGGGCGTCGGCTTCGGCAAGGCGTCGGTACGCGGCGAGTAAGTGGAGAGGATCGAGGGCAACGGTTGCGTGCGCCGTTTTTCCGGCGCACGTACTCCTGCGATGCGGCCCATGAGGCCGCGAAGCGATTCTCGAATGTTCATGGTTTTGGCAGTCCGTAATCCGTAGTCGGTAGTCCGGCTACGCGAGGCGGTCGGTTCGGCTAGTTAAGATGCGCTTAGATTCGCAGGTCAAGTCGCGCCGCTTCGGCGAGGCGCGGTAGCTCATTCGTGGTCGCCACAGCGATCGCGCTGCGCTCCAGGGTTGCCAATGCGAACAGAATGGCTTCGTCGCTGCGGTCGAGGTCGGGTTCGATGATGGCCGTCAGCTCGGATTTCGCTTTCTCCACGCGCGCGATGCCGTCGCGAATGTCGGGATAAGTGAACGCGAGCACCTTGACGGCGTCCACATCCGAGTCGAGCGAGACCGCGTGGAACATCTTGATGACACCGTTGGGGCGATAGCCGCAGTCGATCTTGAGCGGGTCGCCTTTGTGCGTGTACTGCGCGGCCGCAATCTTCTTCTTCATCAGTGCCCAGACGCCAGCCTGCTCGAAGGCGTCTTTCATTTGGCCGAAGATCATCTGTCGACCGCTGGTCTCGCGGGCGCCGGCACGTCGCCGCTCCAGATACATCTGCGCCAGCGCTTGCAACTCCTGGGCCGGGTCAGCGGTCAGGCAGCCCTTGGGCGCGGTGAACTGCAGGCCGTTCGAAAGGTAGTCCTGCAACTTCGTCAGGAGCGTTTGTCGGTCGACAACACCTTGTGTGAGTTGTCGGCGCAGGTCGGCTTCGAGCGCTTCCAGCATTTCGACATCGGCCGCTGGATCGAAGCAGCGGACGCGGCGCCAGTCGCGGGTAAAGCGCAGATCAGCGCTGTCGCCGCTGAGCAGCAGCACGCCGATATTGACGAATTCATACTTGACCGCATCGGGAACGTAGCGGATGAGCATGAACTCGCATTGTTTCAAGCTATCAGCCATCAGCTCAGCTTTCAGCTAGGCATGTCCGATCACCACTTCTGCCGCCGTCCAGTGCGGGAACGGCTGGCGGGAGGAGTGGCGAAACTCCGTAATCAGCGCCCGCACACGCGCGCGGCGCATGACGAGCGATTCGATTAGGCGCTCCAAAGCCTCGAAGTCGCTGCCGTACCACTCCGGCGGCACGGCCTCGGCGCATTGCCAGATCTGTTGCGCGT
>JAIQFM010000080.1 GCA_020073285.1 Terriglobia bacterium | reverse complement strand
TTCAGCTTCTTGAAATTATCAATGTCAATCATGATCACCGAGAGCTCGTTCTGATAGCGCTGGGCGCGCTCGATCTCCTCGGCGATCCTCATCTCGAAGTAGCGGCGGTTGAAAATGCCAGTGAGTCCGTCCACGTAGGCCATCTGCCGGACTCTCTCAAAGTAGCGCGCGTTCTGGATGGCGGCAGCGCAAATGTCGGCCACCGATTCCAGGGGCTGCACGTCGGCGGGAGAAAATGCATGTACTTGTGCGCTCTCGACCGCGAGCACGCCCAGGGTTTCCCCCAGCGAGATCAGCGGCAGGCACATTTCCGAGCGCGTCTCATCGAAACCGGGCACATAGCCTTCCACTTCCCGGACGTCTCTTTCAAAGACCGGCTTTCCCGCGGTGATGGCGCGCGCGCACAAGCCGGTTCCGCGCGGCAATTCGCTGCCGGTTTCGATGCGCGGCGTCAGCTTGCCTTGGTGCGCCCGCACCACCAGGGCGCCGTCGTCCAGCAGCAGCATGCCGACGTGGTCGACGGGGAAAGACTGCAGGATGAACTCGCAGGATTTGTGCAATAGTTCATTAATGTCCAGCGCCGCGGTGGTTTGGCGCGCGATGGCGTTGATGGCCTCCAGTTGCCGCGCTTTGCGCTGCTCGTTGGAGTACAGCTTGGCGTTCTGCAGGGCGATGGAGGCCTGGGTGGAAAACAGGGTCAGCAGGTCGATGGTTCCAGGGTCGAAAAACTCTTCTTTGTCGCTCTGGCAATCGAGCACGCCCACCACCTCGTCGCGCACGATCAGCGGCACCGCCAACTCCGACCTGGTACTCGGGATGGACCTGATGTAGCGCGGGTCCTCGGCCACGTTGGGTGCATAGATGGGGCGCTTGAGCTTGGCCGCCGTGCCAACCAACCCCTCACCCAGCGAGAGGGCCATCTCTTCGCTTTCTTTGTTCCAGCCAACGTGGGTGCGCACTCGCAGCCGGCGCGTTTCCGGGTCGAGCAGCAACACCGCGACGTGGCGGAGATGGAAGTAATCGCGCAGGATGGAGATGATCTGGCTGAGCACCTCGTCCAAGTCGAAGGTGGAGATCACCGCCTGGCTGGCATCGTAGAGGATGGCAATCTTCTGCATGTGCTGGCGCCCGGGAGTGCGAGGGAGTCCATCCGATCCGGGGAGAGCGGTCAGTTTAACAGCATCTGTGCTGGCTACGGCGCACTTTTGCAATCAGCTCAATCACCCCAAAGGCCAATAGGCAGACCCAGAAGTCACTCAACAATCCGAAGTCCAAGCGCGCGATGCCGTGGCGCCCCGCGGGCGGCAGCAAGGGCGTGAGCAGCAGAAAATAAATCGCGTTCCTCACCACTACCGCGATCAGGGCCTTAAGAAAGTTGGCGAGCACGAATGGGTTGGATGCAGGCTGGCGGCTATCAGCTCTCTGCTTTCAGCAACCGCATGTAGCTAAAAGCTGATGGCTGATAGCGACAGCTCGCTATACAATCACGCGCTGATGGAGCCAACCATTCTCTCGTTCGAAGACGCGCGGCGCCGCGTCGAACAGGCCGCCTCCGAGGTGCGTCCGCCGGAGGCCGAACGGTGCGAACTGTTGCTGTGCGGCGGGCGCGTGCTGGCGGAGACGGTGTTCGCCGACCGCGATTTCCCGCCTTTTTCGCGTGCCACGCGCGATGGATATGCGCTACGTGCCGACGCGGTCGCCACGGTCCCGGCACGGCTGAAGCTGGTGGGCGAAATCCGCGCCGGCGGGCCGCCGCAATCGCTGGAAATCCACGAGCGCGAATGTGTCGAGATCATGACCGGCGCGCCCGTGCCCGACAGCGCCGACGCGGTGGTGATGGTGGAACACACGTCGCGCACGGGCGACACGGTCGAAGTTCGGCGCCGTGTCGCCGCCGGAGAAAATATCGTCCCGGCGGGCGCCGAAGCCAAACGCGGCGAAGCGCTGCTGCGATCCGGGACGCGCCTCACGCCCGCGGCGGTCGCCGTGGCCGGGGCGTGCGGGCGTTACGAATTGCGCGTCTTCAAGCGCCCGCGAGTAGCGATCCTGTCCACCGGGGACGAGTTGGTGGACATCGCGGCCGAACCCGCCGCCAACCAGATCCGCAATTCGAACAGCTACTCGCTCGCGGCGCAGGTGAACGCCGCGGGTGGTGTGCCGGCAATACTGCCGATCGCGCCCGACGAAGTGCTCCCATTACGGCGGCTCGTCCAGGAGGGACTCGCCAGCGACTTGTTGCTGCTTTCCGGCGGCGTGAGCATGGGCAAGTACGACCTGGTCGAGCAGGTGCTGCACGAATTGGGCGCGGAATTTTTCTTTACCGGCGCGCAGATCCAGCCCGGACGCCCGGTGGTTTTCGGACGCGCACCCGCACGCAGCGGCGTGCAGCCGACTTGCTTCTTTGGCTTGCCCGGAAATCCGGTGTCGACGATGGTGTGCTTCGAGTTGTTCGCGCGCGCCATGGTGGAAGCGCTCGGTGGCGCCAAGGCGCGCAAGATGATGTTCACGCAGGTGCGCCTGCAGTCCGATGTAAACGTCAAGACCGGGTTGACGCGCTTCCTGCCGGCGATCCTCAGCGGCGAATACGAGCGCACGGAGGTTGAACTGGTAAAGTGGCAAGGGTCCGGCGATATGGCCGCCACCGCACGCGCCAACTGCTACCTGGTGGTCCCGCCCGATCGCGAGAAGCTCGTTGCCGGAGAGATGGTGTCCATCCTCTCGGCGGACTAGAATTCCGCCGCACCACAAGTACATTGGCGCCCTTTCGCGCAGGCGCCGGCGGGGCTAGGATAGTGGTTGTGGACGAGAAAAAACTTTTCTGGCTCATCTTCATCATCCTGAGCCTGATCGCCGATTTCGCGCTGCCGCTGATCTGGGGGCTGCTGGCGACCATTCCCATCCTGTTTTTCAGTTGGTGGCTGGTATACCGTAGCGGCTGGCTTGCGTAATTCGGCTCTGCTGTGGAAACGATACGAACTCTCGGGGATTGTCATTCCGACAAGACTTCAGTGTCACTGTTGCTTTACGGTTCGCCACAATGGCTAAGAGCTTCTCCCACTACGACAAGTCCGGCCGCGCCAAGATGGTGGACGTTTCACGGAAGAGGGCGACCAAGCGCGAAGCCGAAGCCACGGCGTTCGTTGCCATGTCGCCCGCGGTGGTGAAGGCGCTGGCCAACAACCCCAAGGGCGATCCGCTGGAAGTAGCGCGGGTGGCGGGAATCATGGCCGCCAAACGCACCTCGGAACTAATCCCGATGTGCCATCCGCTGCCGCTCAGCTTGGTTGACGTGCAAGCGGACGTGCGGCAGAATGGCGTCGCCATTGTCTCCAGAGTAATCACGACCGCAGTCACCGGCGTCGAGATGGAAGCGCTGGTGGCTGCCAGTGTAGCTGCCCTCACCGTTTACGATATGTGCAAGGCGCTGGACAAGGGAATCGAGATCCGCGAAGTCGTGTTGGCGAAGAAAAGGGGCGGCAAGAGCGGAGAGTACAGGCGCAAGGCGAAGACCGATCGACCGAAAGACCGATAGACCTTCATGCCATCCAATGTCAAAGTCCTGCTGGTGGATGACAACCCCATGGTGCTGGGGATGCTGCGGCAGGCGCTTGCCCCGATGGCGAACATCAGCACCGCGGGCGACGGCGCCGACGCGCTGCTGAAGATCATTGACGAGCCCTTTGACCTGATCATCAGCGACCTCCAGATGGCCGGCATGGATGGCCGCGCCCTGTTCGACAAGATCAAGGCGCGAGCCTCCACCGCCAACATTCCCTTCATCCTGGTAGCCAGCAAGGGCGACATCGACGAAAAACTGAAGGTGCTTCAGGACAAGGTCGAGGACTTTATCGAGAAGCCTTTCTTTGTGAAGGAGGCTGCGGGGAAGATCAAGCGCATCATTGACAAAATCGCGCTGGAGAAGCTGGCCAAGGAAGCGCCCACTGCCGACGGCAAGCTGCGCGGCAGCCTGGCGCAGATGAACGTCATTGACCTGCTGCAATCGCTCGACCTCGGTCACAAGAGCTGCCTGCTCACCCTCACCAACGACGGCGACCGCTGCGAAATCTATTTCACCGACGGTCAGATCAATCACGCCGTGTACGGCGCGCTCAAGGGCGACGACGCGGTGTACAAGGTCCTGGGTTGGAGCGGCGGCAACTTCCAGATTGACTTCAACGGCCACAGCGAACAGCAAACCACCGCGCGTTCCACCCAGGGCCTGCTCATGGAAGGCCTGCGCATGGTGGACGAGGCGGGGAGAGAAGCGGAAGATAACGTGCTTGAGTCGTAATTCCCTCGGGCGCCAAGGCACTCATCAGTCGATCGGTCTGTCAGTCCTTCGGACTATCAGATCGTGGCCCGTGTCCGTTTCAATTTCACTCCCCGAAACCAGCCGATCGGATGCATGGACCGATAGACTGAAAGACCGATAGACTGACAAACTGAATGAATTTCACCGCTGCCGTTTTGACCGTCAGTGATTCGTCGGCTGCCAGGCGACGCGAAGACCTGTCCGGCCCCGCGGTGCGCGGAGCGCTGGAAGCCAAGGGATTTCGCGTGGTTGCGGCCATCGTCGTGAAAGACGACCGGCCCGACATCGAAGTCGCGCTCATGGAGATGTGCCACCAGGCGCAACTCGTGGTTACCACCGGCGGCACCGGGATTGCCGAGCGCGACGTTACGCCAGAGGCCACGCGCTCGGTCAGCGCCAAGATCGTCGATGGTATCGGCGAGCGCATGCGCGCCGAGGGCGGCAAGAGGACACCGCTGGCAGCGCTCAGCCGCGGCGTGTGCGCGGTACGAGACAAATCGCTCATCCTGAATTTGCCCGGCAGCCCGTCGGCGGCCGCCGAGTCGCTAGCCGCCGTGATCGACATCCTGCCGCACGCGCTGGAGTTGCTGGCGGGAAAGACCGCACATTGACCCACATTAGCCACAGAGGGCACTGAGGAGCAGCAGAAATCCATTGCTGATTGATAGTGCCGATTGCCGATTTGTTCAGGCCTGAGGCTCAATCGGCAATGATTTTGTTTTCCTCTGCGTTCCTCTGTGTCCTCTGTGGTTAAGTCGGCTATTCCCCGGCTGGTAGAATTCCAACGTTGCACACGTTAAGCAATCTTCTGGCCCGCTGGTCCGCCTTTCTCTGGGCGCTGCTGAAGCCGCTCGGCTCGTGGGGTGTGTTTGCCATTGCGGCGATCGACTCGGCGGCCGTTGGACTGCCGCTGGACCCGGTTGTCGGCGGCTACGTGTACCGCCATCCCAGCCGCCTCTGGCTTTACGTTCTCATGGCGTCAGCCGGCTCGGCGCTGGGTAGCCTCATTATTTATGCCGTCGGCTACGAGATGGGCGAGTTGGTGCTGGAGAAGCGGATGGGCGCCGCCAAGTTTGCGCGCATGCGGGAGCGCTTCGGGCGCCACGAGTTTCTCGCGCTCATGCTGCCCGCGATGATGCCGCCGCCGTTTCCCTTCAAGCTGTTCGCGCTCTCCGCCGCCGTCTTCGAGATGCACTTCGGTCACTTCCTGTTCGCTATCTTCGCCGGGCGCGTGGCGCGGTTCCTCATCCTGTCTGTGCTGGTGTTGAAGTTCGGGCCGCGGGCGGTGGCACTCGCCGCTGACCTCCATGGTACTCACCTGGATCGGTTGCTGATCGGGCTGGCGCTGGCGGCGATCATCGCCGCGCTTTCCTGGTGGATGATGAGGAAGAGAGGGGCTAATTCACAGCTCACACGCAAACAAGATGCCACGGATAGCACGGATTCGCACGGATTGTAACTACTTAATCCGTGTTGATCCGCGCCGATCCGTGGCCGTTTTCTTGCCTACACTGTCTTCCGCCCGGCGCTGACCACCTCGGCGCCTTTCCCGGCCAGCAGTTGCCGGAGCACGAACTGTAGAATGCCGCCGTGCTGGTAGTAGAGCGCCTCCTGCGGCGTGTCGATGCGCAGGCTGGCCTTGAACTCGGTTACGGTACCCTCCGGGCGCCTGACGCGAACCGTCACTTTCCGACCCGGCTTGTAGTTGTCAATCAGCCCGCGCAGGCCGGTGATTTCGAACGTCTCTTCGCCCGTAAGCTCCAGCGATTCGTGGTCGTCGCCGGGGGCAAACTGCAGGGGCAGCACGCCCATGCCCACCAGGTTGGAGCGGTGAATGCGCTCGAAGCTCTCCGCGATCACCGCGCGCACGCCCTGCAGCATCGGCCCCTTCGCCGCCCAGTCGCGCGACGATCCCGAGCCGTACTCCTTGCCCGCCAGGATGACCAACGGCACGCGCTCGCTCTTGTACTTCATGGCCGCGTCGAAGATGGTCATCTCTTCGCCGTCGGGCAGGTGACGCGTGAATCCGCCTTCAAGCGCCGGTACCATCTTGTTGCGCAGCCGGATGTTGGCAAACGTGCCGCGCATCATGACTTCGTGGTTGCCGCGCCGCGAGCCGTAGGAGTTGAAGTCCTTCACCTCCACGCCGTGCGCGACCAGGTACTTGCCCGCCGGGCTGTCCGGCTTGATCGAACCCGCCGGCGAGATGTGGTCGGTGGTCACGCTGTGCCCGAGCACGGCCAGCACGCGCGCTCCCGTGATGTCGTTCACCTCGGGCGAGTTTAATCCCATGCCTTCGAAGTACGGCGGGTCCTTGATGTAGGTGGAATTCGGGTCCCAGGCGAAGGTCTCGCCCGCCGGCACATCCAGCGACTGCCAGCGCTCGTCGCCCTTGTAGACGTCGGCGTAACTGTCGCGGAACATGGCGCCGTCAATGCACTGCGCAATGGCGTCGCCCACTTCCTTCGAGGTGGGCCAGATATCGCGCAGGTACACGGGATTTCCCTGCCGGTCGCGCCCCAGCGGCTCTTTTCCCAGGTCAATGTCGATGCGGCCGGCGAGCGCATAGGCGACCACCAGCGGCGGCGACATCAGGTAGTTGGCGCGGACCTCGGAATTGATCCGGCCCTCGAAGTTGCGGTTGCCGCTGAGCACGGAAACCGCCACCAGGTCCTTGCCGTTGATAATCTCGGAAACTTCCGCCGGCAACGGTCCCGAGTTGCCGATGCAGGTGGTGCAGCCGTAGCCGACCAGGTTGAAGCGCAGCTTGTCAAGATACGGCGTCAGGCCGGCCTTCTGGTAGTACTCGGTCACCACCTTGGAGCCCGGCGCGAGCGAGGTCTTCACCCATGGCTTGGTCGCAAGCCCACGCTCCACCGCCTTCTTGGCCAGGATGCCGGCGGCCAGCATCACCGACGGATTCGACGTGTTGGTGCAGCTCGTGATGGCCGCGATGACCACGCTGCCGTTGCGCAGGTCCTTGCGCAGGTCCGCCATCACCGGCTTGTCGACCGAGGGTGCTTGCTCATCTTCGACGCCGACCGCGGTGCTGCCGCCCTCGCCCTCGAAGCGGCCGATTTGCTTATCGGCACTCTTGCTGCCGGGACGCATGAGCGTCGGCAGCGCCTGCCGGAAGCCATCGGGAACGTTGCCCAGCGTGACACGGTCCTGAGGGCGCTTCGGGCCGGCCACGCTGGGCTCGATCGACCCGAGGTCGAGATGCAGGTTTGTGGAGTAGGTCGCCTCCGGGGAATCGGGAGTGTGGAACAGCCCCTGCGCCTTGCAGTAAGTTTCGACCAGCGCGATCTGTTCCTCGCTGCGCCCACTGAGGCGCAGGTAATTCAGCGTCTCCTTGTCGATGGGGAAGATGCCGCAGGTCGCGCCGTACTCGGGGGACATGTTGCCGATGGTAGCGCGGTCCGCCAAGGCCAGGGTGTGCATCCCCGGCCCGTAGAATTCGACGAACTTGCCGACCACGCCCTCCCGCCGCAGCATTTCCGTGATCGTCAGCACCAGGTCGGTGGCGGTCGCGCCCTCGCTCAGTTTGCCGGTCAGCTTCACGCCCACGACCTGCGGGATCAGCATCGAGACCGGCTGGTTCAGCATGGCGGCCTCGGCTTCAATTCCGCCCACGCCCCATCCCAGCACGCCCAGGCCGTTGATCATGGTGGTATGCGAGTCGGTGCCGACGAGTGTGTCCGGATACGCCAGCGGCCGGTTGCCGTTGCGGGCCGGCCCGACAAACACCACGCGCGCCAGGTACTCCAGGTTCACCTGGTGCACGATCCCGGTGTCCGGCGGCACGATTTTCAGGTTCTCGAATGCACCCTGGCCCCAGCGCAGGAAGGCATAGCGCTCCTTGTTGCGCTGGAACTCCAGGTCGGCGTTCACCTGAAACGCCCACTTAGTACCGAACTCGTCCACCTGCACCGAGTGGTCAATCACCAGCTCGGCGGGCGAAATTGGATTGATGCTTGCCGGGTCGCCGCCCAGCTTCTCCATCGCCTCGCGCATGGCCGCCAGGTCCACCACCGCGGGCACGCCGGTGAAGTCCTGCAGGAGCACGCGGCTGGGCGTGAACGCGATCTCGTTCACCGGCTGGGCCTTGCCATCCCAGGCGGCCAGCGAGCGGATGTCGTCTGCCTTGACCGATTTTCCGTCTTCGGTGCGCAGCAGGTTTTCCAGCAGAATGCGAAGCGAGAACGGCAGGTGCCGGGTCGAGATGCCCTGCTTATCGAGGGCGTCAATGCGAAAGATGTCGTATTCCTTGTTGCCGACGCGGAGCGTGGAACGGCTGCCAAAGCTGTTGGTCATAAATCCTTCCTGTCTGTATGAGTACCAGCCCCTCACCGGAGACTTCCGTGGGCCAATGACAACCTCCCAGTTTAAAGCAAATGCGAATTGTCGGCGTCAGTTTCCAGCATGATGGGGATCAGCGGTGCGGGCGCTGTAACCGAATCGTTCGCTGGAGAATCCAAGTAGGCCATGCTGCCGAGTTCCCGTAAGCCGATTGTGCGGAGCCGTTTCGCCGCCCTCATCAGTGGGGTTGCCTTGGCCTTCCTGGCCGGGTGCGGAGGCCAGATCAGCAGCAACGGCATGCCGTCGCCGGCGCCATCCGGCCCGCCGCCTGCCTTGCAGCTCACTTCTTTCGTTTCCGGGTTGGCGTCGCCGGACGGGATGGAATCGGCGCATGATGGCAGCGGGCGTCTTTTTGTGCTCGAGCAGGCGGGCAATATCCGCATCATCCGGAGCGGCGCGCTGGCGGCAACGCCGTTTCTTGACATCGCCGCGAAGGTTATTTCAGGCGGCGAGTTAGGCCTGCTCGGGCTGACCTTTCATCCCAATTACGCTACCAACCGGAAGTTCTATGTGAACTACACGCGCCCGCTGGGATCGCAATGGGAGACGGTCATTGCTGAGTACCTGGTTTCCGCCGCCAACCCTGACCAGGCGGATCCCGCGAGCGAACGTATCCTGCTGACCGTGGCGCAGCCGTTCGCCAATCATAACGGCGGCCAGATGGCATTTGGCCCCGACGGTTTTCTCTACATCGGGCTGGGCGACGGCGGCAGCGGCGGAGATCCGCTCGGCAACGGCCAAAATACTCAGACCCTGCTCGGCAAAATCCTCCGCATCGACGTCAATGCCGCCACTGCTGGCCGCGCCTACGCCATTCCGCCCGACAATCCGTTTGCAGCCGGAGGCGGAGCGCCGGAGATATTTGCCTACGGTTTCCGTAATCCCTGGCGCTTCTCCTTCGACTCCGCCACCGGCACGCTGTTCGCGGGCGACGTGGGACAAGACAGTTTTGAAGAGGTTGATATCGTTCAAAAGGGCGCCAATTACGGATGGAACATCATGGAAGGGTCTCACTGTTTCCAGCCGGCCACGGGCTGCAACATGACGGGACTCACCCTGCCGATCAACGACTACGGCCGCGACCAGGGCGGCACCGTTATCGGCGGCTTTGTTTACCGCGGCTCCGCGATTCCAGGCTTGGTGAATGCCTATGTCTTTGGAGATTTTCTCAGTGGCCGGATCTGGGGACTGCGCCAAAACTCATCGGGCACGTGGGAGAGGACGGAACTGGCGGCGACCGCTAAGCTCATCTCATCGTTCGGCCGCGACGAGAACGGTGAGTTATATGTCGTAGATTACGCCGGCGCGGTGTGGAAGCTGGTGGCACAGTGAGCGGCAGTACATGCCTGCCCGCGGAATGTGCAGGCCATAGCGATGTTAGCCGGCTCCGAGCTGCCGACCCGAAACTGAAACTCGAAACTGCAGCTACCTTCTATGCCGCTTTTGTGCCCGCGACGGCTTCTCCTCGATGACCGCAAACTGGAGCTTGCGCTGCACGCTGTCGATGCGGTCCAGGATCACGCGCACGCGTTCGCCCAGCGAGTATTTCTTCTTGGTGTGCTGGCCGATGATCTGCTTTGTATTTTCGTGGAAGGTGTACTGGTCGTCGGTCAGGCTGGAAAGCGGCACCAAGCCCTCGATGAACATGTCCATCAACTCGACGAAGAAGCCGAACTTGGTCACGCTGATAATGAGCGCTTCGAACTCCTCGCCCACGCGGTCCTGCATGAACTTGATCTTCTTCCAGTCCATCAGCTCGCGTTCGGCATCGTCGGCGCGCCGCTCCGCCTCGGATGACTCCTGCGCAATGCCATGCAGCACCTGCGGCGCAATCGGCCCCTCAGGTGCGGCGTGGGCTCCCTCGGCCGCGTACCGTCCTTCTTTTCCGTGCTCGCGATAGCCCGCCCGCTTCGGCGACCCCTTCGCCCACGGCGATTCTTGTTTTTCCTGAAGCCTGGAGCCAGAAGCCTGAGGCCTTCTCTCCGCCCAGGCTCCGCTCTTCTCGCTAAGTACCCCCACACCGACCGGCACCTGGCCATCCTGCTCCTCCGCCGAATCTACCAGTACCTCTTTCAAAATCCGGTGCACGATCAGGTCCGGATAGCGCCGTATCGGCGAGGTGAAATGGGTGTAGGTCGGCGCCGCCAGTGCGAAGTGCCCCACGTTGTCTTCCGAATACTTCGCCTGCTTCAGCGAGCGCAGCATCAGGTACGACAGAATCCGCTCTTCCGGCTTGCCCGCGATCTTCTCGGCCAGCTTCTGGTACATGTGCGGCGTGATGTGCACGTCCTCGGGAATTTCCATCTCGTGCCGCCGCTGTCCCGAGCGCGTGCGCGGACCCGGCCCGCGACCCGGCCGCCGCTGATCGGTGTAGGAAAAGCGTTTCACCGGCAGCGCGCCCACGCCGAGCGAGTATCCGAACGCAGCCGCGATGCTCTCGAACTCGTAAACCCGCTTGGGATCGGGCTTCTCGTGGATGCGATAGAGCGACGGCACGTCCTTGTTCTCCAGGTAGGAGGCCACGCTCTCGTTGGCCGCCAGCATGAACTCCTCGATCAGCCGGTGCGCGATGTTGCGCTCCGAGCGCGTGATCGCCTTCATCAGCCCGAACTCGTCGAACTCGATCACCGGCTCCGGCAGGTCGAAATCGATGGAGCCGCGCCGCACCCGCTTGCGATTCAGGATCATCGCCAGCTCGCGCATCAACTCGAACACGTCCACCAGCGCGTGGTAGCGCTCGCGCCGCTTGACGTCGCCCTCCAAAACGGCGTTGACATCGGTGTACGTCATGCGCTCCGCCGAGCGGATCACGCCCGGGGTAATTTCGTAGCCGACGATGTCGCCCTTGGGATCGATCTCCATCACGCACGACATCGCCAGCCGGTCCACGTGCGGCCGCAGCGAGCAAATGTCGGTGGAAAGCTCGATCGGCAGCATCGGGACGGCGCGGTCCGGGAAGTATACCGACGTGCCGCGCAGCCGCGCCTCCGCATCCAGCGCCGCTCCCGCGCGCACGTAATGCGCAACGTCGGCGATGTGCACCTGCAGCTCGAAGTTTCCGTTATGCAGCCGGCGGACGAACACCGCGTCGTCGAAATCGCGCGCCGTCTCGCCGTCGATGGTGACGATCGGCAGGTTGCGGTAGTCGCGGCGCCCGCGCAGCTCCCGTGCCGGAATTATGTCCTGGAAAGACTGCGCCTCCTCCAGCACGTCGGTCGGAAAGCGGTGCGGCAGGTGGTACTTGCGGATGACGATCTCCACGTCCACGCCGAAATCGTCTTCGTAGCCGAGAATCTCCACCACGCGCCCGCGCGGGTTCTGGGTCGGCGTCGGCCACTCCGTGATCTCGACGTCGACCACGACGTTTTCCAAATCCCCGGCAACTTCCGTGCGCTTCGCCTCCGAGCCGAGCACGCGGTCTCGTTCTCTGGGCTTGGTTTTTTGCTCGGTGTCCTCTGTGGTTGGTTTCCTGGGGATTTCCGCCCCGCGCGGGATCGCGATGTCCAGCGTGACCTTCTCGTCCATGGGCGTGACGTAGTTGTAACGCGCGCCGTAGTGGAACGTGCCCACCACCGTGGCGTGCGCCCGCCCAATGACGCGCAAGATCTGCCCCTCGGCCCGCCCATCGGCCCGTTCCCGCCGCAGCTCGACCAGCACGCGGTCGCCATGCATGGCATTGCCGGTGTTCTGCGGGCTGATGTAAATATCGCCGTTCAGCCGCTGGCGCAGTTCTTCGCTGTCGGGAATCACGAACCCGTAGCCGTCGCGGTGCATGGTCAGGCGGCCGCCGACCAGGTTCTTGTCGGAAGACGTCTTGGGGATGGCGTAGCGGTCGCCATCCTGCGCCAACTCGCCGCGCCGCACAAGCTGGTTGAGACGCTCGGTCAGTTCCTGCCGCTCGTCGCCACGCGCGCCCAGTTCGCGCACTAATTGCTTGAACCCGGCCGACTGCTTGGGTTGTTGACCGATTTTTCTGAGAATGGCGATGTCGGAAATCATTGGGAACTTAACCACAGGGGACACAGAGGTATCGGAAGATGCTTAAAAACCCGCTTTGCACGGCGGCTCCAGTCACGGTAACCGCCAGGCGCTAAGAGCGGAAGCGCCAAATGCCTCAGTGTTCCTCTGTGTTCTCCTTGGTTAGTGTTTTGTTTCAGAGTTGAACTTGTCCTGGCACTGCTTGGCTTCGGCCTTCAGCGCTGCGTAATCCGGCGCCGCGCGCAGCTTGGCCAGCGCGGGATCGGTCTGCAGCGCGGTGTTGGAGCAATAGTTTTGCTGGATGGCGCTATGGATCAGCGCCGCCGCCGTGTCCACTTCGCCGCACCACGCCAGCAGCGAGCCATGATAGTAGCGGAACTCGGGATCGCGCTGCGACATCAACCCGGGCGCCGCCGCCTGCGTTAGCCGATGCATTTCCGCCGGCGAGACCGGCTTCAGGCACGCCTGCAGCAGACTGGCATACCAAGCCGGACGCGACGAGATCTTGGTCGCCGCCACCCTCGCTTCGTCGGCCTTGTTTTCGCGGATCAGGAGCGCCGGAAATACGCTCGCCGCCCAGTCCGATCCGCTGTCCAGGTGGACATACTCCAGCGCGCGAGTCGTATTCCCCAGCTCGAAGAAGACGAACGAGCAGGAGCGGAAATCGTAGTTGCCGGGATCGAGCGCCAGCGCCGCGTCGCACTCCTTCGCCGCGTCCTGCAGGATGCCCGCGTACCGGAGGACGTAGGCCAGCGTGAAGTGCGCCTGAGCATTTTCCGGGCGCCGCTTCACCAGTTCCACCGCCTCCCGGTACGCCTTTACGATCTGGCCGCCCTCGGCGCGCAGCCGGATCAGGTGCGCCGCCGAGGAAATCAGGTTCTCATCCAGCGCCAGCGCCTTCTCGTAGGCCGCCGCCGACTTGTCCAGCGCCGCCTGCCCTCCGCCCGAGTACTGCGCTTCGTAGTAATAGCGCAGTCCGAGCGCGTCCCAGGCCGGCGCGAACTTCGCATCCAGCTCCACCGAGCGCTCCAGCATGGTCACGGCGGTGCTGTTGGGCGCCACATCGTGCGGCAGCGCCGAACCGCGCAGGTAGAGATCGTAGGCGGTAGGATCGTGCGGCTGGGTGGCGGTGGCGAACGCCGCCCCCGTCGAACCCAGCGCCGGCAGCAGTCCCTGCCGCACCTGCGCCGCCAGATCTTCCTGCAAGGTCAGCAGGTTCGCTGCCGGGACCGTGACCGTGCCCTGCCACACCAGACGGTTGAAACGGGTGTCCACGTCGTCCAGGGTGATGATGAGCCGCTCGCCCTGGCTCATGTAATGGCCGGTGAGCACATTGGCAGCTTTCAACTCGCGCCCTGCCTGCTGGGGGTCGTAGTTGCCCTGCTGGTATTTCGGGTTGGAGGGCACCGGGCGAATCTCCAGCGCGCGCGTGTACGCGAGGATCTTCACCAGTTGGTCCGGCACCGCGAAGCGCAGGTAGTCCGTGTCCGGATCGCCGCTCACGTTATTGAACGGGAGCACGACAATGGTGTTGTTCGCCGCCACCGGCGCCGGCCCAGCGCGTCCGTGCTTGGCCCACCAAACGGTGATCACCAGCAGGATCATCACCAGCAGGCCGGCGATTCCGACCAACGCGTAAATCTGGCGGACGCTCAGCTTGCGGAACGTTCGGGTGGAAGCCAGGGGCGCCCGCGCCGGCACCTCGGCCCCGAGCGCCCGCAATTCCAACTCACGCTTCAGCGCCCGTAAGTCCTGCGCCAGCTCATGCGCGCTCTGGTAGCGCTGGTCGCGATCTTTCTCCAGCAGCTTGCCGACAATCGCTTCAAAACCCGGCGGCAGCGTTGGGTTCATGGTCAGGGGCGATACCGGCCTTTCGTGCTGGATCGCGGCCAGCGCCTGCACCGAGGTGCGCGCCAGGAACGGCTTGCGTCCGGTCGCCGCCTCATAGAGCACGATGCCCAGGGAAAACAAATCGCTGCGCGCGTCGAGCGGCTCGCACCGCGCCTGCTCCGGCGACATGTACACCGTCGTCCCCGGGATGACGTTCATCTCCGTGATCGCCTCGCTTGGACGTGAGCGGGGCCGCCCGTCTCCGGCAGTCACCAGTTGCTGCTCCGGCGCCAGCTTGGCCAGCCCGAAATCCAGGATCTTCGCCTGCCCGCGGTGGGTCAGGAAGATGTTCCCCGGCTTTACGTCGCGGTGCACGACGCCCTTGGCATGCGCCGCGTCCAGCGCATCCGCGATCTGGATCCCGATGTCCAGCACCTCCTGCGCATCCAGCGGGCCGCGTTCCAGCCGGTCTTTCAGGCTCTGCCCCTCCAGCAGCTCCATCACGATAAACGGCAGGCCGTTGTGCGATGCGATGTCGTAGACGGTGCAGATGTTGGGGTGGTTCAGCGAAGAGGTGGTGCGGGCTTCCAGTTGGAAACGCTCCAATGCCGCGGCGTTGCCGGAGACGTCTTGCGGAATGAATTTCAGGGCGGCCCGCCGCCCCAGGCGGATGTCCTCGCCCTCATACACCAATCCCATGCCACCGCCGCCCAACTTTCTCACAATGCGGTAGTGGGATATGGTTTGCCCAATCACGGCGGATCACCACGCGTAACCCGGCATCTTAGGTCTGACCCGCTGCAAAATCAACGCACCAGGCCACGAGGGAGCGTTTCGGCCCGCCAAAGTCAAGCCCTGGCTCGACCGGGTAGTGGGTTCAGAAGCATGGCGTGAGGCGGGAATTGCGGACCACGTGTGGTCAATCGAGGAATTGGTGAGCTTGCCAAAACTTCAAGAACAGAACCCGATTCGGTAGTGTTTCAGCTTGAGAGTGGCAGTATCGGTCAATCTGTAATCGTTACCCGCTTGGAACGCCCATCGAAGCTGATGACCCAGTTTCGCAGGATGTCTCTGCCAATCAGGCACGCATAGGATCGCTGGTTCACGAAAACGGCCGAAAGTATGCGAATGGGGTCGAATGGTCGCAGATCAGTACCGGGAAAACTCATGGCACCAGCGTGTTCCCCACAGGGATGTGTGGCACCGATTGATGTTATCTCGCTGCCTTCATTGGTCGGGAAGAGTTTGCAGGAGTTGGCTAATACCTTGTTGATGACGGTGAAAGACGCGCCGGTGTCGAGAAGTGCCCTTATTGGGCGAGGCTCTGGAAATTCGAGGCCGATAACACGCCCAGCCTCAATTACGTCGTGTGAGTTCATTATTATGACGTTAATGCACGGGCCTGGATCGGCCTGGTCGAAAGGATCCCAGTAGAGCTCAACGCGACCCATGTTGTTCCACAAAATATACTGGCTCGTTCACCCATACCTGCTTTACAAGAAAACTTCGGCGAACGCCAAACTTCTGCAGGCCAGCTTTGAAAGCCTCCGCATAGGTGCCGAAGAATCCTTCCGCCACGACATCGTCTTGGATCGCAACGTACTCGCCGGGGTGCGAACGCGACCACTCTTGGCGGTGCTCCTCAAACACCATGAGCTCTGTCGAGAAAAGGCCAGTAGACGCCATCTAAATCCTTATCCTTCTCAGATCTTATTGCCAACTATCACTCGGTAGTAGGCTAAACTGCGTTAGCGAGTTATTGCACTATAACGTAATAATGTAACAATACTAAAATGCGGTCAATAGAAATCTGACTCCATGAGTCCAAGAGAAAAGCACGTTCCGGATGATGCTCAGCGAACCTCCGTTTGCTTCACCGCTGAGGACCGGGCGGCCATCCGATGGATCAGTGAGGTACGCAGAAGCAAAAAGAGCAAGAGGACCACCACAAATGACATTGTCGTGGATGCGCTTTGGTATTACTTGGACAAGACAGAGGGCAAGACACGGGAGCAGATTCGGTCCATGCTGCCCCCTCCGCCGTCAGGCGAGATTGCGCAACCGAACAAAGTTGCTCAGATGCCAGGGCCCAAAAAGAAGCGCTGATTCCTGGCCGTTACCTAGAATGCAAACCGACCCACCACCCTCGACCTCCGCAATTTTTCGATCGGCCGTATTGCCCCTTGAACCCCCTGCCTGCAACCGTCATAATTCTCCACCTTCCACTGGGGTGTGGACAGCCGAAGCGTAAGGAGTGACCCATGGGAATACTGCACCTGTGCGATGAGCATCCGGCAGCGGTTCGTCCGCAAGCCACGGCGGCTGAAGCCATCCAACTCATGCTCGATCACCGCGTCGGTGGCGTGACCGTGGTGGACAACGACGGCGTGGTCGCCGGCATCTTCACCGAACGCGATGTCCTGCGCAAGCTCGCCCTCAGCGGCCGCGATCCGGCGAAAACCTCGGTCGCCGAACTCATGACCCTCAACGTCATCCTGGCCACCCCGGCCACGACCCCCGGCGAGGCCTTCTCCATCATGATGGAACGCCACTTCCGCCACCTTCCCGTGGTGGACGACCGCGGCCGGCTCATCGCCATGCTCTCCATCCGCAACCTGTTGCAATGGCGCGTGGACGAGCTTACCGAACGCCTCGACACCATGGAGCAGTACATGACCAACGACGCTCCTGGCGGCTGAAGCTGGCCATCGGACACTTGCGACTCACAGCGCGGCACTCGCAGTTCGCGAGTCGGAACCAGCGTGTCGCCCGTGTCAGCGGCCAACCTGCAATTCCACGGCGGCTGCACTTGCCGCCAGCACCAGCAACAGAGCGGACTTGATTCTCGCTCTCATGCCTGATTCGACTGTTCTGGCAGGAAAACGTAACTATCCGCGGGCGGACGTTTCTGGGATGATAGACGCTGGCCAAGTCCTACTATCGCGTTGAGCCTTGATTCCGCGATATAAGAAATGCCAACCGGCGGCGAAGAATTTACACCGTGGCGGCGCGATGTTGGCTGCCCACCGGTGGAAAAAATGTGCTACAAAGGTGGATAGGTTCAGCAACTCACTTTCGCTGCAGCACAAAGTAACTTTCCCTCCGGATCGGGCCTGGGGAACGAACTTTGGCCAGCCAAGTGCCACCGTAGTCATCATTCCTCTTGAGGAAAGGACTTAGATCGCAATGTGGAAGCCTACCACCCAGCCCACGACCGGCGGGCCGACTCCGACTCCGGAACCGCAGCGCCCCACCACGCCCACTTATACTGCCCCGGCGGAACCGACTCCCGCCGCAGCCCCCAGGAACGCCTCCATGACTTCCCAGGACCAGGCGACGATTGGCAAGTCGCTCGTGATTAAGGGCGAAGTGACTGGCTCTGAATCGCTCTACATTGACGGCCGCGTCGAGGGCTCCATCAACCTCGCCGGCAACCGCGTCACCATCGGCCGCAACGGCGTCGTCAACGCCAACATTAACGCCCGCGAGATCGTCGTCACCGGCAAGGTGCGCGGCAACCTGGTCGCCAGCGACCGCGTCGACATCCGCAATGAAGGCTCGCTCACCGGCGACGTTGTCGCCCAGCGCATCTCCATTGAGGACGGCGCCTTCTTCAAGGGCGGCATTGACATTCGCAAGCCCGGCCAGAAGGCGAATGGCGAAGCCAAGGACGCCTCCATGCCGGCCGATAGCGGCGCCGGCACATCGGCCTCCGCCGCTCGTGCCTAGTTTTTCGTTGTGCGTGGCACGGGTCTCGACCCGTGCCACTAAGTCATCACGATTGGGTTGATCGACTCAGATCGTCGGCCGTGAGTCATGGGCCACCGACCAACAGCCATCGACCATCGACGGGTCTCCATGTTTGAAAAGATTCTCCAACTGCTCTCGATTCACTGCCGCCACAAGAAAACCTCTCAGCCCTTTACCGCCACCGCGTCCAGCGCTTCCGCCGCCGAATGGGAAACCGTTGGCGCTGGGCCCAGTCATTACATCGTCTGTCTGGATTGCGGCAAGAGGATTCCCTACGATTGGGCCAACATGCGCCGCCTCGGGTAGTCCCGTCCCGAGCCGCGAGTGCATATAGCTTGCGGTATCGCCCAGCGCCGCCGACTCCACTTCCGCACTCGGGCTGCCACTTCCCACCACATCCGCCGCTACTTTGATCCGCCTGCCATAGTCTCACCGTCTGTGTCGAAGCGAGTGTATAACCAAGCGTAATGTTCCTTGACATCGGTTACGCACGACCGATATAACTTATTCCGCCATGGGAGACAAATATATCGAAGCTCTTCATCAGGCCCAGGCGGAAATGGCCCGCCTGGAGGAGCGCCGCTCCGTGCTTCTCCGCTTGATTGCTAATTTGAAAGAACTGGCGGAGCAGGATGACGGGCTTGCATTCGAACTTACGCCTCCTCCTGGTTATGTTCCTAAGGGTCTAACCGAGGAAATTAGAACGGTTCTTTCGCTGACCACCGTTCACCTGAATCCAGTTCAGATTAGGGATGTTTTGATTCGTCGGGGGGTCGCGCATAGCTCTCCGAAAAATTTGTTGATCAATGTACATACGGTTCTCAGCCGCCTGCATGATGCGCGCAAGTTAGACGTAGTCAAAGGAGCAGACGACAAGCCTGCTTTCAAGCTGAAGACTAACGACAGCGACTAAGGCCGCAAGAGGCAGAGCAAGATGAAACTTAGACGGGGAAAAAAATGGTTTCACGGCGAGAAAAAACATATCGACGAGCAGAAGGTCGAAACGCTGGCGAAGGCGAAGCGGGAACTCAAGCGAGCTATGGAGGACGGCGACGAACGAAGATACCTAGAAATAGTTGAAGGGGCGCGGAGAAGAAAGCTTACACAAAGAGGAAAGGGACCGCTTCCTTAAGCTCTTTTACGAGCAGCGGGCTGTTCATCCGAGCGACTCTTGGAACTCTTAGCGCGCTTGTCCAGCACTTTGTTGTATTCGCGCAGTTCCTCTTCGGTCATGGAATTAATGTTCTCTCGTAGAAATTCCTGCAATTCCGCAGGCAGACCAACGCGAGCAGTTGCTGGTTTTGAAGCTGACATCTTCACCTTCTTGGGGGAGTCAGGCACGATTGTACCCCATGGGCCAAGTGACGCACTCGTTACTTTGGTGGACACTCCATTATAGACGCTAGGCAGTTCCTTGTGGGATGTCCTTTCACATCATGTTTTTGCAACGGCGATGTGGCATGGTGTTTTTCTCACCTCACCCGCCTCACCCTCCGCCACATCCCTTCCATCATGGATACGCCCATCCAGTGCGTCAGCCCCAAGTAAAGCGCGCCATAGGGCGCCAGCACGCACGGCCCGACCAGCAGCGGTGAATACCCTGGCAGCGCCCGCTCGATCCCGTAGGCGGCTGCCGCAGCCACCAGCGCTGCCATCCACATCTTCGCCAGCGCCATCATCGA
>JAIQFM010000079.1 GCA_020073285.1 Terriglobia bacterium | reverse complement strand
CTCTACCGCATCATCGCCAAGGCGGCGCAGAGCACTCACCCCGTGCTCATCATGGGCGAAAGCGGCACTGGCAAAGAGCTGGTGGCGCGCTGCATCCACTACTCCGGGCCTTATCATGACAAGCCGTTCATCCCGGTGGATTGCGGTTCCCTGGTTCCCACGCTGATCGAAAGCGAACTCTTCGGGTACGTGCGCGGCGCCTTCACCGGCGCGGTGCGAGCCAAGGAAGGACTACTCGCCATCGCCCAGGGTGGCACTATCTTCCTCGATGAGATCGGCGAATTGACCGTCGACTTCCAGGCCAAACTGCTGCGCTCCATCCAGGAGAAGGAAATCCGGCCGGTGGGCAGCACCAAGCGCGTCCCCATCAACGTGCGCATCCTGGCCGCCACCAATCGCGAGCTCGAGGCGGCCGTTGCCGACGGCACCTTCCGCCGCGATCTTTACTTCCGCCTCAACGTGCTCAGCCTGAAGATTCCGCCCCTGCGTGACCGCAAGCAGGACATCCCGCTGCTGGCGGAGCACTTCCTGGAGAGGCTGTCGCGCGCCACCGGCTCGCAGCGCACTTTGAGCGAGGAGGCGCTGAACCTCATGATGGGTTACGACTGGCCGGGCAACGTGCGCGAGCTGGAAAATTGCCTGGAGCGCGCCTGTGCCCTCAGTTCCGGCCCCAACATCCAGACCGCCGACCTGCCATCGCCCATCCAGAATGCCAAGCACCCCATGCCGCCGGAAGCCACCGACGGGGGCAAGATCGTCTCCATCGCTGAACTGGAGCGGGAAGCCATTCTGCGCACCATTGAGCGGCTCAAGGGCGACAAGTTGCTGGCTGCCCGCCTGCTCGGCATCGGCAAGACCACCTTGTATCGCAAGCTTAAGGAGTACGCGGTCGTAGAGGACTAGTTCATTCGCGGAGTGGCCCAGCCCGGCCGAAACCCGGCCGGGATTTTCCATCGTGCCGGGAAAAGTCGGCACACCGGGCATTGCACTTAGCGCCTTCCCGATTCCCGCTTCAGGCTCCCATTACGGGAAGAGGCAATGACGCCAAGCGGCGCAACTCGTTGTGTTTTCAGTTGCACCGTCATGGCATCCGGAGTGCAATTACCACCGCATGATTCTCTTGATTACAACTTCCGCCCACGGCCAGGAGTGCACCGTCGCTCTATTGGCCGCCACTCGCATAAAGACCGAACTCGCGCGTGACATTCGTACCGCGCTGGTTCGCCTGCGCGAGCAGGAATTCGCCGCCGTTGTCATCGACGAGAGCTTGCTCGAGCCTAGCGCCAAAACGATTGACATGCTGGTCAAACACCTCGGAAGAGCCGCGCCCATCTTCGTCAACCTCGCGGTCAGCCGCATGGAACGGGTGGTGCGCGATGTCCAGGCCGCCCTCCGCCGTGCCGAGCAGGAACGCAGCCTGGCGCGGCACGCCGCCGAGGCTGACTTGCGCAGCCAGTTGCGAGGCGAACTGACCGGCATCCTGATCGGAACCCAGCAGGCGCTCGAGACGCCTGCGCTGCCATCCGCCGCCGAAGCCAAGCTCAAGTCGGTTTACGAGATGGCGGATAAGATTCGCTCCCGTCTCGGAGTTGCCAACTAGCCGCACTGCCGCCGTGACCGCACCCGGAGCGGTCCCGGCGGCTTTTCCTGCGCTCATAACTCACTCCCAACGAGCCGACAGCAAGCCGCCGCGGGTCTTTCGCGATATCTCGTAGGCTGGTGGGGGCTCCGCCGGGACCGTCCTTCACGGAGCACATTCTCAGCGTCCGGCGTCGCCATCCCGTCATCTATTGCAGCTTGGGAGGGAAACCATGGCGGACGTGAAGATCACGACAAGAAAGAATGGGCCGTTTCGCGTGGAGGCGCCCGAGGGATCGGTCACCCTGGTGGACGCCGACGGCACCGAATACAACCTGACCGGCAAGACGGCGTTCTCGCTTTGCCGCTGCGGCGGGTCGGTGAACAAGCCCTTCTGCGACGGCACCCATTCCAAGATCGGCTTCCAGGCTGCCGAAGCCGCCGTTAAAGCCGCCGACAGTGCCGCCATTAATCCGCCCGGCGGCAGTCCCGCGAAGGGATGAACTGTGAGCCGCTGACCCAGATGCCGACTTGGGACAGATTTGCCGCCGTACTCGCCGTCGCCAGCCAACGCCTGAGCGAGCTTTCGTCAGCCGACGCCGCAGCCCGTCCCATGCCCGCCGCGTGGTCGAAAAAACAGGAGCTCGGCCACCTGGTCGATTCCGCCATCAACAATTACGCGCGCCTCATCCGCGTGCAGCGCGAATCCGCGCCCGCGCTTCCCGGCTACGAGCAGGATGCCTGGGTCGAGCGCCAGGGCTATGACGATCGCGATTGGATGGAATTAATCGCGCTGTGGACGAATCTGAACCGGCACATGCTTGCCGCCGCGCGCCGCATTCCCGCCTCAGCCTTGGCCCGCACCTGCACCATCGCCGGCAGCCAACCCATGACGCTGGAATTTGTGATCGAGGACTACGTGGATCACATGGTCCATCACCTGCAGCACATCGGCGTCACGCTGAGCGAATTCCGCCGCCCCGAATCCGCCTACGCATAGACGCGAGTGTTGCGGCACACGCGCCCTCGCGTGTGCACACTCCGCAGGGCCGTGTGCGTACTCCCGCAGGGACGGGAGTTCATCGCCTGGCACGCAAGTCATTTCAAGTTTTTCTGGAGTCCCGCAGGGACGACAGTTCATAGCCCGGGGCGTAAGCCCCGGGTCAGGGCCAATAACGATTCCCGAGTCCCGTAGGGACGGCACGGATAGAAAATGCGGACTACTCCGCCGCGTTCTTCATCTTTAGCCGGTTCTTGTTCTCTTCCAGAAACTCCTTCAGCTTGTCCCCCGCCTCCAACAGCCGCGTCCACTGCTCGTAATAGAGCGTCACCGGAAATCGCCCCATCCCGTACACGCTCACCGCGCCCTTTTCGCTGACGCGGAATTCCAGTGTGCCGCTCCGCTTGCTTTTCTGCTGTTTTTCTAATTCCGCGACCTTCGCCTTCAGTTCCTCATAACTCGGTTCTGCCATGCTTGCCCCTCCAAGATGAGATTAGTTCGCACACAACAGATAGGCAATACCGCACACAGAGAGCTTGTCAACTCGCTTCCCGTAAGGGACGGGATGAAAATAGCCCGGCACTTCAGTGCCGGGAGAGTTGTCGGGGAGTTTTCAGTCCCGTAGGGACGGCTGACTCGCGTGTTAGTGAATCGTCTTGGTTTTTCGCGACATGTAGTCCATCAGCAAATACTGCCCCAGCGTGTAGGGCGTCGTGAAATACGCCTTCCCGCGGCACATCTCCGTCACCTTCTGCACAAACTGCACCAGCCCATAATCGCTGGCCAGCATGAAGGTGTTGATCAGAATCCCCGCGCGTTTGCACTTGGAGACTTCCTCCAGAGTCTGGCTCACCACCAAAGGGTCCAGCCCGAAGGCGTTCTTGTAAATCCGCCCGTCATCCAGGGTCAGCGCCGAAGGCTTGCCGTCGGTGATCATCACGATCTGCTTCATGTCCTTGCGCTGCCGCGCCAGCAACCGCTGCGCCAGCCGCAAACCCTCGCGCGTGTTGGTGTAGTACGGCCCCACCTTTACCCGCGCCAGTTGCGACAGCGGCACTTCTTCGGCGGAATCGTGAAACAGGATCAGCGCCAGCGAATCGCCCGGATACTGCGTGCGGATCAGGTGCGACAGCGCCATCGCCACTTTCTTCGCCGGCGTGAAGCGGTCCTCGCCGTACAGGATCATCGAGTGCGAACAGTCCAGCATCAGCACCGTCGCGCACGACGACTGGTACTCGCACTGATGCACCTGCAGATCGCTGTACTCCAGGTTCAGCGGCACCTGCGCCCCTTCGCGCTGGATCGCCGACGACAGCGTCGCCGTGATGTCCAGGTTCAGCGTGTCGCCGAACTCGTAGGTTTTCGCCGCCCCGCTGGCCTCCACGCCGGTGGCCAGGTCGCGCGTGTCGTGCCGCCCAAAGCTGGATTTGCCCAGCGACCCGAGCAGGTCGCGCAAGGTGCGGTAGCCAAGAAAATCCAAACTCTTGTCGGTGATCTCGAACTTCGTCTGCGCCTGGTTCTGCCCTACCTGCCCGCCCGCCGCCGACGGTTTCGACGCGTCCTGCGGCGGCTGGTCGATGGAAATGAACCCTTCCTCCTGCATGCGCTCGATCAGCTTCTCGATCAGCTTATCCAGCGTGCCTTCCATCTGCATCTGCTGCAGTTGTTGCTGGAGTTCGTCCATCAACGCGCTGTTCATCAGCGCGTCCTCGATGGCGCGGCGCAACTCTTCCAGCGTCTGCTCCGGGTCGCGCATTTCCATGAAGCCGTAGGAATTCTGAAACCCGCTCTGCAGCAGGTAATCCGACAGCGCGCTGAGCAGGTCTTCCATGCTCATCTCGCCCGCCGGGTCGGGCACGTACTTGGTATAGGTAACGCGCTTCATAGAACAGGTTCCAGGCTTCAGGCTCTGGGCTGGAGCGCTCCGGCCTGAAGCCTGGAGCCCGCAGCCTGAAGCCTAATTGAACGGTCTTCTTGACCTGAGCGGCGGCTCTTCGCCTCGCATTCCGCTCGCCTCCGCTCGCCGCGGCTGCTTTTCGCCGGCGCTAAATAAACGCTCTTCGTTTCGCCCGATGCGCTTGTGCGCGTAGAGCCCCTCCAGCAGGAACTCGGCGGCGGAAACCTGCACTTCCGCCCCGTCGCGCGGTTTTACGCTCAACGCGTTCAGCTTCTCGAGCAATCCCTGGATGCCTTTGATTTCCTCCAGCAGCTTGGCCGCCGGCATGGAGTCCTGGAGCTTGATGTTCCCGCCGAGATCGAACCACTGCACGATCTGCTGCATGTTGGCGCCGTGGAAATACCCGTCGTAGGTTTTCGCGATGGCCATGCGGATCAACTCGCGGCCCACGTTGTCCGCGCCCTTGACCTCGCCCTCGTACTCCAATTCCAGCTTGCCCGTGATCGCCGGCATGGCGGCGTAAATGTCGCCGATCCGCGGCACCACCGTTTCCTCGCCGTGCAGAATCGACCGCCGCTCGGCGTTTGAGATCACGTTCTCCATGCAGGTAATCGGCAGCCGCTGACTGACTCCGCTGCGTTTGTCGATCTTCTTGTCCTCGCGCGCGGCAAACGCAATCTGCTCGATCACCTCGCGCACGTACTTCGGCACGTGCAGCTTGTAGCCGTCGCGCTGCGCCCACGCTTCCTGCGACGTGATCGCGATCCCTTCCTCCACCGTCGCCGGATAATGCGTCCGAATCTCCGACCCGATGCGGTCTTTCAGCGGCGTGATGATCTTGCCGCGCGCCGTGTAATCCTCGGGATTGGCGCTGAAGACGAGCGCGACGTCCAGCGGCAGCCGGATGGGATAGCCCTTAATCTGCACGTCGCCTTCCTGCATGATGTTGAACAACCCAACCTGAATCTTGCCGGCGAGATCGGGCAATTCGTTGATCGCGAAAATCCCGCGGTTGGCCCGCGGCAACAGCCCGTAGTGCACCGTCAGCTCGCTCGACAGTTCGTGCCCGCCCCGGGCCGCCTTGATCGGATCGATGTCGCCGATCAGGTCCGCGATCGTCACATCCGGCGTCGCCAGCTTCTCCACATAGCGCTCCTCGGGCGCCAGCCACGCGATCGGCGTCTCCTCGCCTTGGGACGCAATCAGTTCGCGGCAGCGCCGGCAGATCGGCGCGTACGGATTGTCGTGGACCTCGCAACCGGAAACGTACGGCGTGTGCGTATCCAGCAGGGAAGTCAGCGCGCGCAAAATCCGGCTCTTGGCCTGCCCGCGCAACCCGAGCAGAATGAAATTGTGCCGCGACAGAATCGCGTTCACGATCTGCGGCACCACCGTATCGTCGTAGCCCACGATGCCGGGGAACATCGCCTCGCCCTGGCGCAGCTTGGCAATCAGGTTTTCGCGCAGTTCATCCTTCACGCGTCGGCTGTTCAGGCGCGGTTCGGAAAATGGCGACTGGCGGAGCTGTGCAAGCGTCCGGGGAAGATTCATTGCTTTTGGGAACCTCTCTGTGGGAACACCCCTCACCTGCGGTGATTATACGCCCGCTGCGTCACACGCCTATGTGATGCCGGGACGGGGCTCCGGATGCGGGGTTCCACCTGCCTTGCGCCTGAAGCCTGAAGCCTTCCCTCACTCTTCCGGCGGGGTTCGCAGCGCCGACGCCTGGTGCAGCCCTTCGGCGATCTCCGGCAGGATGCCCAGCTCTCTATAAATCGGTCGCACCTCGCTCCGGACTTCCTCCAGGTGCATCCAGAACCACGCCGCACCCGCCACGCAACACACTCCGCTGACCAGCAGCGTCCGCGGTGCGCCGATCCTCGCCGCCACGCTTCCCGCCAGCAGGCTGCCGAACGGCGCCATGCCTACGATCGCCATCGAGAAGTAGCTCATCACCCGGCCGCGCTTTTCTTCGTCCACGATTGTCTGCAGGATGGTGTTGCTAGCCGCCATCTGCTGCATCATGCCCAGTCCGGTTACAAACATCAATGGCAGCGACAGCCACAGCCAGCGCGATTGCGAGAACGTGATCAGGCCGACTCCGAACAGTGCCGCCGACACCGTCACCACCCGACCCAGGCCCACCACCGTCCGGCGCGACGCCAGGTGGACCGCGCCCGTCAGCGCGCCCACTCCCGAGGCCGCCATCAGGAAACCCAGCGTGTGCGGTCCCCGTGAAGAACGCTGCCTGCGAAGATCGGCATCAGCACCGTGTACGGCATCCCCACCAGGCTCACCAGCGCCAGCAGCAGCAGAATCGCCCGGATCGCCGCCGACCCCGACACGTACGTCCACCCCTCCTTTAATTCGGTCGGCAGGTTCGACCGCCGCCCCCGCCGCGACTCCTGCCGCCGCACCCGCATCAGCAGCAGGGACGCGATCACCGCCAGGTAGCTGAACCCGTCAATCAGGAAGCAATAGCCTTCTCCGAACACAGCGATCACCACGCCCGCCAGCGACGGTCCGATCAGTCGCGCCATGTTCACCATCGACGAGTTCAGCGCGATGGCGTTGCTCAGGTCCTCGCGCTCTTCCACCATTTCCACGACGAAAGCCTGGCGCGCGGGCATGTCGAAGGCGTTGATCGTTCCCTGGAATGCGCTCAGCCACGCAATGTCCCAGATGGTGATGCGGTGCGCCAGCGCTAGCACTGCCAGCGCGAACGATTGCAACATGGCCAGGATCTGCGTCACCACCAGCACGCGGTGGCGGTCCAGTCGGTCCACCCACACGCCGGCAAAGGGCGCGAGCAGGAAAGTAGGAATCTGTCCCGCGAATCCGACTACCCCCAGCAGCAGCGCGGAGCCGGTCAGGCGGTACACCAGCCAACTGGTCGCGATTCGCGTCATCCACGTGCCGATCAGCGACACGCTCTGTCCGCCGAAGAACAGCCGGTAATTGCGATGCCGTAGCGCGCGCACCGCGAACATCCATCTGGCTTCGGAAGCTCGCGATTCGACGCGTGGCGCCATCCGCTTTACTAAGATGCTTGCGCTGGTTCGCTGGCGGAAGAGAATGCGCGCATCCCTGCGCCGCGCACACTAGTTATGCGGGAATTCGCTTCTCGGGCAGCAACGGTTATCAGGCGAGAGAGCGTGGCGATCTCCGGTCGAACAGCATACGGGAAATCCAAGCTGCCCGGCGCGTTCGGCGCGCTTCCCGGATAACCGCTAAGCTGAATTCCTCATCTCAAGAACTGCCTTCGTTCCCTGGCCGGCACAAGGTCGCCATGCGTTGTAGAACGAACTGCCGCACCGCACCAGGCTCCACGGTCCACGCTCACTTCCACATCCCCTCGGCTTCGGCGCGCGCGCTGGCAGCCGCGCTCACGCTGCTGTTGTTGTGTGCTGTCATGCCGGCGGCCGCGCAGGAGGCGGAAGTCCACATCGCGCCGCGCATCGACTCCAGCGCCAAAGCGCCCGACGCGCTCATCGATCCCGCGCTCAAGACGCACACCAAACCGCTGCGCTCCGACGTGGAGATGGTGCTGGTGCCGGTGACGGTCACCGATCCCAGGGACCGTCTCGTCACGGGCCTGGCAAAGGAGAACTTCCAAATCTTTCAGGACAAGCAAAAGCAGGAGGTGCGCCATCTCTCTTCCGAGGACGCGCCGATTTCCGTTGGCATCGTCTTCGACATGAGCGGCAGCATGAAGGACAAGTTCGACAAGGCCAGCGAAGCCGTGGTGCAGTTCATGCGGACGGCCAATCCCGACGACGAGTTCTTCCTCATCGGCTTCTCCGACAAGCCGCAACTTCTGACGGACTTCACCAATTCCCCCAGCGAGATCCAGAACAAGCTCGTCCTGACCGCGCCCGGCAGGACCGCGCTGCTCGACGCCACGTACATGGGCATGAACCAGATGCGTCATGCCAGGCATCGGCGCAAGGCGCTGCTCATCATCTCCGACGGCGGCGACAACCACAGCCGCTACAGCGAGAGCGAGATCAAGTCCATAGTGCAGGAGGCCGACGTGCAGATCTACGCCATCGGGCTCTTCGACCAGTATCCACGGACTCCGGAAGAGCGCTTCGGTCCGTTGCTGCTGGCGGGAATGACGGATGTGACTGGCGGACGCACCTTCGTGCTCGACAATCTCAACGCTCTGCCTGACGTGGCTGCCAAGATCGGCGCCGAACTACGCAACCAGTACGTGATCGCTTATGTGCCGCAGCAGAAACCGAAAGACGGCAAGTGGCACAAGATCCGCGTCAAACTGCTGCCTCCGAAAGGGCTGCCTTCGCTCAACGTCCACGCGAGAAAGGGTTATTACGCGGCGGCGGAATAGCTCTTAGCCAATAGCTATTAGCCTTCAGCTCTTAGCCTTCAGCCTTTAGCGATTAACCGTAAAGTGGTGTCATTCCGAGCGCGTGCCGACTGGGAAAGTCGAGGCACGCGCGAGGAACCTGCTTTTGCCATCGACCAACCACCAAAGCCTGCCCCGTGCGAAGCCGAGGGGACCGTCGACTGTTGAGAATTGTCATTCCGAGCGCAGCGAGGAACCTGCTTTTGCCATCGACCAACCACCAAAGCCTGCCCCGTGCGAAGCCGAGGGGACCGTCGACTGTTGAGAATTGTCATTCCGAGCGCAGCGAGGAACCTGCTTCTGCCGTCGACCGTCGACCGTTTACAACTCTTTACACCGTCCGCCGCGACTTTTTGGACCGGCCCACGTCTAATTAACCAAACGGTTAGTTACACGGACCGGAGGTGAGGCTTATGTTGGCAGCAAGGAAAATCACACTGGCGGCACTACTCCTGGCGGGCTCGATGCTGTTGGAAGGCATGGCCCTGGCCGATACCACGTCGGCCGCCTACGACGGCGCCATCCAGGCCAAGGTCGCCGCACAACTGCAGAAGAAGTCCGAGTTCAAGGATATCCGTGCTTCGGTCGAGGACGGCATAGTCACCCTCAGCGGCGCCACCGACTCGCTCCCGCACAAGCTCGACGCCGCCAAGAAGGCGCGCAAGCAGGAGCACGTTGCCGGCGTGCGCGATCTGATCGCGGTTGCGGGCCCGGAAGTATCGGATTCCGCGCTGCGCCAGACTTTGGCCAGGAAGCTGGCCTATGACCGCGTCGGCTACGGCAACGTCTGGAACGTGCTGACGGTGGAGGTCGGCAACGGCGTCGCGACCATCGGCGGCGAAGTGCGCAATCCGGTGGACCGCGATTCGGCCATCGCCGAGGTGGTCAACACCAAGGGCGTCAAGGGCGTGGTGGAGAACATCAAGGTTGCGCCGACTTCGTTGTTCGACGACCAGCTGCGCATCCGCACCGCGCGCGCCATCTATCGCGATCCGTCGCTGAGCCGTTACGGCATGGATCCGCAGGCGCCGATCCGCATCGTGGTCAACAACGGCCATGTCGGTTTGTACGGCGTGGTCAGCTCGGAGTTCGACCGCATCGTGGCCGGAATCCGCGCCAATGAGGTCGCTGGCGCGTTCTCGGTGGAGAATCACCTGCTGACGGAGAAGAGCGCGATCGATAGCGAGCTATTAGCTCTTAGCTTTTAGCTCTTAGCCAAAGCAAGGCATGGCCGAATCGGCTGTGCCTTTTTCAGTCTTTAGGCGCCACAACCCGTATTCACCCAGTTAACACTGCGGCGGATGGCAACTGAGTAAAATGCCCGTGCTTGCGTGCACCCGTCGCTTATATCGAGTGGATGAATGCGCATCTCCGATTCAACCCGAGATCGCAGGCGAACTCGAATGCGCTTGCCGACTTCGTGGTTGCCGATCTTCAGCGCGGGTGCCGTGCGTTGGAAAAAGATCTCTCGTCTGAGCTGCTAAGACCTCTCAAGAACGCTGATCTTCATACTCGGGTAGCATCACGAAATGTTGACTTGGTCTTCGCGGAACAAAGCGTTGGTACCGGAGCCGCTCGGGCATGCATCGAGAATAAGACGATCATGACGGCGCACGGAAAGGCGAGATGGAACCGCTACGGTGACTTAATCGCTTACTGCAATCATGTACATAATCACCGGCCCGATTGCATCGCTGCAGCCATTGTGGTCGTGAACTGCTGCCCGGTTTATGAGAACCCCGATGCATTTGCAAAGGGGTTAGCACGGCCGCGGCTCGACATGAAAAAGGTCGTGAAGGATACAATCAAAATATTCGCGGACATCCCGCTTCGCTCGTCGGCCAATGATCCGAACGACCAACCGGAAGCGCTCACGGTCATGGTTGTCAACTATGACGGAGTAAATCCTGCCAAACTCGTGACCGACGAACTGGCTCCGCAGCCGGGCAACCCAATTCACTACGATTCATTTCTCGAGACGTTCTGCAGTTTGTACGCGAAGCGATTCAGTTCGCGCCGGTGATCACTGTGTCGCTTGTCTCCGACGCCTGGAAGAGGATGTTGTCCCGCGCACATGGGTATTGACCTGAACCGCTCCAAATAGCCGGTCGGTGCCATTCGCAAGCCGCCCAACGGCCATGTCGAAATAATGCTCGTCGACCTCGATGCCTATGCTGTGTCGCCCTGCCAGCGCCGATGCGAGGCTGGTGGTGCCGGTGCCAAGAAATGGATCGAGCACAGTGTCGCCAACAAAGCTGAACATCCTGATCAATCGAGAAGCCAACTCCAGGGGAAATGGCGCAGGATGGTCTTTAGTGGAGGCGCCCGTGACATCCGTCCAAATTTGCTGGAACCATTTCTGGTGATTGGCGGCGGATATGACACTCAGAATCCGCGTGCTGACGGCTGGTTTCCGGTATGCACCGTACTTGCGCTGCATGAGAATGTACTCAACATCGTTCTTCACGACCGCATTCGGCTCATAGGGCTTGCCGAGGAACCCAGCGGAACCATTCTCGACCTCATGCCTGGCATTGGCGATCTTGTACCAGAAGATGGGGGCGAGATTGTCGAAGCCGATGGCACGGCAATGCTCTTGAATTGAGGCATGCAGCGGCACGACCATATGCCGCCCGCCGTTGTTTCGGCGCGACAAGCAAACATCGCCGACAACAACGATGAGTCGCCCGCCCGGAACGAGTACTCGCCGACACTCCTGCCAAACCTTGTCGAGTTCCGACAAAAACTTCTCGTAATTCGTGACGAACCCGAGCTGGCCTTCTGACTGTCGATATTCCTTCAGCGTCCAGTAGGGCGGCGAGGTCACGACAAGATGCACCGTCTCGGAAGCAATCGCAGCAAGCCGCCGACGTGCATCGGCGCGATGCAGATCGTGAACTGTCGGAATTCGTGGGACGATCGAATCGATCAAAGCAGTGAGGTTCGGGTCTTTTGCAATGCGCGGGAGCTCGGTTTGCGAGTCACGGATATTGCGGAGTTCAGGCGGAAGGAACGCATCGTGAGCGACCGAGTCGGTGTAAGGTTGCGGATGTACTGCCGTGCTTGTGGTCATCGGGAAAGCGCTGACCTAACTGTAGCATTTTCCAAACGCGCAAAAGTGCAGATTCATGTTTAGGACATAGCGTACTGCGAAATGCTCGAGGGCGAGCGCGCTCCATCACGCAGGCGAGCGAATCCAAAGCAGGTTCCTCGCTGCGCTCGGAATGACACCGCTTTAGGGTTGCGTAGAGCCGAATATTGCGCCCGAAGCCTGAAGCCTCGCCGCTAGTCCATCTCCGCACGCTTGGGAGGCAGCAGGTTGGTCGCGGGGCTGAGGGGTTTGCCGTCGGGGGCGCGCTGTAGAGAAATAGATCCGTTCACGTTCTTGAGCTCGATGTGGGCGGCGCCGGAGCCGAGGCGGCCGGCGAGGGAGTGGCCGACGTAGCGGCCGTCGCTCACGGGGAGTCCGAAATCGTTGTTGATGAAGCCGGAGACGGTCTTGGCCGTGACCTCGGCGTCGGCGTCGGAGGGAAGGGTCACCACGACGCTCCCGTTTACCGCGGGCCTGCCGGCGCATCCTCGCTCGGAACGACAATTCTTAGAGGGCGCTTTGGTGCCGGGCTCCCTCGCTCCGCTCGGGACAGGTTCCGCGCCGGCGCTTCCGCCGTCGTGAACGCGCTCGAGGGCGAGCACGCCACATCACACACACGAGAGAACCCAAAGCAGGTTCCTCGCTGGGCTCGGAATGACACCACTTTAGGGTTGCGTAGAGCCGAATCTTGCGCCCTGCTGAGTCCTGACTACCGACTCCTGACCCCTGCTACGCGGGAACGGGGCAGGCGGAGGCAATCTCGTCCAGGATGCGGCGGGCGGCGGCGGCGGGGTCGGGAGCAGCCGTAATGGGTCGTCCCACGACAATATGGCTGGCGCCGGCGGCGATGGCTTCGGCGGGTGTGGCGGCGCGCTCCTGATCATCGTTGCGCTGAGCGGTGCCGGCGGGCCGGATGCCCGGAGTAACAATGATGAAGCCGGGGCCAAGCTCGCGGCGGAGTTCGCGGACTTCGCGGGCGGAGGTCACGATGCCGTCGCAACCGGCGGTGCGGGCCAGGTCGGCGAGGCGGAGGGCCTGATCGAGGACGCGTCCGGAGACGCCGATCTCTGGGAGGTCTTCGTCGTTGAGGCTGGTGAGGACGGTGACGGCCAGGATCAGAGGACGGCGGGACGGGGCAACAGCGGAGTTGGAATCTGCCGCTGCAACGGCGGCTTTCAGCATGCGGAGGCCGCCGGAGGCGTGGACGGTCAACATGCGGACGCGGAGCTTGGCGGCCTGGCTGACGGCGGCGGCAACGGTGTTGGGGATATCGTGGAACTTGAGGTCGAGAAAGACGTCACGGCCGGAGGCTACGAGGTCGCGAACGACCTGCGGGCCTTCGGCCGTGAAGAGCTGCTTGCCGACTTTAAAAATCTGGGCCGAGTCACCGACCATCGCCACGATGTTGCGTGCCTCGGGGGCATTGGGAACGTCAAGGGCGACGATCAGGCGCTCTCGGGTGTCCGGCATGCGGCTAGTTTAAGGCAAAAAGGCCTCGGATTGGGCGATTTCCGCAGCCGGCTCGACAATGTCCAAGCGAACGGGCTCCAGCCCCGGCCCACTGAGGCCGATCATTCGGGCTGCGCCGTAGGATAGGTCAATGATCCGGGCCTTGGGCAAGGGACCGCGGTCGTTGACCCGTACGACTACCGATTCACCATTGCCCAGGTTGGTGACCCGGACCATGGTGCCCAAGGGCAGGCGCCGATGGGCGGCGGTGAACTGGTACATGTTGAAAGGCTCACCACTGGCCGTGGGCTTGCCGTGGAAGTGACGTCCATACCAGGAGGCGGTGCCTATCTGGTATGCCTTGTGCGGCTTCGGCCGTGGTCTGGATGCGGCGTTCGTCTTATCTATGTTCTTAGCTGCGTTCTTATCAACGTGCGTGTTCGTTCGGGGTGCCGCCTCCAGGCCGGTGACCGAAACTAAGATCACCAGGATGTTGGTCAGTACTCGTCGCATTAACACCTCGCGTTTTCTATAAGTCGTCCCTCCCCCGAGATACGGTCCGTCAAGGCTAGCAAACCAGGGAGAAAAGTCAATCGGGCGCCAAGGCCAATGGACCTTTGGGACTGACTTTCCGGACAAGGTGGCGTTTCCGTCCGGGCGGCGAGAGGGGACCATGGGGAGGGTAACTATCCTGATCCCCCCCGCCGTCTATCACTTAGAAGGCCGGGAAAGAGGTGGCAGTTGCCCGGTTTTGGCGGGATTTTGTGGTGTATCAAAATGGAACAGTTACTTTGGATTTACTTAGGGCGGGCAAAGGCGGCCGCCAAACTGGCGTTCGGGGCGCTACGCTGCCGGGGTTGGCGGCCGGCTCGGGGATGGAGACGCCCTGCGCCTCGATCCGACTCTTGGGGCCTGCGACCGCCGATCATGCCACCCATATCCATCTTGGTCTAGCCGGCCGGTAACCTCGGACCGGGAAGCCGACCTCGGCGATGACTGTAATCAAAGGAAGTTGGACACAAAAAAGGGCACGGTCAGCGCCGTGCCCATGGTGTGGGGAGTGGAAAGCTGGTCAGCGCTCGTCGGCTTTCTTGAGCAGGATGGCGGCAAGGAGGGCGGCGGCGGCGGCAAGCAGCCATTCCACCCGCCAGATCTGCACCGCCTGCCAGTCGAGGACAGTGGCGGCACTGTAGATGAAGCCGGTGGCGACGGCGGCGACGATGCATCCCATCCCGGCAAGGAAGGCGAGCAGGGCGCCGATGGAGAGGCCGAAGCCTTCGCGAATGCGAGTCGCATCAAGCAATTGAGTCCAGCGGCTGGGGGCGCCGAGCATGGACTCGCGCTCTGAGCCGCAGACATGGCAAAACCTGGCGCCGACCACGAACTCGGTGCCGCATTGCGAGCAGATAAGCTGGCCGGCTGCGATTTCCATCGCGTGCGGCGGCTGGCCCGGTGGCCGCCAGTACTCCTTCTGAACGTTGTGCGCTGCTTCCGGCATGACTGCCTCCATCCGCCAGGAGAGTGAAGGGCAAGTAACGCGCCAAAGTGGGGCGGTGGGAGTGTCATGGTTATCAATGAGTTATGAGACAAGGCGGATATTCGGCGTGGGGATTAATGGGGAGAAATTACCCGGAAGCGGGAGGGAGTACCGAGTTGTGGGTACGGTGGACACAGAATTGTGAGTTGCGGGTAGTGAGTTGTGAGTTGCCCCAGCACGATGCCGGACTTGCTTTGGCGGGGAGCGCGCATCAGGTAAACTGCGCAAAGACCACGGCCATGAGACCTTATCGGCGCGCGCACACGGCTCATTCTAACTGCGGCACGACGCTCTACGTCGTTCTGGTACTGCTGGTTACGTCGGTTGCGGCAGCGGCAGGAAGCGCGCCGGCGGGGATTTCCAATCTCAAGTTCCGGCCCAACGACGCTAACACACGCAGCGGCTTCGAGCACCTCTACAACCTGGAATACGACCAGGCGGTGAAGGAGTTCGAGCTGGCGCTGAAGGCCCACCCCGACGATCCGTTTGCCACCAATCACCTGCTGTCGGGGGTGCTGTTTCGCGAGCTGTACCGGATTGGGGCGCTGGATACCGAGCTGTACTCGAAGAACAGTTTTTTGACCAGCAAGCAGTTCCCGATCGATCCCAAGGTGCAGGAGCAGATCAAGGGGCTGATCAACCGCGCATTCCAACTGGAAGAGGCACGGCTGAAGGCGAATCCCAGCGATGCAGATGCGCTCTACGCCCGCGGAGTAACACGGGCGACGCGCTCCCTCTACATCGGGCTGGTGGAGAAGGCTTGGTTTTCGGCGCTGCGGAACGCGGTGGGTGCGCGCCGGGACCACGAACGCGTCCTGGAGTTGGATCCCAGCTACTCGGACGCGAAGATGGTGGTGGGCATTCACAATTATGTGCTCGGGAGCATCAACTTCGCGATCAAGGTGGCGGCGTCGGTGGTGGGGCTGAGCGGCAGCAAGAGCAAGGGAATCGAGTACCTGTATGCGGCAGGGCGGGGCGGGGGAGAGACGTCGGTGGATTCCAAGATCGCGCTGTCGCTGTTTCTGCGGCGGGAGCAGCGATATGCGGAAGCGCTGAAACTGGTGGGCGGGCTGGAAGCGGACTTCCCACGGAATTTCCTGTTTCGCCTGGAGAACGCCAACCTGATGAATGCGGCGGGGCGTGGGCCGGAGGCGATCGCCGCGTTTCGCAAGCTGCTGGACGACAGCAAGGCCGGCATGTTCGCGGAGTCGCGAATGGAAATGGCGTACTACGGGCTGGGCGAGACGCTGCGCGGGCAACACGATTTCCGCGGCGCGGCCGAAGCCTACGATGCCGTGCAGCAGTACCCGGCCGTCGATCCCGATCTGCGGCAGCGGGCAAATCTGGCGGCAGGAGAGATGTACGACGCGGCGCACAATCGCGAGCAGGCAGTACAGCGGTACCAAGCGGTGATCGCGGCGGAAGGGAAGTCGGAGCGAGCCGAACTGGCGAAGAAGTACATCAAGCAGCCGTATCGGAATGAATAGGGAATTGACCACGGATCGCCACGGATTTTCACGGATCAGAAGGAGAGAAAGTTGATCCGTGTAGATCCGTGGAACTCTGGAGTTGAAATGACGGGCAGCGGAACTTTTGGCGATGCGGCGGCGTATTCTATTTCATAGGATATTTGCTGGGGGCGGATATGTACTGCAATTACTGCGGCAAACTGATTCAGGATGATGCCAACGTTTGCGCGTACTGCGGCAAGCGCGTGGGCGCGGTGGTGGCGCGGCGAAAGCTGGTGCGGCCGCGGCAGGGGCGCAAGCTGGCCGGGGTGTGCGCCGGACTGGCGGAGTACTTTGACCTCGACGTGACGCTGATCCGGCTAGTGTGGCTGGTGGCGGGAATCCTGATGCTGCCATTCTGGGTGATCGGTTATATCGTGGCGTGGATCGTGGTGCCGGAAGCGCCAGAGGTGGTGACCATCGCTCCCGCGGGGACAATGGTGCAGCAGAGTTGAGCAAGGTTCAGGGTAGTTTAACGTTCCATTGATCGCACACGCGAGGGCGCGTGTGCCACATCCATGCGCGTACGCAGCTCCGATACAGAAATCTTCTACGAGGTGATGGGCGGCGGGCCGGACGTGGTCCTGCTGCACCCATTCCCCGCCCATCGAGGAGTGTGGATGCCGGCGGCGGAGCGGCTGGCAACACGATACCGGCTGATCCTGCCCGACCTGCGCGGACACGGCGAGTCGGGAGTGGGCGAAGGGCCGGCGACCATGCAGAAGCACGCGGCGGACGTCGCGCGCGTGATCGATGACGCCGGGGTGGGCAAGGCGGTGTTCGCGGGGGAGTCGATCGGCGGGTACATCCTGTTTGAATTCTGGCGGCGCCTGCGGGAGCGCGTGTCGGCGCTGATCCTGTGCAACAGCAAAGCAAGCGCGGACAACCAAGAGGCGCGCGCGAACCGGCTGCGCTCGGCGGAGGATGTGGAGAAGCGCGGGGTGGAGCCGTTCGTGGACACCATGATCCCCAAGCTGCTGGGAGAGAGCACGCGCACCACGCGACCGGATTTGGTGGAGAGAGCGCGCGCGATGATGATGAAGATGACGCCGGCGGGGGTGGCGGCGGTGCAACGCGGGATGGCGGAGCGTCCGGATTCGGTGCCGACGCTGGCCACGATTGATGTGCCGACGCTGCTGATCACGGGAGACGAGGACACGCTCACGGGAGTCGGCGAGGCGGAGTCGATGCAGCGGCACATCGGGGGCAGCACGCTGAAGGTGATTCCGCGCGCCGGCCACTACGCGGTCTTCGAGAAGCACGAGGAAACGGCGAGGATCATCCGACAATTTCTGGATTCGGCTGCAGTGTGAACTGGTGATTTGCGGAATTGCGGAGTTGCTCGGTTCTGCCACGCCTGCGAAAATCGCGAGCCGCAAGAACACGACTTCAATCTGATGAGTGAATAATCATTCAATGGAGTGTGAGCCTGCGTCCTAGAGCACGCAATACGAAGCGCATACGATCTGGCCAAGGCAAACGGCCGAAGTTTGTGCGCACCACGCCGCGTGTGAAGTAGGTTTTCTGGGAATAGTCGATTGCGACCTCGACGACGACCGGAAGACCGGAACCAGTCACGACGAGTGCCTGTTTGAGAATCGCCTCCACATCGACGTTGCGATGCATTGCGAGGCACGCCACTCCAACACCCTTGCAAATGGAGGCCAAGTCATAGTCAGGAAGCTCACTGCAGGACTTCCGTCCAAGAGCGATTTGCTGGAACTGCGCAATCTGGGCCAATTCGCGGTCGCGCAAGACCAACACAATTACTGGCAGATTTAGCTGGCGCGCGGTGAGCAGTTCCAAGCCTGTCATCAGGAATGCACCATCGCCCGCCAGAGCAATCACTCGGCGATCCGGACAGGCCAGCGCAGCTCCCAGTGCGCCCGGCACTGCGTAACCCATACACGAATAATCAATCGGAGCTAAGAACGAACGCGGATGTGGCAGGCGTAAGCACTCCATGGCCAGAAAGGTCCCGTTACCACTATCGGTGGTATAGACCGCGTCGTCCCCGACCAGCTCTTGAACTGTTTCCAAAAGGTGAGGTGGGTACACTCCTTCGGAATTATCCGGCGTTGCCCAACCTTGCCTGACCTCTTGGTGGCCAGAACGGATGTCGCGTCGCAATGATTCATCAACTGGGCGCGACGTCGCATGAGGAAGCAGGGCGGCGACAAAGCTGGCGGCATCCGATACTACAGGCAGGTCCGCAGGGTAGTTCTTTCCCAGGACCGACGGATCGACATCCACGTGAATCAGCTTGCCGGGTGGCGGCATGCCATAGCTTCCCGTTCCAACCTCGGAGAAGCGGCAACCAATCGCCAAAGTAAGATCGCAAGAGGCTGCGATCCTGCGCACGAACGAAGGCGCGGCGGCACCAAAGCCACACCACAACCAAAGGGCATGCTCTTCGTTGAAAACGCCTTTGCCTGAGATGGTTGTGGCGACCGGAGCATTCAGTCGCTCGGCCAGAGTCACGAGGTCGGCACCGGCTTGAACGGCTCCGCGTCCGAGGTAAAGCAGAGGGCGGCGGCTGGCTTGGATCCATTGCCGAGCCCGCTCGACATGTTCCCCTTCGGCCTTTGGCGGCGCCGGAGGCGATTCGAGTGCCTGCAGGTCCGCGTCATGGCGGAAGAAGTAGTGCTCCGCGGGAATCTCAACCAACACCGGGCCCGCCGGGGCACTTCGCGCGATTTGACAGGCGTGGCGGACGGTCGCGTAGATTTCCGATCCATGCTCCGCGCGGAACTGGGCCTTGGTCACGGGTCGCGCGATGGCGAGTTGGTCCACATCGTGAAGCTGGAACGCCCTTCCCGTATCGCGGCGAATCCCACAGGCGAGCACGAGCATGGGGACTCCGTCGAGATAAGCTTCGGCAATCCCCGAGAGCGCGTGTGTCAGTCCCGCTCCGGGAACTACGTTGACTGCGGCAAGTTGCCCGGAAGCGCGGGCTACGCCATCGGCCATGAAAGAAGCGCTCTGTTCATCGGTAACGAGGACCGGACGCACGCGCGTGGAACGGGTGAGGGAATCGTAAAGCTCGATGTTGTGTGTGCCCGGAATGCCGAAAGTGAAGCCTACGCCTTCATCTTCCAGCGCACGCACGACGATGTCACCGCCAGTCATCTTGCTCATGGCAGTGCATTCCAATCCTTGCGGATGGTCTCCGCCACACGGTCAGCCAGGGCCATGATGGAGAGGTAAGGATTAATCTCCAGGGAATTCGGAAACAGGCTGGAATCGGCCACATACAGCCACGGCACCCCATGCACCCGGCCATACGAACCGGTCACCGAATTCTCGGGACCGCTCCCCATCGCGCATCCTCCCTGCAGGTGCGCGGCCGAGATCGAAAGCTTCCCGGGTTTAAACTCCGGGTTTGCCGCAATCCGGTCGAGACGGTCCGCGTCCACGCGTTCAATCGTCGGAGAGTGTGAAACCGGCATATGCACCCGAACGGCCCCGGCCGCGAAAGCGATCTTCGCCGATGTAATCGCGCCATGCACCAAGCCGTGAATCACCTCCGGTGTGAAGCGGTAGTGAACCACCGGGCGCCCATCACCATCTACCGTCACGCGATTGTGGTCATCCACCTCATCACATGCCA
>JAIQFM010000078.1 GCA_020073285.1 Terriglobia bacterium | reverse complement strand
CGGGCGCAAGGTGGAGGTCGCCGTCGCCTGCAATAAGCGTAAGTCGCTGCGTACGCCCGAAGGCCTGCTCAACGAAATGAACCTGCTGCTGGCCAGCTTGCGGCGAGTGGAAATACGCATCGAACCGCAAACCATCACCGACTTCTTGAAATGGGAGAACCGCTTGGCGCGCTACAACGGCGGCGCGTTGCCGCAGGGCGTGGACGACCCGGCAGGGGCGAATGGGTACTTAAGGGTGTAGATCGCCTTCTTCAGTCGTCCCTACGGGACTCGCTGCTCAAACTCGCAAGTACCCGGCGCTGAAGCGCCGGGCTATTGTCATCCGCGCCCCTCCGGGGCTGAATCTTTCACCGGGATCTTTCGCCGGTCTCCACAGGAGTGGATCACAGTCAGCTGTACAGGCACTGTGGCGGCACTTTTACTGTGGCGGCATTTTGTGGCGGCATTTTCAGGATGAGCGGATCATCCTCACCGGCCTCGTGCGCCTTGGTCGCCGCGTCCGCGAAGGTGTCTCCGACGGCGACGATTCGGGACTCATCGGAGGATAGAGCAATCCACTTGTCCAGCGGCGCGCTTCGTAAGAGGTCGGCATGGGCCTGCGGTGTCATAGGAAATTCAGATGGCGATTCCTCCGGTTCCCAGTGCAACTTTACTATCGCTCATATCGTTTCGCAATTTATGTCACTGAGCAGCTGTGACGCCCGTCACTGTGCCATGGTTCACTGCTAAGATTAACTCTTACTTCCCGCAAATCCCCGCACTCATTGGAAGGAGCTCATGGCAAAGATTCAGCGCGCCATCCTCAGCGTCACCGACAAAACCGGTCTGGCGGAATTCGCCAAGCAACTGGCGAACCTCGGCGTCGAACTCATCTCCACCGGCGGCACCGCCCGCCTGCTGCGCGACAGCGGCATCCCGGTCAAGGACATCTCCGAGCTCACCGGCTTCCCCGAGATGCTGGACGGCCGCGTCAAGACGCTGCATCCGCGCGTGCACGGCGGCATCCTGCACATGCGCTCCAACCCCGAGCACCGCTCCACCGTCGCCGAGCACGGCATCCAGCCCATCGACATGGTGGTGGTGAACCTCTACGCCTTCGAGAAGACCGCCGCCAAGCCCGGCGTGCGCCTCGACGAGCTGATCGAGAACATCGATATCGGCGGTCCTTCCATGATCCGCTCGGCGGCGAAGAATTTCCGCGACGTCGCGGTCGTGACCTCGCCCGCCGACTATCCCGCCATCGTGGACGAAATGCGCTCCTCGGGCGGCGAACTCTCCGGCGCCACCCAGTGGAAGCTGGCGCAGAAAGCCTTCGCCCTCACCTCCTCGTACGATTCCGCCATCGCCTCCACCCTGGAGCGCGTGCACGCCAACGGCGACTTCGAACTCCAGACCCAGGGTGGTTTTCCGCCCACCTTGCGCCTTCGCTACAACAAGGCGATGGACCTGCGCTACGGCGAGAACCCGCATCAGAAAGCGGCCATGTATTCCGACGGCGCCAGCGTCGGCGTCGCCAATGGCAAGCAGCTCCAGGGCAAGGAACTTTCCTACAACAACATCGTTGACCTGCAGGCCGCCTGGGACCTGGCCGCCGAATTTGACGAGCCCTTCTGCGCCATCATCAAGCACACCAACCCGTGCGGCAGCGCCGTCGGCAAGGATTCAATCGAAGCCTTCCAGCGCGCCTTTGAATGCGATCCTGTCTCCGCTTTCGGTGGAGTGATCGCGCTCAACCGCCCGGTGGACGGCGCCATCGCGGAAGCCATCGCCGGCCTGCGGCACAACGGCGTAGCCCTGTTCATCGAGTGCATCATCGCCCCCGCCTTCGACGCCGCCGCGCGCTCCCGCTTCAGCAAGCGCAAGGACCTGCGCCTGCTGGAAGTCACACCCGCGCCCATGAAGTACGTCATGAAAGCCATCTCCGGCGGCCTGCTGGTCCAGGACAACGACCTGCACAAGCTCGATCCCGCCTCCGTCAAGGTCGTCAGCCGGCGCCCGCCCACCGAGCAGGAAATGCGTGACCTGCTTTTCGCCTGGAAGATCGCCAAGCACGTCAAGTCGAACGCGATTCTGTATGCCAAGGACGGTCGCAGCGTGGGTGTAGGCGCGGGCCAGATGAGCCGCGTCGACTCGGCCAAGATCGGCGCCATGAAATCGGTGCTTGGGACGAAAGGCTCGGTCGCCGCTTCGGACGCGTTCTTCCCCTTCCCCGACGGCGTCGAGGAAATCGCCAAAGCCGGCGCCACCGCCATCATCCAGCCCGGCGGCTCGGTGCGCGACCAGGAAGTGATCGACACCGCCGACCAGCTCGGCCTGGCGATGGTGACAACCGGCATCCGGCATTTCCGTCACTGAGGCGCGGCAATGATATGGGGCATGGCAACCGGCGCCATCTTCATGACTGTCTTCGGAGTGGTGTGGATGCTCTGGGGTATCCGCCTGCTGCGATTGCCGGCGCGGCTCACGCTCGCCTTGTCCTTGGCAGCCATCGTGGTTGCCGCAAGTTTGTTAGCGGCCGAACTTACACGCTGGGCGCAGCCCTCGACTGCCGGGGAGCAGATCCGCTGGCACAATGTCCGTCCCCGTTTTCTGCTCATCGACCTGCTGCAATTTGCCGCCATCTCCCTGGCCGTCTCGCTGTGTTTCCGCTGGCGCCGGCGCGATCTGGTTCCCGTCGCCATCTCCCTTATCGTCGGAGTGCATTTCATCCCGCTTGCCGGCCTGTTCGGATTTTCGCCGTACTACGCCGTTGCCGCCGCCATGATTCTGCTGAACCTCTGCGCCCTGATGCTGCACTCGCCCGTGCGTGAGGTCACCTGCTGTATCGGGACCGGCTGCATTCTTTGGCTTGCCTCCATCTTCGTTCTCCTGCCATCATGAACTCCCGTAACCCTACTTTTCCCCCTCCCACCGCAACTCCTTCCTCGATTTCGCGTAAAATTAGAATGACACCCGCCGGATGGGATCGGCATCCAAGCGAAGTGTGGTATTTCTGTCTCGTTTAAGGATTTCAATGATCACCGGTAAGCCCGCCTTAGTCGTACTTCTGCTTGCCTCCCTGGGTGGTGCAGCGCAAACGGCTCCGCCGGTCAATCCCGCACCCGCGCCGGAGGCCGCGGCCGCTCCCGCCCCGAGCACCTCCAAGCAGCCCAAGAAAGTTGACCATGCCGCCGCCTACTACCACTACACCCTGGCCCACATGTACGAGGAGCTGGTCGCCATTTATGGCCGTCCCGAGTACGCCAACAAGGCAATCGACGAATACCGGCTTGCCATCGAGAACGATCCCACCTCCGAATTCCTGAACTCCGGTTTGGCGGAGCTTTTCGCCAAGACCGGCCGCATCCGCGACGCGGTATTGGAAGCGCAGGACATCATCAAGCGCGATCCCGACAATCTCGAGGCCCGCAAGCTGCTCGGCCGCATCTACCTGCGCTCGCTCGGCGACCTGCAGGCGGGCACGCAGTCGCAGGAAGTCCTGAAGCGGGCCATCGAGCAGTACGAAGCCATTGTCCGCCTCGAGCCCAAGAACGTGGAGAACCATGTCCTGCTGGGCCGCCTCTACCGGCTCGACAACGAGCTGCTCAAGGCGGAAAACGAATTCAAGACCGCGGTCAGCCTGGAGCCCGGCTCCGAAGAGGCGCTCACCACCCTCGCCTATCTCTACAACGAAGAGGGCGACTCGGCCCGCGCCGCCGAGGTGCTGAAGAAGGTGCCCGAGTCGCAGCGCACCGGCAAGCTCTACTCTGCGCTCGGTTACACCTACGAGCAGCAGAAGGACTACAAGAACGCCATCGCGGCTTACAAGAAAGCCGCCGATCTCGATCGCGACAACCTCGACGCGGTGCGCGGCCTGGCCCAGAACCTGATGAGCGACAATCAGACCGACGCCGCCCTGGAGCAGTACAAGACCATCATCGAGGCCGATCCCCACGACGTTCAGAGCCTGATGCGCATCGCCGAAATCTACCGCCGCAGCGGACGCTTCGACGATGCCCTCGCCACCCTCAAGAAGGCCGATGCCGAGGTGCAGGACTCGCAGGAAGTCCCCTACAACATGGCCGTCATTTACCAGGCGCAGGGCAAATTTGACGACGCCATCCAGGTTCTCAACCGCCTGCTGCAGAAGAGCGAGAAGCCCGACGCCAGCCTCACCCCCGGCGAGCGCAACAATCGCGCCGTGTTCCTGGAGCGCCTGGGCTCCATCTATCGCGATACCGGCAAGACGCAGCTCGCGATTGATACTTTCAAGAAATTGCTCGTCCTCGGCGACGACAACGTCACTCGCGGTTATCAGCAGTTGATTGACACCTACCGCGAAGCCAAGCAGTGGAAGGAAGCCACCGCCATCGCGCAGGACGCGGTCGCCAAGGTTCCCAAGGACCGCAATCTGAAGATGGTGCTCGCCGGCCAGTTGGCCGACACCGGACAGGTGGACCAGGGCCTCAGCCTCATCAAGGGTATGCTCAAGGACACGCCCGACGACCGCGAGGTCTACATCTCCCTGTCTCAGGTCTACAGCCGCCTCAAGCGCTGGCCGGAAGCCGAGGAGGCCCTGGCTAAGGCCGACCAGTTCTCCAGCAAGCCGGAGGAGAAGGATTCCATCAGCTTCGTTGCCGGATCCATCTACGAGCGCCAGAAGAAGTACGACAAGGCCGAGGAGATGTTCAAAAAGGTTCTGGCCAACGATCCCAACAACGCGGTCACTCTCAATTATCTCGGCTACATGCTCGCCGACCGCGGCGTGCGCCTGGAAGAAGCGCTCGGCTACGTCAAGAAGGCCATCCAGCTCGATCCGCAGAACGGCGCCTATCTCGATTCCCTCGGCTGGGCCTACTTCAAACTGGGCAACTATGTGCTGGCGGAAGAGAGCCTCCGCAAGGCCATGGACCGCATCCAGAACGATCCCACCGTGCTCGACCACATGGGCGACTTGCTGCAGAAGACCGAGCGCCTCAAGCTGGCCACCGCCTACTGGGAGCGCGCCCTGGCCGAGTGGTCCAGGAGCGTGCCCACCGACGTGGACACCACCGAGGTCGCCAAAGTTCAGAAAAAGCTCGACACCGCCCGCGTCCGCCTCGCCAAGCAGAACGAACGCAAAGCGGAAGCGGTGAAACCCTAGTTTCGAGTTTCAGTTTCAGGTTCCAGTTTCAGCAGCCCGGCCGGAAATGGCCGGGTTTTCTTGCCACAGATTAACGCCGATGAACGCAGATGATCATGTTCCGACAATCAGCGCCGATTTGCGTTCATCCGCGGCTAAAATCTGTTTATGCCCGCTCCCTACGCCGCGCGCAGTCTGGTTTCTAGAGGCATATCGTCGGTTAGCAGAGTCCGTGTCGTCGGTTAGCAGAGTCCTCTAAGAAGTGTCATCCCGAGCGAGGACGAGCGGAAAAGCGCCTGCCGCGGTTTTCGGCAGGCGCAACGCTCGTCCGAGTCGAGGGACCTGCTTTTGCATGCAGCTCGCAGCTCGAAACAACTCACGCTCGCGCCTCGCTTCTGGAAGCGGAAACACAACTCGAGATCGCGTTTAATCTCGGTTACATGGACAAACCGAAGCTCTCGACAATGCTGAAGCAATCGTCGGAGGTTGGTAGGATGTTAACTGGCCTGCGAGATTGGGCAGAGGACGCCAACTCCTGACTCCTCAAAACGCATGCAAGGCACTTTCGCCAAAACCGCTTTCATTGCCGGTCTGATACTTGCCCTTAGCCCGTGGGCGTCGCCGCCCATCGCGCTGGCTGTCGGCCTGGCGCTCGGGCTCAGCTTTGGCAACCCATTTCGCAAGCAGACGCAAGGTTTAACGAGATACCTGTTGCAAGCCTCGGTGGTCGGGCTGGGCTTCGGCATGAACTTGCAGCAGGTGGTCAGAGCCGGACGTTCCGGCTTCGTTTACACGGCGGTCGGCATATCCTTTGCCATGCTGGTCGGGCTGACGCTGGCGCGTGTTCTGCGGGTGCCATTCACCGCCGGTTTCCTGATCTCGGCGGGCACGGCGATCTGCGGCGGCAGCGCGATTGCCGCCGTCGCCCCGGTGGTCGCCGCCGACGAAGAAGAGATGTCGGTCGCGCTGGGCACCGTTTTCATCCTCAATTCCATCGCGCTGCTGATCTTCCCCGCGATCGGCACGGCGCTGCACCTGACGCAATCGCAATTCGGGCTGTGGGCCGCGCTCGCCATCCACGACACCAGCTCCGTCGTCGGCGCGGGCGCAAAGTACGGCGCGCTCGCGCTCGCCGTCGCCACCACGGTGAAACTGGCGCGCGCCCTGTGGATTGTCCCCATGACCCTGGGCACCGCGGCGGTCAAGCGCCGCATGGATGCCTCCAACGGCGGTGCCAAGTCCAGCGCACAAAAGACGCGCGTCCCCTGGCCCTGGTTCATCCTTTTCTTCGTGCTCGCCGCGGTGGCGAACACCTTGATTCCCTCAGGGACGCCGGCGTTTCACGGGCTATGGCGGTTGGGAATAGTCGGCTTGACGGCCACTCTTTACCTGATCGGCAGCAACGTATCGCGCGCCACCTTGAAGCAGGTGGGGGCGCGCCCGTTGATCCAGGGCGTGCTGCTGTGGCTGGTGGTGGCGGTCGCGTCGATAGCGGCCATCCGCGCCGGCTGGGTGGCGCTGTAAGAAGTAGTCAGGAGTCAGGGGTCAGGAGTCAGCGCGGATAAAGTGGCCCTGTACACCTGACCACTCACACCTGACTACTGACTCCCGTTCAGCACGTGCTCCAGCGCGCCCTTGATCTCCCGATAGCGAAACTTGAATCCGCTCGCCAACGCCACCTGCGGCAGCGCGCGATTGCTCGCCAGAAGCAACTCCTGTCCCATCTCGCCAAACACCGTCCGCACTACGAAGGCCGGCACGGGAAACAGCGTTGGCCGGCGCAGCACCTCGCCCAACGCGCGCGTGAACTCCCCATTTGTGACCGGGTTGGGCGCGACCGCATTCACCGGCCCACGCATCGACTCATTCGCCAGTGCGTGCAGGATAAGGGCTATCAAATCCTCCAGCGCGATCCAACTCAACCACTGCCGCCCGTTGCCGAGCTGTCCGCCAACCCCCATGCGAAACGGCGACAGCATCCGCGGCAGAGCGCCGCCTTCGGCGCTCAGCACCAGGCCGATGCGCAGCATGACCACGCGAATCCCGGCCTCGCTCGCGGCGCGTGTCGCGTTCTCCCACTGCCGCCCGACCTCGGCGAGAAACGTCGATCCCGGCGGCTGCGCTTCGGTCACGATCCTGTCCGCCGTGTCACCGTAGATGCCGTTGGCCGAGGCGCTCACCAGCACCCGCGGACGCGGCGTCGCCCGCGCCATCGACGCCGCTATCGTCTGCGTTCCCTGCACCCGGCTGTTGAGGATGCGCGCCTTGCGCTGTTCATTCCATCGCCCCGCCACACTCTCACCCGCCAGGTGCACCACCGCATCGGCGCCGCTGAACTTCGTGCCGTCGATGGCGCCCGCCGGGTCCCACTGGATTTCGGCGGCGCCGGGACACGGTGCACGCCGCACCAGCGCGACGGACTCGTGCCCCGCATCGCGCAGAGCGCGCATCAGCGCCGACCCGATGAATCCCGAAGCGCCGGTGACGAGAACCTTCATGCGCAACATAGTAGCCGACGAAACGACTGCGAGCGGGTCTCTCGGTCCCTCGGTCGTATGAAATCCCGAAGACCGATAGACCGAAAGACTGACTGACCAAGAAAAATGCCCGGCCTCATCGACCGGGCGGCACTGGTTGGCAACGAAAAAACTACGGCTTCCCCGTTTTCATCGGTTCCTTCTTGGCGGCCGGCGCTTTGGCCATCCCCGTCTTCGGCTTCCAGAAGCTCGGATTGGCCGCCATCACCTTTTCCGACACGACGCTCATCGCCGGGCTGATGGCCAGGAAGTCGCGCACGAAGAACTGCTCGTCATCGCGCAAAAAGCTGGTGAACATCTTCCGACCGTCATCGCCGACGGCTTCGTAGTATGCCGAGCCCTTGCCGTGCGTCTTGCCGGCCTCGTCCCATTCCTTGAGCGACTTCATCGGCTCGAACACCAGATAGGTGCCGCCGGGTGCGCCCAAGCCGACGTTGTACACCAGCATGTGTTCGTCGAGTCCGGCCTTTTCGTGCGCCGCGTTGACCGCCTTGCGCATGGCCGCGAATTGCTCGTAGTGGCCGAGCTTGATCCGGTAGGTGTCCACCATGAAGTACTTGTATTCGCCGAGGTTGAAGTTCGGACGGTAGCTGAGCTCGGGACTGTAGAACGCGTACCAGGAGCGAGCACCGGTCAGCAGCTCTCCATCGGTGGCGTTAATGCGGTCGACATCCGCCTGGGCGGTCTTGTTGGCGGACAGCAAGGCGGTCGCCTTTTCCGCGTCCTCCATGCTGCCGTATGCGCTGAAGAACCATGCTTCCGACGGCCCGCTCATCGTTGTCGTCCCCACGTAGTAATACTTGAGGTTGGCTTGCTTGTAGGCAGCGGCCCAGGACGCTTCCGATTTTTCGTGGGCCGGGCCTTTTCCCGGCTTTACTTCTTCGCGAAAGATCTGCAGCAGCGGCGGCGGGGCGGACGCCGCCGAATCCGCGTAGTTCTGCGCCGCTGCCGGGACCACGATCGGAGTGGTCGACACGCACAGCGCCAATACCACCAAAGCAAAGGCAAGTTTCTTCATCGATCCTCCTCCACTGAATTTGAGGCCAGGTAAACCAGCGCGGTACCCCGCCGCGCCCCTGAACCGAAAAAGGGTTCTTCTACACCGCTATTGCTTCTCGGTTTTCATTTCCTTCTTCGCCGCTGGAGTGGCCGCCTTAGCGGGCGACTTGGCCATCTCGGCCTTCGGGCGCCAGAACTCCGGGTTCGCCTTGGCCACCGACTCCGACACGTAGCTCATCCGGGGACTGAAAGCGAACAGCCGGGAATCGACGAACTGCACCGTCTTGCCCACCTCATCCATGAAGTGGCCCTCCTTCAGCGCCTGGCCATAGGCCTTGTTCGGCGGCTCGTCCCAGGTCGCCAGGCTCTTGATCGGCGTGAAGTAGATGTACGTGCCCACCGGCATGCCCGAGGTCACCTCATAGGTCACCTGGTGATAGTCCGGGTTGGCCTTTTCGCGCGCGGCCTGAACGATTTTGTGTACCTCTTCCGGTCCGGCGCCCAGCTTATAGCGCACCACCAGCACGTTGAAGTACTTGTACTCGCCGAGCTGGAAATTCGTCTTATAACTCAGTTCCGGCCGGTATTTGGCAACTACCGTCCTGGATTCGGAAACAAAATCCGTTTCCTTCGCCGAGTAAGTAGCCATCACCTGCGCCAGAGCTGCATTGGTTTCGAACGCTTCGTTCGACTTCTCGAATTGCGCGAAGTTGTCGAACCCCATCATGAACCAGTCTTCGTCCGGCCCGGTTACCGAGCTGATGGTCAGCATGTGCGGAGTCTTCGGGTCGGCTTTTACCACTGCCTGGGTCCACCTTGCCTCATGCTTGCGATGGGCAGTGGTTTTACCCGGCTTCGAATCTTCCCGGATGATTTCCAGGATCTTTGGCGGGCCCTGCATTTCTTCCGCCTGCGCCAAAACCATGACGGGGCAGGCGAGCAGGGCAAACACAGCGAGCAAGACAAGAATTCTGCGCATACATTCTCCTGTTTAGGCTTCGTGCCGATTAATTCCGAGTGAATTACCTAGGTCTGCGCGTCAGGAAGGGCCCACCCCAAGTCAGGCTATCGGAGCGGTCCACAGCCTACGCCGCGCCCGCAGGGGGTGTCAACGGACAGCCTCGCCGCGAAAAGAGGCGGTCGGTTAACGGTTCTCGGTTAACGGTTACCGATCATCGGAGTTTGCTCGTAGACTCAATCACTCAAAACCGCCACCCGCCAACCGCCAACCGAAAACCTCTTCCGGCTATAATCAAGTATGGCGACCTTCCGCCAGCAGATCGCGACCAATGTCTTGCGGGTCACGCGTTTCCGTGACCTGATGAAGCAAGTCGGCGCTTACCGGCCCAACGACGACCTCGATCTGATCAAGAAGGCCTACGAGTTTTCCCTCCGCTATCACACCGGCCAGACCCGCGCCTCCGGCGAGCCCTACCTGGTTCATCCCCTGGAAGTCGCCTGCGTGCTGGCCGAGATCAAGCTCGACACCATCGCCATCGCCGCCGGGCTGCTGCACGACTTGGTCGAGGACACCTCCGTCACCATCGAGGTAATCCAGAAAGAATTCGGCGAGCAGGTGGCGCACATCGTCGAGGGCGTCACCAAGATCGGCAAGATCGACTTCCACACCCGCGAGGAGCGCCAGGCCGAAAACCTGCGCAAGATGATGCTCGCCATGGTGGACGACATCCGCGTCATCCTGATCAAGCTGGCCGACCGCCTGCACAACATGCGCACCTTGCAGCACCTGCCGGAGGAGCGGCGCCTGGCCATCGCGCGCGAGACGCTGGAAATCTACGCGCCCATCGCCCACCGCCTCGGCATGGGCAAGATTCGCGGTGAACTCGAAGACCTGGCCTTTCCCTACGTCGATCCCATCGCCTACCAGCAGGTGCACGAGGCGGTCGAGGCGCGCCGCAAATCCGGCGAGCAATTCCTGGCGCACATCGAGGGCATCCTCCGCGAGAAGCTGAAGGAGGCCGGCATTCAGGCGCGCGTCGAAAGCCGCATCAAGCGCCTGTACTCCATTCACCTGAAAATCCAGCGGCAGCGCATCACCGTGGACCAGATGTACGACCTGCTCGCGGTGCGCGTCATCACGCAATCGGTGCAGGATTGTTACGCCGTGCTGGGCATGATCCACAATCTCTGGCGGCCGGTGCCGGGACGCATCAAGGACCACATCGCCATGCCCCGTCCCAATCTTTACCAGTCGCTGCATACTTCGGTGATCGCGGAAAACGGCAGTCCCTTTGAAATGCAGATCCGCACCGAGGACATGCACCACATGGCCGAGGAGGGCATCGCCGCCCACTGGAAGTATAAGGACGGTCCGGTCTCGGCGCGCGATGAGCAGCGCCTCGCCTGGCTGCGCCAAGTCGTCGAGTGGCAGCGCGACGTCAGCGATCCCAACGAGTTCCTCTCCACCCTGAAGATCGATCTCTACCCGGAAGAGGTGTACACCTTCACGCCCAAGGGAAAAGTAGTGGTGCTTCCGCGCGACGCCACGCCCGTTGATTTCGCCTACACCGTGCACACCGAGGTCGGACACGCCTGCGTCGGCGCGAAGGTGAACGGCCGCATGGTGCCCTTGCGTTACAAGTTGAAGAGCGGCGACATCGTGGAGATCGTCACCCAGACCGGCCACAATCCCAGCCGCGACTGGCTGGCGCTGGTCAGGTCCAGCCGCGCCCGCCAGAAGATCAAGCACTGGCTCAACGTCCACCAGCGCGAGCGCGCCATTGAAATCGGCCGCAAGCTGATCGAGAAGGAAGCGCGCAAGTACCGCGTGCCGATGAAAGGCATCTCCGACCAGCAGTACCAGAAAGTCGCCGGCGACCTGGGGCTCGGCCGCCCCGACGACCTCATGGCGGCCATCGGCTACGGCAAGTTTTCCGCCCGCCAGGTGCTGGCGCGGCTGGCGCCCGCCACCGCCGCTGAGCCGACACCGGAGGTCACGCCCGAAGAGAAGCCCGGCGGCCTGCTGCGCCGCGTCTTTGGCGGCGAAAGCGGCGCCATCACCGTCAAGGGCCACGACGACCTGCTGGTCTACCGCGCCCGATGTTGCAATCCCATCCGCGGCGAGGACATCGTTGGCTACGTCACCCGGGGCAAGGGCGTTGCCGTGCACGCTCGCGGTTGCCCCAATGTCGTCAACCTGATGTACGAATCCGATCGCCGCATTGACGTGGAGTGGGCGCGCCCGCGCAAGGAAGACGGCCAGGACGGCGGCTTCCCCGTCAAGCTCACCGTCTTCTGCGACGACCGCAGCGGCATGCTCAAGCAGATGACCGCCCTCATCAGCGACGAGGACATCAACATCCGCAACATCGAGGCCCGCACCGCCAACAGCCAGGCGACCATTGATATCGTCCTGGATATCGAGAACCTCAAGCACCTGGAGCGCTTGGTCGGCGGCTTGCGCAAAATCCCCGGCGTGCACGACGTGCAGCGCGTGCAGAAAATCTAAGTCAACTCCGGCTCTTGAAGGGGACGGCCTTCAGGCCGTCCGTAAATGTCGAAAGAAAGAGTACGGCTTTAGCCGCCTAGGGACTGACGACGTGGCTGATCATAGCTTGCCTAGCTGGTGATGGATAGCCATTTTCGGGCGTCGCGCAGCTGTTATCAACAACTAGGTCCGCAGTCACGCCGGTTACTTGTTACATTACTCCACACAACCCCGCTCACAAAGGAGTGAGGAAGAATGCGCAGAATATTCATCGCGCTCGCCCTGGCCGCCTTGGCGCAGGGCACAACCGCCGCACAGGACAAAACCGCCGTCATGGCGCATGTGCATCAGTTCGTTGACGCTTTCAACAAGGGTGACACCAAGACTCTGGTGGCGGCGTGCGCAGAGCAAACCTCCATCATCGACGAATTCTCGCCCTACGAGTGGCACGGTTCCGGCGGATGTGCGAAGTGGGCGAATGACTATGACGCCGACGCCAAGAAGAACGGCATAACCGACGGTGTGGTCACACTCGGATCCCTCCGGCACGTCGATATCACGGCAGACCGTGCCTATGTGGTAGGTCCCGCGGACTACACCTACAAGCAAAAAGGGAAGGTGGTTAAAGAGACCGGCTCGATGTTTACGGTTGCCCTGCAAAAAAGCGTGGCCGGTTGGCGTGTCGTCGCGTGGGCTTGGGCCAAGAATTAGTAAAGGCCGCTGCCTACCCGCGCCGCGTTTCCAGACTGCTGGTTGGTGGTCCAGGTCTCCTCATCGATTCGACGGTGGGGGCTGGCCCACCCTTTCAGTCAAGAAAAATCCCGAGGTTGCCCCCACCCATGTCTCGCCTGAGGAAGCCTGCCCTGGAGCGCACCCCAAGAATGAGACACGGAGTTAAGGACCAACATACATCGAATGGAGACGAGGTATGCAATTGGCCCGAACCGTGTACACGCGTGAGTTGAAGATTGCCGCGATGCGCGCCTTGGACGCTGGGGAGACCGGCGCTCAGGTGGCGCGGCGGATGCACCTGAGTCCGAAGATGCTGGAACGCTGGCGCGCGGAGTGGCGCGCCCAGGGTGAGTGGGCGTTTCCCGGCGTTGGGCGCCGGAGTCAGCTGGCGTTGAACGACGCTTCCCGCAAGATCATGGAGCTGGAGCGCAAGATCGGCCAGATGACCATTGAGAACGATCTTTTAAAAAAAGTCTTGGCGCAGTTGAAGTCTCAGCCGCGACGGGACGCGACGGCGCCGCCGCCGCTCGACAGTACCGCGCCTGGCTCTACCCGCAAATCGCCCAAACGGCGGAAGCGGGAGGATGCGTGACCCGGCTGTGCGCGGCGGTGCGAGTCAGTCGCGCCACGTACTACCGCGGCCTGGATGCGCCGCCAGCGGAAGCGGACACGATGGTGCTGCGCGACCAGATCCAGAAGATCGCCCTGCAATGGCCCGCGTACGGTTACCGGCGGATCACGGGCGAGTTGGTGCGCCAAGGCTACCCGGTGAACCACAAACGCGTCTTGCGACTGATGCGCCGGGACAATCTGCTGTGCCTGCGGCGGAAGCACTCGTTCTTGCGGACCACCGACTCGACCCACGGTCTGCCGGTTTTTCCCAACTTGGCGGCCAGGTTGAGGGTGACGCGAATCGATCAGCTTTGGGTCGCCGACATCACCTACATCCGGCTGCGCTGGGAATTCGTCTACCTGGCGGTGGTCCTGGACGCATACTCGCGGCGGGTGGTCGGCTGGGCGCTGGACGTGACGCTGGAAGCCGAGTTGGCCTTGACCGCCTTGCGTATCGCCTTGGCTGAGCGGCGGCCGCCGCCGGGTCTGGTGCATCATTCCGATCGCGGCGTGCAGTACGCTTGTACGGACTATAAGGCACTGTTGGCCGAGCACGGCATCCGCGGCAGCATGAGCCGCAAAGGCAATCCCTACGACAATGCGTTTGCGGAAAGCTTCATCAAGACGCTGAAGTACGAAGAAGTCTATTGCAACGAGTACGCCGATCTGGCCGAGGCACAGGCGGCCATCGGCGAGTTCATCGACAAGATTTACAACCGCCAGCGCCTACACTCGGCCCTGGGCTACCGCCCGCCCAGCGAGTTCGAGCAAGCGCAGATGCAACGGCGCGCAGCGGGGAAAGGACGGGCATGAGTTTTCCGAGGCATGGGAAATCTATCGATCCGATCAGCACAGCCAAGCTGGGAGGGACACCGCGTGCCACCTCCCAGCGCTCATCGGGCTCGATGAGTTTCCAGCCGGGTATTCCTTGGCAGGTTGCTCTCCAGCAGAGCCTGCCTCCGCTTCGCCGGCCGGAAACGATTCTCCTGAACCCCAACCGCCGCGCAACGATTTTTCATCGAACGGCAACTACCCCCTTAACTTCGTGTCTCACGATAGGGGTTCACCCCACCCTGAGCGCAGGCGGAGGGGCGAGACGGGGTGGGGTTGTTTCAGATAACACCGGGCGGCCGGCACACTCTGTCTACTTCCGTCACCTTGCCGGGCTCGGGTTTACGACTTGGTAGGCAAAATCCAGCAGGTCAACGATCCGACGGGCACCTATGGCTTCGCCTACGACAACATGGGACGCCTGCTCGGCACCACGACCCAATACTCGTTCCTGCCAGGGCATCAGTACAGTAACTCGTACGGCTATGATGCGGCTTCCAACCGCACCTCGTTTACGGCGCCGGACAACAGCACCGCCGGCTATGCTTACGACACGCTGAACCGGTTGCAGACGCTGACCAGTTCCTTCGCGGGCCAGTTCGGGTTCGGCTATGATTCGCTCGGACGGCGCACGTCGCTGACCCGTCCCAACGGCGTGAGCACAAGCTACAATTACGACTCGATGTCGCGCTTGCTCAGCGTTCTCCATCAGTCGGGGGGTGCCACAATCGACGGCGCGGGTTACACGTTGGACGACGCCGGCAATCGCACCTCGAAGCAGAACCTGCTGAGCGGCGTGACCGACAATTACACCTACGACCTGATCTACCAGCTCACGCAGACCGTGCAGGGCGCGACTACCACCGAGAACTACTCCTACGACGCGGTCGGTAATCGGCTCTCCTCGCTGGGGCTGAGCCCGTACCAGTACAACAGCTCCAACCAGCTCACGTCCGTTCCGAGCACGACGTTTGCGTACGACAACAACGGGAATACGCTTACGAAGACGGACTCCAACGGCGTGACCGGCTACTCCTGGGACTACGAGAACCGCCTCACTTCCGTCACCTTGCCCGCCTCGGGCGGAACGGTTATGTTCAAGTACGATCCATTTGGACGGCGAATCCAGAAAGTCAGTGGCGCTGGTACGACGATTTTCGTGTACGACGGAGCCAACGTAGTGGATGAGGTGAACGGAGCCGGGGCTGTGACGGCACAATACGCCCAGGGCGTTGGCATCGATGAACCGCTGGCGGCGACTCTCAGCGGCACCCTCGCGTTCTACGAAGCTGACGGCCTGGGATCGATTACTTCTCTGACCAACAGCTCGGGTTCTGCAGTGGGTGCTTACACCAGAGATTCGTTCGGCAAGGCAGTTTCAACCGCGGACACACTAGGGAATCGCTACCGTTATACAGCCCGAGAGTGGGATGAAGAAACGGGTCTGTATTACTACCGCGCCAGATACTACGATCCACAGATCGGCAGGTTCCTGAGCGAGGACCCAGCCCATTTTGAGGTATCGGCAAACTTCTACCCATACGTACTCAACAATCCCACTTCTCTGATTGATGATGACGGCTGGGCTCCAAGGCGTCCACGACAGCTTCCAGGGGGAACGAAGATCCGCTGCACACTCTTAGACTCGTGCAAAGAGTTGGAAGGCAAGATATGGGCATTTAACTGGCTCATAAGTGGCCATATAGGATTTGACCTACGCCCGAGCTACACGGGGCAGCCACATACTCTAGAAATTGATGAATTCTGGAACGGACTCCAGCGCTGCCTGAGGTACTACCAGCGGAAGTGTGGCAAGGACAGAAATGAGTGTCAGAAAGTCCCACAGGGAAACTCGCAAGCAGCGGCTGAGTTGCCGAAATCACTGGTGCTTGGCATCAGCATCGGTATCGCTGCTGGTCTAGCTCCAGAGACGGGAGGCGTTTCGTTAGCGCCACTGATTCCCATAATACAGAAACTTGCTCCTGCGGCGGCACACTAATCGGAGGTGGTCGTGGTCGACACGCCAAGCGACGTGGATGAACTGATAGATGAATTTGTAGCGCGGATCAATAGACGCGGCCTTCCGCCTGAACTCTGCGAGGACGTACCGGCAAGTCTCAATCCAGTTTCGATCTCACCCGGCGATCCTGGGGTTTGTACTTGGCAAATAATAAGAGCAAACACGAGCGGACTCGCTGCGCAAGTGGAGCACCGCATTGGCAGCGCATTACCGCTACCGTATGCGTCGCTGATCAATCGCTATGTGTTTCTCCCCTTCGCAGTCGCCGATTTAGAACTGTTTGGTAATGCTGGCACACAATACCGCGATGTCAGTCGAACGCCTTTTGAAACGTCGCACTTGTTTCACTTTTTGCTGGAGAACGGCTATGTGCGATTTGCGGCACCGGCGGGAGATGCTGATCAGGACTACATCTGCTTTGATCTGAACAGGATGTCACCGACTCACGATTGCCCCGTCGTCAAGATTGACCACGAGGATTATCACTTGCGTTCACGGTTGCGAGTTATTTCGCAGTTGGTGCCGTGTTTCCTGGAACTCGTGCGAAAAGTTGTGTCTCAGCCAACGGCGAACTGAGAACAAACGTGAAATCTGACCATTGATTACCTAGTGTCCCGATGCCCGTGATTCCGGCGATTCCGCTGAGCGACAGGGGAACGCGAGTATGATCGGGCCAGGAGCCTGGTGTTTGTATTACTATCGCGCCAGATACTACGATCCCAACATCGGCAGGTTCCTGAGCGAAGATCCCATCAGGTTCGACGGCGGCCCGAATTTCTATGCTTACACTGCAAACGACCCCGTAAGCAAAATTGATCTGACGGGACTCGCTCCGTGCGATTCGCATGACCGCAATTGCCTGAACAACTTCATCAACACCGTCCAGAACCTGTTCCCGGGAAGCACTTACGACGCCAATTCAAATACGCTGACGCTGCCGCAGGGATACAACAACAACCAAGTGATACAGGCCCTACAACATCAGGGGTATCTGGATGGAGTCTCGAATTTTGCCTGGAACCCCATCGACCATGCCGGCGGACATGAATTCCGCGTGAGGCCGACAGGTTTTCACTTCAAGGTTAAGTACCTTCCGTCGGGAACGAACCGTTGCCAGGCACCCGTCCAGATGGATGATTTTCACATCGACGACGCAAACCCATTGAATGACCCGCTTGGCCACGCGATCGAATTCCTGAACTACCACAATTTAGTCCCGCAACCAATCGGCCCAGTATCAGGGCCGTGGCAATGGTTCTGATATGAAACGGCGCGCGATTTTCACAGCCGGAATGCTGGTTTTGCTGGCCTTGTGCAGCTGCCAGCGCGAGAGGCGGACAACCGTTGAAATCACTGGTCAAAACGTGCCGGAGTTTCATTTTCGGGGGAGTGGCACATTAGCCTACTTTGCTGTGTATAGTCCCACGTACCCCGCGGACGCCCGCGAGCCGAACGACCTTAGCCAGGCCATTTGGCTCGTGGTTCCAAAGCAGGACCGCAAGCCCGTCGAAAAAATCGCAACTGTACGTTACGGCGTGCTTCCGGACGCCTATGCGCAGGAGAAACCAAGCGCCGGCATTCCTGAACCGCTCGTGGAGGGCAAGAAATACTACTTTCACATCGACACGCGGAATGCTCCAGGTGCTTCCGGCTACTTCGAGATACGTGCAGGCAGGGCTATGGCGGTTGAAGGCGAACATGTGTGTTTTGGAACCGAAAACGGGAAATGGGTCCGCAAACCCTGTGATGCGGCCAATAGGTCGGATTCAAGCGCTCAGCGTTAAACGACGTGCCATTTACGTATGATTCCTGCTGTATACGCCTACGATGACGGCACCGACTGTTGCGGAAGTGCGTGTTATTACCGCGCCAGATACTACGACCCCAATACCGGCAGGTTCCTCAGCGAGGATCCACTGCGCTCTGTGGGTGGTGAGAATTTCTATTCGTACGTTCAGAACGATCCAATCAACTCAGTAGACCCGCTCGGTCTCGCCCAATGTTTGTACGAAATTGGCAAGCACACGCTGACGTGTGTATCCACTGCCGATCCCAGCAACCAAATGGTCATCGGCGGGGACGCGGCGCACTCTGGAGCATCGTTCTGTAAGGACAAACAGAAATGCGAGTTTGCGCCATTTCTCGGGCCGATTCCGCGAGGCAAATACCGGATGAATAAAGACCTGAGAGCAGAGCATCCCACATGGTATCGGCTTGAATCGATACCGCCTGTCAGGTGGTGGGAATACTACACAGGTATACGTCGAAGCGGATTCGCAATGCACCTAGGCACGCTTTCAGAAGGGTGCATCAACGTCGATAAGACTAATCCTGCTGCCGCAGCCCAATATCAGCAACTTCTGCAGATGCTGGATTCGGAACAGGGAGACAATTTCCTGTTTGTGGAGCAGTAAAGATGAAGAGGGTCTTCTACGGCGTCGCGATTGTGCTTTGCTACAACCTCCTGTACTGGGGATCGATTCTTGTTTGGTCGTTCCTCGGTTTTGCAACCATCGGCAGCATCGCTAGAGGAATCGACGTTGTCCTAAGAGCGGCGGCGATTCCTTTCGTGCTTGGAGGAGTCGTAGCTTTTGCGTTTCGAGAACGGTTGCAAATGTGGGCGCTTCTTCTTGCGCCGTTCGCTTCATCGGCAGCTCTGCTCATCGTTACCGGGATGAACCCACGTGAAATAAAAGACGGTGTACTTGGGTTCTTTATCGTAAGCGCAGTCGCGGCGTGTGCGGCTGTTGCTGGCGGAACGGTTGAGCGAAAGGTGCATTTGAGCTGAACGTTTCATGCTCGATATGAAGCGACCAATTTTAGCCGCGCTGCTGCTCAGTTTTTTCGGCTGTGCTGTGAGCGGCGGCGCGCCAGACAAGAACGGTATCCCAGCTAAAACTGCCGACCGTGTCGTAATCCAGAAATCGGCGTACACGTTGACGCTGATGAGCGGCGACAGAGTGCTGAAGAGTTATAGAGTCGCGCTCGGGCTGAAAGCGCAGCAGTTGCTGGTTTCTGCTGGACGTAGGTAGACGGCCGGTTTACGCCGGTAAACCTGCTGCAACGAAAGGACCGCTGAAAAACTGCGGGCGAACGGCGAAGAAGGCGCACGCCAAAACCGGGGCGTGCTGCTTAACAAAACTGCGGGTGAGTAGGGATATAATGCCCTCTATGGCGAAGAACATCATCCACATTTCGGAAGCGGAAGCCGCCAGCGACTTCGCTTCCGTGCTGGCGCGGGTGCGCGCCGGGGCCGAGATCGTCATCGGAGATGACGCGCGGCCGGTGGCCGTGGTTCGTCCCGCCGAGCCAAATGTTCGCTGGCTCTCGGAGTCGCTCCGACTGGCCAAAGAACACGCCTCTACCGCCACGCTCGACGAGGACTTTGCCCGCGATCTCGAAGAAGTCATCAACAGCCATCGTGAACCGCTGAACCCGCCCGCATGGGACTAATCCTCGACTCGAGCGTGGTGATTGCCGCCGAGCGGCGCGGCGATACGGTGGAGCAGTTGATTGAGCAAATCGTAAACCGGACCGGCGACCAGGAAGCGGCGCTCTCTGCCATCGGCCTGACCGAACTCATCCACGGCATCTATCGTGCTCGCACACCGGAAATGCGCTTGCGCCGGGAATCGTTTCTGAACGAACTGTTGGCCGACCTAACGGTCTACCCGTACACGAAAGAGACCGCGCTGCTGGCCGGGAAGATCGACGGGGAGCAGCAGAGCCGGGGCGTGGTCATCCCGTTCGCAGACCTGCTGATCGGGGCCACAGCGTTGTCGCTCGGCTACCAGGTGTTGACCGGCAATCCCCGTGAC
>JAIQFM010000277.1 GCA_020073285.1 Terriglobia bacterium | reverse complement strand
ACGTCAAGACTGTTGATGATGATGGAGGGAGAGCTGCCGTCGGGCCGGCGCTCGCGGTAGGCTGCCAACAGGAAGCGGTAGTACTCGATGGTGGATTCCGGCCCGAGTCCGCCGACGATGCCGAGAGTCTTCATGGAAACCACGAGTCAATAGTACCGTGCCTCACGAAGGCCAACGGCCAACGGCAGTCTTATTGATGCACGTGCGGGCTCTGCGCCGGGTTGCGACGGGTGCGGCCCGTCTTGGCGGCCTTGGTGACCCTGACGTCAAAGGCGACGGGCAACTTGCCCGGCGGGTAGCAGGCGCGGTCGTCGCAGGCCTGATACTTGAGCGTGCCGTGCACGCGATACCTGCCCGGCGGCGTGGTGGGTGCGGCCCTGACCAGCGCGGTCAGAGCGAAGTCGCCAGTGTAGACGTTCAGTTTCTCATCGGGCGAGAACGGGAACGTGCGATCTTCACCGGCGGGATAGGTCAGCTTGGCGACGGAGATGTCGGTAGGCGGACTGACGCTGAGCACGGTCGGAATCAGCAGCTCCGATGTCGGCTTGTGGGAGTTGATGTGGTACCCAAGCGCGACGCGGAAAGGAAGCTCGACCTGCTTGGAACTTCCTGCGTGGACGGCGACAGGCGCGATCGGGGCCGTGGTGACCCGCTGCGTGGCTTTGGGCTTGGAGTTCTCGAGCAGGCCGGGATCTTGGGCGAAGGCGGGAATCAAAGTCAGCCAAAGTGCCGCAATTAGAAACCGCAAGATCCCTCGACTGGGGCGGCGAAAAGTGCGCCGTTCTCGTTCGTGATGGCGGAAATGAAAGTGTCTCGCCGGGCGCATACAGGTGGACATCATCGCGCCGCAGTGGTCGCGGTGGAGGCCTGCGCCATCGCCGGCCCCTGCTTGAGCGCGGCGCGGATGTTGTCTTCGATCTCGCCATGGCTGACCAGGCCAAAGACGCGCGACACGATCTTCCCGTCGCGACCGATGTAGTAAGTAGTGGGCAGGGCGTCCACGCCGCCGTACTGGTCGGCGACTCTGTCGTTGCCGAGCAGGACGGCGTAATTCAGGCCCATTTCCTTGGCGAATTTGGCGACCGCGTCGTGCGCGTTGCCTTCGTCCATGGCGACGCCCACGATTTGCAGTCCCTGCGGCCCGTACTGTTTCTGCAAGTCAACGAACCAGGGCATCTCGATCTTGCACGGCGGGCACCAGGTAGCCCAGAAATTCAGCAGCACGGCCTTGCCGCGCAGGTCGGCGAGGCGGACGGTGTTGCCGTCCAGATCCATCAACTGAAAATCCGGCGCGGGCTGACCCTTGATGGCCTTATTGCTGCCGGAAATGCTCGCACCCGCAGTTTGCGGCTTGGTCAGGTGCTTCCCGGCGATCAGCATCCCGGCGATCACCAGGACGACAACGACGATCACGGTGGCGTCACGTTTCACGTCTTTACTCCGTTACAGAGCGAACCGATTCAGAAACGACAGGTATCCCGAAAGCACGGTGAAGCGGCCGGTCAACACCAGCGCACCCAGGACAATCAGCAACACGCCGCTGGCGACCTCCACCGCATGCAGGTGGCGGCGGAAGCGTCCGTAGAACGACAAGAAACGGTCCACGCCGAGCGATGTGAGCAGGAACGGCACCGCCAGGCCGGCGGAATACACGGCCAGCAGGAACATGCCCTTGGTCACCGTCTCTTCCGCGGCGGCCAGGGTGAGAATGCCGGCGAGGATGGGGCCGATGCACGGCGTCCATCCGAAAGCGAAGGCAAATCCCACGGCAAACGCGCCCAGGGGCGAACTGCCGCCCTTCACGTCATGCAGGCGCTTGTCGGCGTAGAGAGCCTTGATCTTCAACACGCCGGTGAGGTGCAGGCCGAAGATGATGATGACAATGCCGGCAATAAAGGTGAGATCGCGGCGGAAACGGCCGATTAACTGGCCCACCGCGGTGGCGCCCGCTCCCAGCAGGATGAACACGATGCTGAAGCCGAGAATGAAGGTGATGGAGTTCAGCATGACCGCGCGCAGGGGGCGGCGCTCGCGGGCAAGGCTCTCGGCGCCTGTGCCGGAAATCAGCGAGATGTACCCCGGAACCAGCGGCAGCACGCACGGCGACAGAAACGACAGCAGCCCCGCGATGAAGGCGGCCAGCGGTAAGGGTGTTGCGGACATCGTGATTATTTTACCTGCTCTTCTTTGTCACTAGGAGTCACTAGAAAAGATGCAACACAGGCACAAAGCGTTACAAAAGAGTCGGGGAGAGGTCGATGGCGGAAAGGCCATTGCCATCATCCCGGCTTCAGCCGCTGAGGTACATGAGACGGCGGCTGCACTCGATCCTTGCGCCTAGTCCGCGGTGATCCGTTCGTTTTCGAAGATTGCAGGCTGGATGTCGTCGATGGCGACAAAGTCGGTGGGGTACTCGCCGGTGTAGCAAGCGGTGCAGTAGGTGGTCTGCTCGCCCTCACCACAGGCTTTCTTCAAGCCCTCGAGTGAAACGTACGCCAATGAATCGGCGCCGATAAACTGGCGAATCTCTTCCACGCTCTTGTTGGCGGCAATCAACTGGCGCTTGGAGGGCGTGTCCACCCCGTAGTAACAGGGTGAGATGGTGGGCGGGCAGGAAATGCGCATGTGGACTTCCTTGGCGCCGGCGTTGCGGATCATGCGCACAATCTTGCGGCTGGTGGTGCCGCGGACGATGGAATCGTCGATCAGGACTACACGCTTGCCCTCGAGCACGCTGCGCACCGGGTTGAGCTTGAGCTTGACGCCGAAGTCGCGCACGCGCTGCTCGGGCTCGATGAAGGTGCGGCCCACGTAGTGGCTGCGGATGAGGCCAACGCCGAAGGGCAGCCCGCATTCGTCGGCGTAACCGATGGCGGCCGGCACGCCGGAATCGGGGACGGCGACCACGATGTCGGCGTCCACGGGGGCTTCGCGCGCGAGTTGGCGGCCCAGCGATTCACGGCTCTGGTTCACCGAGCGGCCGAAGACGACGCTGTCGGGGCGCGAGAAGTAGACGTGCTCGAAAATGCAGGCCGACTGCGGCGCCGCCGGAGCGTAGAAGCGCGACTGGATTCCCACCGCCACCCCAGAACGCGCAAAACCGGCGCGTTCCGGGGACCCCGGTTCCGGGCCGACTACGACCAGCTCGCCGGGCTTGACGTCCCGCTCAAAGGTCGCGCCCAGCAAGTCGAAAGCGGTGCTCTCGGAGGCGAAGGCGATGGCGTCGTTGACGCGCGTGCCGCTGGCGGGAATGCGTCCCAGCGACAGCGGGCGGAAACCGCGCGGATCGCGGGCGGCGAAGATGCGGTCGCGCGAGATGACCACCAGCGAAAAGGCGCCGTCAATGCGGCGGAGCGCGTCGGCGATGGCGTCGGGCAGCGTCTGTTCGCGCGAGTGCGCGATCAGGTGCACGATGACTTCGGTGTCGCTGGTGGTCTGGAAAATCGAGCCTTCGGCTTCCAGGCGCGCGCGGATATCGCTGGCATTGACCAGGTTGCCGTTGTGCGCCACCGCGATCATGCCCTTGTTGCAGTCCACGCGGATGGGCTGCGCGTTGAGCAGGGCGGAGTCGCCGGTGGTGGAGTAACGCGTGTGGCCGATGGCGAGCGCGCCCGGAAGCCCGGCAAGCACCGGCGCGGTGAAGATGTCGTGGACCAGGCCCATGGCCTTGTGCACGCGAATGTTCGAACCGTTGGAGGCAGCGATCCCGGCGGATTCCTGGCCGCGATGCTGCAAGGCGTGCAGGCCGAGGTAGGCGAGGGTCGAGGCCTCGGAATGGCCGTAGATGGCGACCACGCCACACTCTTCGCGGAATTTATCGAGAATTGCCATGAACCATGCGGCGGTCAGTTCTCAGTCACCAGCCAAAACGGTTATGTAATTTGC
>JAIQFM010000276.1 GCA_020073285.1 Terriglobia bacterium | reverse complement strand
TTGATGTTGAGGTCGCGCGTGGCCTCGGCCTGCTTGGCTTGCGACAAAGTCTGCGCCAGCACGCGTTCCTGGTCCGCCTGCGCTTCGGCGACGGAGGCTTCGCGCTTGGCGACGGCGCGCCTGATCGCCGTGTCGCGCTCGGCTTCGGCGGCGGCGATGTCGGCGTCGCGCTTGATGCGCGCGATGTCGGGCCGCCCCATGTTGGAGATGTAGTCGTTCTTGTCCTTTACTTCCTTGATGGTGAAGGAAATTACCTCCAGGCCCATCTTGTTCATGTCGTCGGCGCAGGTGGAGCGCATGCGCTCGGCCACCATCTCCGGCTGCTTGACGATCTCTTCCACCGTGAGCTGCCCGATAATGCCGCGCAGATGGCCTTCCATCACCAGCCGGATCAAGCCCTCGCGAATCTGCGGCGTCTTGTTGAGGAACTGCTCCGCCGCGGTGCGGATGGACTCCGGGTCCGACTTCACCTTGATCTGCGCCACCGCCTCGACGGTGACCGCGACGCCCTGTTTGGTGTACAGGTCCTGTTGCGGCGCCACGTCGAAGGACATCAGCTCCAGCGACAACATGCGGCACTGCTCGATCAGGGGAAAGACGATCGAGCCGCCGGCTTTGACGATCCTGCCCTGCTGGCCACGAAATCCGGTGATGACCAGCGCCTCGTTGGGTCCGGCGATGCGATACAGCCGTGTCAAAATTCCCATGATGAAGAGCACGGCCATGATCGCCAGTCCCACCATCACCCATACACCCGCTGCGATTTGCATATCAGTCTCCTAGGAAGTGGCCAGTGGCTAGCGGCCAGTGACCAGCAAAATCGTTGCGCTCCGAAACCCGCTTGCACTCACAACCAAGAACTCAAAACCAAAATCGACAAATCCGTTACCGCTATTTCCGCCCGTCGGCCGTGGAGCCCTCAACGCCCGCCTCCTTCGCCACCTCATCCCAGCGCCGCACATAGGCGATTCCCTTCTCGTAACGCGTGATCACGACTTCGGTGCCGCGCGCGATTGCCGTCCCGTTTTCGCTCCGCGCGCCGCAGGTGCGACGTACTCCCTCTTGCGGAAAAATGATCTCCCCGGTGCCGCCCTCGCGAATGCCGCTGCAGACGTGCCCCAGCAGGCCGTCCATGCGGTAGTCGCTGTCATACAGCGTGCTGTCGGTGCGCATCAGCACCTTGGACAGGAAGGCAAACACGATGGCCGCTCCGGTCACGCCCGCCATCGCCGCAAACCCCAGCACCACCAGCGCGCCGATCTTGCCCCACACGGTCAGCAGGTATCCCGCGCCGCCGAACCAGGCCAGGAAGGCCATGGCGGTGGAGAAATTGAACGGCGATACCCCCTCGGCCGAGGACTCGTCCGCGACGTGCCCGGTATGAATGTGAATGTCGGGCCCGTGCGCGTGCTCGAAATGAATGTGCCCGTGGTCGAAGTGCACGTGGTGCAGGCCCGGGATGTGAATGTTGAACACCCCGATCACCAGCGACAGCAGGCTGAGAATGAACCCCAGCAGGAAACAGAACATGTACACGTCCGCCCAGTTCATAACGGTCTCCTCACCGCCTGGGTTCCCGGTTCCGGCTTCTCCGGCCGCAGCACCTGCAACAAACGCTCTGCCAGCTTCGGCGTATCCAGAATCGCCCCCAGCAGCACCACGCACTTGCGCGAGTCCTCGTGCCGCGCCACCGCCAGCAGGGCCTCGCAGACTTCAGGATCGCGGCGGAACTGCTCGGCGCCATTGATCAGCCACAGATCCAGCTTGTCTTCCGCCACCCGCAACTGCGACTGCAACTCGGTGTGATAGCCCTCGGGATCGTCCACCAGGTAACCGGGATGCACATTGAAAAACTTCGCCAGCAACATGCGGCTGGAGTTAGTCAGGTGCGGGCGCGCGCCGCTTTCGATCTGCGACAGGTACGACTGGCTGATGGGCTTGCCCAGACGGTCGCGAATCGCGTCCACCACTTCCTGCTGGGTCAGGGCACGGCCCAGGCCGCGCAGCGTGCCCTCCACCTCGCGCAGGTACCGAATTTTCTCGCCGAGCTTCATATTGCAAATCGCGATATTTATATTGCAATTTGTAATATCTGTCAAGAACTTTATTTCCGCTGTTTTCATAGGCTTGTGGGAGGACGGAAAACCGGTTGCACGCGAAGCAATCTTTGCCGGTGAGCCGCCCTCTCCCGCCGCACGGCATCGGACAGCGCTAAACGGCACATTACACCACCGAGACACCGAGGTCACCGAGGCGCACCGAGGAAAACAAACCATTTCTCGGTGAATCTCGGTGTGCTCGGCGCCTCGGCGGTGAATAAATTCAAGGCAAGAAATGAATTTTCGGGCCGCGAACCTGCCCCGTTTACCAATCTTTACGGAACTTACCTTGAGCGATGGGGTTCAAGCGATCGGGGCGTGCGACACGCGGAGTCGCCAGTGCGCAGCCTCTGGAATAAAGCGAATCTGAATTGGGTGTGGGTGTGGATGTGGATGGCTATTTACGGCGGTTCTCTCACCGTGCTGGCAGCCTACCTCGCCTCTACTTTCGCCGCGGCTGTCGCGGAAGTTGCGAGAGAGTCAAAATGCCGTTCTTCCTTCTGACTTCTTAATTCTTCATTCCTCCGCGTCTCCGTGCCTCCGTGGTGGTCACCGCTTCTAAATTTCGACCAGGACGTCGTCGCCTTCCAGCTTGATGGGATACACCTGCACGCGCGCGTCGGGATTGACGTCGGCGGCGCCGGTCTTGGGGTCGTACATCCAGCCGTGCCACGGGCAAACGACTTTGCCATCGAGGATGACTCCTTGCCCCAGCGGCCCGCCGCGATGCACGCAGACGTTATCCATCGCCGAAAGAACGCCGTCGATGTTGGCCACGCAGACGGCCTTTTCTTCCAGCGTGAACTCCTTGGCCTCACCGTCGCCGGGCAGATCAGACTTGGTTGCGATCTTTGTCCACATAGCTTTGAGCTGTCAGCTTATGTCCACATCGCTGTCAGCTTTCAGCTCTCAGCTTACCGCATTAGCCGATCAGCGGTTGCATTTGGCCTTGACGCACTTCGCACAAACGAAAAACCCGGCCGTAGTCGGGTTGGTTTAACTGATAGCTAAAAGCTGATAGCTGAGGGATCCCTCGCGGCGCTCGGGATGACCGCGCGCGGCTCAGACGCCGCGCAAACGCGGTCACTTCGGTTGCAACGTCTGCGCGATCATCACCTGGCGCTTGAAGTTTTCCACCATGTCGGGCTGCAGGCGCACTTCGGTGGGCTTTTTGGCCAGCGACATCTGGTCAATCTTGTCCTGGAGCTTCAACAGCGCGTAGAACAGGTTCTCCGGCCGCGGCGGGCAGCCAATCACGTACACATCCACGGGCACGACCTTGTCCACGCCCTGCAGCACGGCGTAGGTGTTGAACGGGCCGCCGACCGAGGAGCACGCGCCCATGGAGATCACCCACTTGGGGTCGGGCATCTGGTCGTAGATGCGCTTCACCACCGGCGCCATCTTCAGGGTGACGGTTCCGGCCACGATCATCAGGTCGCTCTGCCGCGGGCTGGGACGGAACACCTCGCTGCCGAAGCGGGCAATGTCGAAGCGCGAGGTGGAGGAGGCAATCATTTCGATGGCGCAGCATGCCAAACCAAAGGTCATCGGCCAGATCGCCGATTTCCGCGCCCAGTTGAAGACGTAATCCACCATGCTGATGAGGAAGTTTTTCTCGAATTTATTCTGCAACCAGGATGACATGGTCCCTCGTAAAAAGCTTTCAGCCGTCAGCTTTCAACTCTTTCATTCTCACAGCCCTGTGAACATCCGGTATGTGACCCGGATCACACGGAAGGGGGAAGCAAGTCAGTCTAGGTTGACCAGTGGTGTGTGTCAATCAACCC
>JAIQFM010000077.1 GCA_020073285.1 Terriglobia bacterium | reverse complement strand
GTTTCCACGGGCTACGAGAATGGCTGGGACGTGGTTACCGGCCCGGCCGCCAATGCCAATCCGGCGACCAATCCGATCAAGGCGGCCTACAACCTCTATTGCAGCGACGGGAAGTGGTGCGACAACACGCGCCCGGCCTGGTCGCAGGTGGCGATCATGTACGCGGTGCGCGGCGGAATCGGAACCACGTTCTCCGCCGGCGGCATGAACGGAACCACGGTGGTGTGGGACAGTACGCACGCAACGCCGGGGCGCAACATCTGGTCGCAGACACCCAACAGCCGACATGCTTACCTGCTACGACTGCTTTCCTCCTCCGCGATGGCAAACATCATCAATCCGCTGGTGCAGGCGCCGCCCAGCCCTCCGAACAACCACGCCCCTATCGCCAATTCGCAGTCTGTCACCAGCAACGGCGGCCCGGTGGCCATTGGATTGACAGCGAGCGACCAAGATGGCAACCCCTTGACGTTTGCGATCGTGAGCAATCCGAGCCACGGCGTGCTGACAGGCTCTGCGCCGAATGTCACTTACACGCCAAACGCAGGATTCGCCGGAAGCGACAGCTTCCGGTTCAAGGCGAATGATGGGCGAGTGGACAGCAACACTGCGACCGTGACCATTACGGTGTCGCCAGCGATCAATCACGCTCCGGTGGCGAATTCGCAGTCTGTGACCAGCAATGGCAGCGCGGTTGCCATCACCCTGGTTGCTACTGATCAAGACGGAAACTCTTTGGCTTATGCCGTTGTGACCAATCCGGCGAACGGCGGGCTCACGGGTACTGCGCCTAATGTTACGTACACTCCAGCGGTGGGTTTCGCCGGGACCGATAGCTTCACGTTTAGGGCAAATGATGGCCAGCTTGACAGCAATATTGCGACCGTTACGATCACAGTGTTGCCGCTCGTCAACCATGCACCGATTGCCAATTCGCAGTCCGTTACCAGCCCTAGCTACGCGGTTCCCATTACACTGACAGCCACCGATCCCGATGGAAACCCATTAACGTACGCGACTGTCAGCAATCCGACGCACGGGACGCTGACGGGTACTCCGCCGAACCTCACCTACACGCCAACCGCGGGCTTCCTGGGAACCGATGGTTTTACGTTCAAAGCGAATGACGCTCAGCTAGACAGCAACATAGCGACTGTGACCATTACAGTCATATTGCCGCCACCATTGCAGGAGCCGGTGCAACCGGTCAACATCATCGTTGATTCCGATTTAGCCAGCGACGCGGACGATGTCGGCGGCCAAGCGCTGTTGTGGGCCCTCGCCAATCGTGGTGAAACCAGAGTTTTGGCGCTGATCACTTCATCGGTGAACGACTACAGCGCCCCCACGGCATGGGCCATCGCCAACTACTTCGGCCAACCCTCGGTGCCGATTGGCGCCTATCATGGCAACATCCCGGGTGACTACGGTGGGGTTTTCAGCTATTTCACCCAGCAGATCGCGACTAACTTCGGCAAGCCCGGCGATACGAGAGCAAATTACCCGGATGCGGTGACGGTCTATCGCCAGGCGCTGGCCGGCGCTGCCGATGGCAGCGTCTACATCGTCGCTGGCGGGTACTACCAGCCGCTGAAAGCGCTGCTGCAGAGTGGGCCAGACGCCATCAGCCCGCTCACCGGCGTGCAATTGGTGAGCCAGAAGGTGAAGCGGATGATTTCCGCCGCCGGTAAGTTCCCGGGCCCGGACATCGACCAGAACTTCCTGGAGGATCCCGACGGCGCCAGCTATGTGTTCGCTCACTGGCCGACGGAGATCATTTCCTCGGGCTACGAGAACGGCTGGGACGTCGTTACCGGCCCGGCCGCAAATGCCGATCCGGTGACCAATCCGATCAAACAGGCCTACAACCTTTATTGCGGCGACGGACAATGGTGTAACAACATGAGTCCGGCCTGGACGCAGGTAGCGATGATCTACGCGGTGCGGGGCGGAATTGGACTGACATTCTCCGTGGGCGGGCTAAACGGGTCGACCGTGGTGTGGGACAGCACGCAGGCGGAGCCGGGACGCAATATCTGGTCGCAAACACCCAACAGCCAGCATGCTTACCTGTTGCGACTGATTTCCGACACGGAAATGGCCGACATTATTAACCCATTGTTGCAACAGATCGGCGTCGACCACCCGCCGGTCGCCGACTCACAGACGGTCAGCACCAGTGGCAGCAGCATTGCCATCACGTTGACGGCCCACGATCTCGAATCGAATCCGTTGACGTACTCGATCATTACGGGGCCTTCTCACGGTAGCCTCACGGGAGCCCCTCCGAACCTAACCTACACTCCCGTTACAGGGTTCGCCGGGAACGACAGTTTCACCTTTAAGGCGAACGATGGCACGCTCGACAGCAACATCGCAACCGTTACCATTACCGTCGTGGTCAATTCGGTTCCGGCTCCGACCATCACCAGCGCGCCCGCCGCGTACAGCAACAACGCAAGCCCGACGTTCGCCTACTCGGACACGCAGCCGGGTGTCACCTTCCAATGCTCACTTTCGACGGGGGCGGACTCCTATGCACCGTGCACCTCGCCCATAACCTACAGTTCGGTAGCCAACGGCGTCTATACGTTCAAAGTGACGGCCCAGTTAACCGGCGTCATCAGTTCACCCACCAGTTACAACTTCACCGTGGATACGGTGGCGCCAACAGTCACCATAACCGCCGCCCCTGCCGCACAGACCAATAATTCGAGTCCCAGCTTCAGCTTCACCTCCGAGGCGGGTGCAGTGTTCGTCTGCTCGCTGAACAGCACGACCGCTTACAGTTCGTGCAGCTCGCCGCAAACCTATCCCGGTCTGGCCGACGGCAGCTACACATTCCGGGTGAAAGCGACCGATTTGGCGGGCAACACGGGCACGCCGGCCGTTTCCTCGCTCTTCAACATCGATACCGTTCTTCCGGCCGTTACGGCGCCGGTCGCAAGCTTCACGGCAGGCAGTACCTTAGCCAGCGCTACCGCGACTGCCGCCCCGATGCTTACGACGTGGACCGCCAGCGACAACGGCGCCGGCCTCACAAAGATCGAAGAACAACAGTTCATCAACGGCGCGGCGCAGACGATTGCGAGCCTGAGCGCATCCACCCTGTCAAAGACGTTCTCTTTGACCTTTGGCGCGGTGAGCAAATTCCAGGTGCGTGCGACCGACGGCGCCAGCAACGTCAGCGCGTGGGCGGCCGGACCAAACGTCACCGCCAGCGCACAGCAGGAGACCGCGTCCGCAATCGCGTACAGCGCAAACTGGAGTTCCAATAGCCTGACGAACGCGTTCGGTCGGACTGTGAAACGAGCTACCACGGCAGGCTCGACCGCCACTTTTACGTTCCAAGGCACCAACTTCGCCTGGCTTTCGACCAAGGCATCGGACCGGGGACAGGCTGACGTGTACTTGGACGGTGTCAAAGTGGCTACGGTTGACCTGTACGCCTCCTCGACGACCTACCGCGTTTACGCGTACGTCGCCAACGGGCTGAGCGGTTCGGTTACTCACACCGTCAAGGTTACTGTTTTAAGCACGCGCAACAACTCGTCAAGCGGCACCCGGGTGGACGTGGACGGCTTCCTCCTGATGCAGTAGGGCCTGTAGGTCTAAATCCGGCATGCTGGCAGCTCGCTTAGCGTTACGCGTTAAGCGAGCGCGCCGGTGCCGGCCCCGGTCTGACCACCAAAACGAACCAGCCGTTCTGCTACAGAATCGGCGGCGCCGGACCCTCTTCCCCCGGCCCGCGGGAAGGGGTTGAAGGGCAGCCCCGCGGCAATGTGCCAAATTATTGCGTGATATCTCTGAGATGGTTGGGACGGCAAGGTAATATTGAGATTGCAACCTCTTGAGCAACGGAATCCGCATTTTGGACCGCTGCTAATAATGCCGTGAAACCCAAACGAACAATCAATCTGCTGTTCATGATCGACCATCTCGTCGCCGCGGGAGGCGGCGAGGGCGCTCTGGTGAAAATCCTTCGCCTGCTGCCCCGGGATCGGTTTCGCTATTCCGTGGTCACTCTGAAGTGGGCCATCGGGCCCGACATCCTGCGCTCCCTTCCGTGCCCTGCTCACTCGTTTGAACTGGACCGCACCTATAGCTGGAAGGCTCTGCAGACCGCATACGCGATCCGCCGCTTGATTCGTTCCGAGAACGTGGATATCGTGCACACATTCTTTGAGACATCAAACACCTGGGGTGGAATCGTTGCCAAGCTAAGCGGGGCGCCCCGGTTGGTGTCCAGCCGGCGCGATATGGGCATCTTGCAGTCTCCAAAGCATCGCCTGGCATACCGCGTAATCAACCGCATTTGTGACCGGGTGCTCACGGTCTCCGAAATGGTACGGCGCCAATGCGTGGAGGGGGAACACATCGACCCGGCCAAAGTGGTCAGGATTTACAACGGCATGGAATTTGAACAAGTCGCTGCGGTCCGCGAAGCGGCTGATTTAACGTCTTTGGGGATCCCCGCGGATGCGCCGGTGATCACGACGGTCGCCAACATTCGGCCGGTCAAGGGAATTGACATTTTCATCCGGGCTGCGGCGTTAGTGCTACGCGAATTTCCGCAGACATATTTTCTCGTCGTGGGAGCTGTCAACGAGCCGGATACGGCGGCCGAGTTGCTACAACTCGCACGCTCCCTTGCAATTGAGAACAACGTCAAGTTCTCCGGACTGCGAGATGACGTGCTCCAAATACTGCGCAGGAGCAAAGTTTTTTGCATGCTGTCGCGAAGCGAGGGGTTTTCCAATGCCGTGCTCGAGGCGATGGCGTCCGAGGTGCCCTGCGTCGTAACCCGCGTGGGCGGTAATCCCGAGGCAATCGATGAAGGAGTCACCGGTTACCTGGTTCCTTCCGAGGACTTTGCAGCCGCGGCAGACCGGATTACCTATCTGTTGCGCAACCCCGAACAGGCCGCGCGCATCGGGCGCGCCGCGCGGGAGGTGGTCAGGACCCGGTTCAGTTCGGAGCGAATGATCAGCGACTTGACGCAGTTCTATGAGTCGCTGGTGGAGACGCCTTGATTGGCCGGGGCATTTACGATTTGCCGCGGACTGAATCGTTGTCGGAACCGGCGGCCGGGTCGTTTCCGTTCCCTGCACCCTCTCCGGAGCGCGTTCGACGCGGCCGCAACATCTCGATGGCGCGTGCGGGCAGGTGACGCCGCAGCCAGCTCTTCGTCGCAAGAACGCCCTCCGCTATTTGCAAATGCAGAACGCCCATACTGCCGGGACGAGCCAAATGGATATCGGTGTAACTGCCGATCTCCGCACCCCAACGCTGTTTGCTATCTTGATCGCCGGCTAGAAAATCATACTTATCGACGCCGGCCGCGATGCATTGGCGTAAGACATGGCCACGCAGCACGTACCCTACGCTGTCGCTCGCATACGCAGGATCGAAGCCTTCCTGCAGGGAATTCATGGTGTTTCCATAGCGCAACGCGATTTGCGCAGCCACCGTGTGACCGTCCAGTTCAAGGAACCACAGCTCCAACCGGTTCCGCAAGAGCAGCAAGCGCGCCATCTCGTCGTAGAACTGTCGCCGCCTCGGCAGGCTGAAACTGCCAGATTCATCTAGTTTTTCCCAACGTTTTTGATGGAGCAGGAACAAGGTGTCGAGGCACTGCGGCAGCTCCTCTGCGGCTTGGCACTTGTAAAACCGGAGCTGGTGCCGGGTTTCCAACCGCCGGGTTCGGTTTCCTATTTTGCCGCGCTCTTTGCTGGAGAGCTGCTTCAGGTACAGCTCCCATGTGCCGGGCAAGGGCACGGTCACGCAGGGGTGCTCGTGGGTAGCGAGGTCCCAGGAATTATTTCTCAGGTCCCGTAGCAACAGGCTGGCAACGACCGAACGCGGGCTGAGGGCGTTCAGATGGCACAAGTCCCACTTCCTGTTCCTGAACCACTTCAGAAAGGCGCGTACTACCGCCCCCTCGTAGCCCGGGCGAACGATAAAATCCATATCGTCGGAATCGCCGGAGCCATCTCCGACTAACCGCAGGAGATTCACCCGAGCCACCAACGGCGACTCCACACGTTCTCGGTACATCGGGCTCAAACCCACAACTGCGCGGTTGGCGTCGGTAAAAACGAGGGCCACCAACTCTTTGCCCGCGCCGAAGGCATGCCACCACGAGCCCAGCCACTCCGGCGTCGAAAACAAGCCTAAGGCCGGGTTTTCGCTCAACAGGCGTTCCCAGTCTGCCGCTATCCCCTCCAGTTCTGACCAGTCGTTGAGCTCGATAACCGAGAGGCTATCGTGGTCCACGGCGCGGGTAACGGTCTCGATCTTTTCATCCGTCATCATTGCAGTTCGCCTATTACTTACTTGTTAACGCAAAGAATAGCGTAGAGCGCGTACCATCCTGGTGCATGTTTCGCGATCACGCCACAGCACTGCCCTCGGTTCCCGGGCTGAGCCAACCGCACGGGTCAGATGCCAAAGCTGCGAATCATCATGGGATCCGCAACGGCTCGCACCAGCCGCTTCAATCGGCTCTCGTCGGCTAGCTTGAGCAGTTCGTAGATGACCGCCTCGCTGCCCTCTACGCCCACGGCGGGGGGACGACACTGTCCGCAACTGCTGCCATCCGGATGAACTATGCGGCGCGCGATGCTCAACAAACCTCGCTGGTAGCCCTCGTCCGCAATCCAGCATCCCAAAACGCGTGCCGCCTTGCGGCAAGTCGTATTTCCCGGCGCAAAACCTTTTCTTGCAGCCGCGAACATTGGCAGGTCGGGTTCGGAATCACCGATGGCGTAGGCCGCCAATCCGGGCACGGCGGCCAACTCAAGGAGCGCCAGCAGGGCCTTCCCCTTGTCGGTTTCCTTGGCCACCACGGCGGTGTCGATGAAAGTCTGGTGAAATTGCAGACGATCCAGTTTGAGCTTGGCGATCGCGTCCCTGATCATGGGCGTGGGCAGCGCCACGGTCGTGCCTCGCTGATAGGTGTAGGCGCGAATCGAGTACCGGTAGTCTTCGTTCAGGAACACGCCGGGAATGCCGCGGAGAAATTCTTTCAAGATCTCGATCTGTTGCAGCGATTCGTCGCTGACCAGCGGTTTCTCCCGGCCGCTCAGCCGGTCCCAGACATACGCGCCATATTCGGCCGCTCCGCCGACGAAACCGTAGGCGTGGCAGTATGCCTTCACATGTTTCAGGCTGCGGGCGGTGTTCATGGCCACCGCGAAACCATGCGCATTGAGGACAGAAACCGCCTGCATGCCCGCGACAGTGGTCGAAGGGTAGCCGAACACCTGCTGATCCAACACGCCGTCGATGTCCATGGACACGAGCGGCGCCCGCCAGCCGAGGCTGGCAGGTTGCGCGCAAAATCGTGCACAAAACGAAACCGTTTGCAGGACCAGATGATTCCAGCCGGCTTGGTATTCCCGGTTGAATTCCGCATGACGGTTCAACAAGCGAGCGTCTTCCAAGTTCGACACCGCGGAATTGATGGCTTTCACGCCGGCAATGAGCTTGTTCAGAAACAGCCTCTCGTACACTTGTCTGTCTTCGGATTGGGAAACGTAGAGGTCAATGAGTTGTTTCTCCTCCGTTTCAGACAGCGACCAGTGCAGGATCGTCTCCGCCAAGTCGTAGGCTGGATCGGTCATGTTCATTTCCGTTTTGCCCAGCCCGTGGTGTTCAAAATCCGACTTGAGGAGTTGGTTCGGTCCATTCACCCATTCGAGGCGGCGCATTTTGCCGTCGATCAGTGTCGGAAAGGCACACGGGGCACTCGAGACTTGTTGGCGGAGGCGGGCGCGCTTGAGAAGAGTCGCCCCTTTAAATCCAAAGGCTTTGCTGAGCGCATCCGATACCTCTTCGTATCCCTTGTGTCGATTGTCGCGGGTGAGCGCCGGCGCCGGATTCGACCGCAACGGCAGGGCTTTGACCCGTGCCGCCACATAAGCGGCTCCGGTGCGGATCCACTCACTTTGGCTGGTTTCCGGCTGGGGCGCGATGGACTGCGGATACCATTCCGAATACAAGATGCCGTCCCGTAACCCGAGCACGTTGGGAACGAACCCTGCCAAACGCTGCCCTGCCAGAAACGCATGATAACTGTACCAGCCCCAACCGACACTCTTGGCCAGCACGAATCGGCTGCCGATAGCGCCGTTCTTAGCTCGGAGCTTGACCTCAAGCACGCATTTCAGGCGATTGTGGAATTTCTGGTCGGATAAGGCGCGAAGCTGCGCATTGTACTGCCGCGCTTTCCCTTCGCTGGTGATCTCAATGACCTCACCGCAACTGCGGTAGTACTCTGCGATGCGCTCCCCCACACGCTCACTGCCATTGACGAGCCGATGCTTGAACCAGTTTTCCGCTTCCAGCCGTAGCAGGTTTACGCGCTCCAGGGAAAACCGGTGTTCGCCGTTCATCCACTCGGACCCGCTGGGGTGCACCGGAAACAGGACGAAGGTGCGCGACGGCTCATATCCCATCAGACGCAAGAGGTCGACCGTCTTCCCCATGGTGCCGCCTGTGTACACAGGTTCGTCGATCACGACCGCAGCCGCTTTCCGGGCAGCGTACTCCTGCAGACGCTGCTGCTCCCAGGGCGCCGTTCCACCCTTGGGGCGAAGCGTGACATACGCCACTTGGGAATATCCTTCATTCTCAAGCAATGCACGCAGCAACGGGGCAAAATACGATCCTGCCGTCCTTAACCCCACGATGAGTACCGGTTGCTGGCGGTCCGGCGCGGCGGCAATGAATTTTTCGCCCAGTGCCAATACGTCCAGGTGTGTCAGGTCTTGCGAACGGAAGGCGGCTGGCACCCGGATCAATTGCGCCCGAAATTCCGCCGGAAGCCGCGACTGCAGCAGATCTTTTGCGCGCCGTTCCGCGGCAGTGGTTGCCTCCCTGGACCCATCGACATTCTGGGCGATGTACGTCCTGAGCAGTTGGACTACGGCTTGCTCCCATTCAGCTTTCCAAGAGAACAGCGAACGCAAACCTGACCTGCGCAGCCGGCCCAACAGGGCGTGTCCGGATTGAAATACCCGGACTGGAATACCGGCAAACGGGACGGCATTGGCGACCTTGGAGAAATCGAAGGCTCTCCCGGAAAGGAAATCGTCGGCGGCACTGCCCAGGGCGCACGCCAAAAGAAACAGGTTCTTCCGGATCTCCTCCAGGCGCCAGTCACCCAGACTGCCGGAGGAGGCACGATCCAGTTCTTTGCCCAGGAGGCTGACTGTTTCAGCAACCGAGGGATAAATATTCGGCACCCAGTCGTATTCGGCGTAGAAACTCGCCTCGGTTTCCAGCAAGGGAAGAGCGTTCGATTGCGGTTTCGCGGCAGCGTCGACTCCAGCAATGGTTTCCTTGTTTTCGACGGCTTGACTCATTCGATTTCAATCCAGTAGTAAAAGTAGCTCAGCGCAGCATGACGATGAACTAGAGTTCACGCAACGTGCTCTTGCACACCTTCCCGGAGCTGTTTTTCGGAAGACATGGCACGATTACGATCTCCTTCGGGATGAGTTGCAGCGGCAGATTTCGCTGGCAGAATCCCTGCATCCGAGTCCGAAAATCCGATGCGTCGTTACCTGCCGGAACTACGAATGCCTTGACCGCCTCGCCGAGTACGTCGTCCGGAATTGCGATGACCGCGGCTTCCAGCAATTCCTCGAAATCCAGCAACGCGTCCTCGATGACTCGGCAACTTATCCGTTTGCCCCCGCATTTGATGAAATCCTTGGCGCGGCCCACGATATATATGTATCCGTCTTCATCGACGGTTGCGAGATCGCCCGTGTACAGCTTGCCATTGCGAAAGGAAACAGCCGTCTCCTCTTCTGACTTCCAGTAGCCCGTAGTGACATTCGCTCCGGAAGCGACGATCTCGCCGCTTTCGCCGTTGGCACGCACGGGTTGCCCGGCTTCGTTCAAGACTTCCAAACGCACGCCCGGAATGCCTTTGCCAATCGAGCCCGGTTTCTTGTCGAACGCCTCGGGAGGTAAATAGGACAATCGCGCTGTGGCTTCCGTCTGGCCGTACATCACGAACACTTTCGTGGTCGGCAGCGCCTCGCGCAACTCACGAACAAACGCCGGCGCCAGGTTGCCGCCGGCCTGCTGCACGTAACGCAAATGAGGGAATCTCATTTTCTTCAGGCCCGAGTTGCGGAGGAGAATCTGGAAATGGCTGGGCACGCCGGCAAAACCGGTGCACTCGGTTTCTCGCATCCGCTGCAGTACTTTCTCGGGGAACAGGAAGCGGTGATCGATCACAATACTGCCGCCGACGCGCAGGTGGGTGTGCAACAGCGACGTTCCGAAGCAGTAGTGGAACGGCAGGACCGCCATGATCCGATCGGCGCCGGTCAATTGCAGGTACTCGATGATGGAATCCGTATTGGCGACGATGTTCGCATGGGAAACCATGACGCCGCGCGGTTTTCCGGTTGAACCGGAGGTAAACATCAGCGCGGCCAGGTCACTGGGGTGAGAATCGGGCAGGGGTTTGGCGCCGCCATGCTGTCCGGCTCGCAGCGTCGCGAGGGTCACCGCACCGGCAAGCCTTGCCGCCGGCGCATCGACATCCACTACCAGTAGAAGCGAGGCGAGGGCAGGGCTCTTGAGAGCCGTTTTCGTTTGCACAAAGGCGAGCGCGGGTTCTGTCGCCGAGATAATGTAGGACAAGTCTTCGGCGGAAGTGGCGGGCGGCAGCGGGATGCAAACCATGCCTGCCCGCAAACTCCCCAGATACGCAGCGGCCCAAAAGAAGCTGTTGTCACTTACGAGGAGAGCCCTGTCGCCTTTACTCACTCCGGCAGCCGAAACGAGGTAGTGCGCAACGTCATCGGATGCGGCCTGCAAGTCCCCATACGTGTACTCACCCTGGAGGGTCATCAGGGCAGTAGTCGACGCGCTCTTCTTGTCGAGCAGATAATCGGCCGCATTCGCATGCAGCCGGGGCGCGGCTTCGGCCAGCCCTTGTGCCGCGATGGACATTCAGTCGGCTCCGACGGCGACCGGTTCTACCAGGATCGCGGAGGAATGCAGGTAGCTGGTCGCGTTGCGCTTGGCCTCGATCTGCTGGTACATGCGCTCGACCTGCTCCACGGTGAGATCAGCGGCCTCGGCGATCTGATCAGCCGGAATTCCTTCCGTCTTGCCGTACAAACACAAGTCCATTTTGGCGAGGGGAAGTGAGAAGTAAAACTCCTCCTGCGATTGCTCGAGCGAGTACGTATCGGTGGTGGGCGGGCGCTTCTGGATTTCTTCGGGAACGCCAACATGGGCCGCCAACTGATAAACCTGCGATTTGTACAGGTGCGCGATGGGTTTGAAGTCCGCCAGCCCGTCGCCGCCCTTCACGAAAAAGCCCTGGTCGTATTCCAGGCGGTTGGGCGTTCCGGCAACGGCGTACTGGAAGCGATCCGCGTAGAAGTATTCCACCACCTTCCGCGCGCGTTGCTTGCAATTGGTGGCCGCCAGGATTCCCAAATAAGCGTCCGCGGTCAACCGCACCTTTCGCGTCTCGCCCGTCGGCGATTGCACAACCAGAGAGAAGATGGCGTACTTGGTAGCGTCGAGCAGGCCGGGAAGCACAATTTTCATCTTGTATCCTGGCCCATATTCGGGGACGACGCTGCGGATGGCCTCATCCCGGCGTTCGTAGCAGCGTATTCCGGCCAGAATCGGGCTGATGTCCTCCAAGAACGACCTTATGCCCAACTGGGCCGCCAGAGCGCGGCCCAGGCGCAGGCTGTCGCCCGACGAATCCGCTTCCGGAGTGAAGAGTGCAATCACCCGGTCCTTGCCGAGTGCGCGCGTACATAGCGATGCGACCACGCTGCTGTCGATTCCTCCGGAGACACCGACGACGGCGCCCTTGCGCTTGAGCCGGTTGACAACAATGTCCCGAATCGAACTCTCGATGCGGCCGGCTTCGGCCGCAACATCGATTTTCAGCAGGTCGGTGTTGACCTTCGCGCTCGCGATTCCGCTCAACGTCATCTGCTCCCCTTTATTTCCTGTGGATCGCCTTACGGCGCACCGTCTTTATCGGCCAACTGTGCGGGAGAGAAGTCTCAACCTTTCGCGAGCGCCTAGTGCACGCTCGCCGAAGCCTGACCATTCTCCCTCAATTTGGCTTGCAGATACGCAACGAGGCGATCGATCGAGTCCAGATTTTCAGGAATCAGCTCCTGATCTTCCACGTGGACTCCGAATCTTTCATGGAGGAAGCCGACCAGCTCCAGAATGCCGGTCGAATCGATGATTCCGTTGTCGAAAAACGAATCATCGTTGCGCAACTTTTCGTTCTGGCCGAACAAGAAATTGTTTACGACGAAATTGCGTAGCTCTTGTGCGATTGCTTGCATGGCTGTTGTCGTCCTGTAAAGCGATTGATGAATTTGTCGACCGAGATCGCAGTGGAGAGAATTCCCACTAGCGCCATATTGTCCTTCGCGCCGATGGCGCTGCCGGACCTGAATTTTTGCACCAGCCTCGAAACGGCTGCGGGCTTGAACAGTCCCATGGTACTGGTCACTTCTGGCGAAAGCATTTGCTCGACCATTCCGTCCGCGGCTGCACTGAAGAAGCTCTTCCCGTCGGGAGCGCGATAGGGTTGTTTGTGGCGCTGAATGATGGACGGTGGAATCAACCCTTCGGCCACCTTCTTCAACAGGTACTTCTCATTCAGCACCTTCATTTTCATTGCGATCGGAAGCTTTGCGGCGAACTGCACCACGCGATAGTCGAGGAAGGGATAACGGCCTTCAACCGAGTTCGCCATGGCCACACGGTCGCCCTGGGAAGAGAGAATGTAGCCGGGCAGCAGATATGCCGTTTCCAGATATTGAGCTTGGATGAACGAATTCCACTGCGCAAAACCAGCCGGCAGTTCAGCCTCCAATTCGGATGTGGCGTCATAACCCTTCAAACTGAAGGCAAGCTCGTCGGTGAAGAACGATTTCAGCCGAGACGTAACCGTCCAACGAGGCAGGTGCGAGAAAAACGGGCTCGCCAGTTCGGCTGGACCGACATGAAAGAACCTCTTCAGATACTCCGGCGACTGGCTCTGAATGTTCTTCATGTAAGGGTAGAGACGTTTCAGCAATAACGGGCGCAACCGCGACTCCAGGTCCTTGCCCCAGAATTGCCGGATTTTTGCTTCCTTGTAGATGTCGTAACCGCCAAAAATCTCGTCGGACCCCTCTCCGGTGACGACTACTTTGAAGCCGCTGTCGCGAACCAACTTGGAAAGGAGGCACAGGGGAGCAGGAGCCGTTCGCAACACTGGCTGCTCCGCATGCCAGAGGACATCGGGAAATACCCTTGCAATATCGTCGTACGAGCAGCGAATCTGACTGTGTTGCGTTCCAAGAAATGCACTCGCCTCAAGCTGGTAGGAGCTCTCGTCGTACTCCGCGTCCTCAAATGCGATGGAAAACGTACGCAGGCGGTGGCCGGCGATGCGGGCGATTAGCGCAGTGGTGAGCGTCGAATCAATGCCGCCGCTCAGATACGCTCCCACCGGAACATCAGCACGAAGCCGAATGCGGGTCGCATCCAGCAGCAAATTGAGCAGCTCCTCCGTCGCCCGTTCCGTCACCTTCGGAGATGCATCGTGGTCGTCGGGCTCATACTCCAGCTTCCAGTATCTGCGGAGCTCCAGTGTGCCGTCTTTTAGGATCGCCGAGTGTCCCGGCGGAAGCTGTCGGACTCCTTTGAAGAATGACCGGGAGGGCAGCGGGCACCAGAACGTGAAGATCTGGTCGAGCGCTTCAACGTCAATTTCCCGTGCCACCTCCGGATCGGCGAACATGGCCTTCACCTCGGACGCAAAGACGAATCCCCGGTCTGTAAACGTGTAGTAAAGCGGTCGAACGCCCATCCGATCGCGCGACAAAAACAGATGTTGGCGCTGGCGGTCCCAAATAGCGAACGCCCATTGGCCATTGAGGTAGTGGACGCAGTCAGGACCGTGCTCGTCGTAGAGATGGAGAATGACTTCGGTATCCGATCGGGTGGCAAACCGACGGCCGTTCTTGATCAGTTCCTCGCGCAGCTCAAGATAATTGAAAATCTCTCCGTTAAAGGTGATCGACAGGCGCCCACCGTCAATTTGCATCGGCTGCCCGCCCCCGGCCAAATCAATGATGCTCAAGCGAGCGTGCGCCAGCGCCACATTGCCTTCGATGTGGACGCCAATGCCGTCCGGCCCCCGGTGGACCAGGGTGGTCGCCATCGCCTCCGCGAGGGCCGCGTCGGCTCGTATTCCTTCCCTGTTTATAAACCCACTGATGCCGCACATCGGGTCTCACCTGAGGTACCTACATCACGTCGCAAAAGGATACAAGAGTAGGCGTCCATCCAATAGAAGCAATTCAGGTTCCACTGTGTTCGTTGAACTGCACAAAAGGGGGATGACGGTGGGGGGGCACTTTAGTGGCCCTTACCCCAACAGGAGGACTATATCTGTAGTGGCAAACTTTTCCCTTCCGCGACGGAAAAGTTTTTCCACTTCAGCTATATGTTAACAGGCCAGTCTGCCGCTCGGTGCTCTCTGCCCCGTTTGGAACCGGAGTCGAGGTTTCCCCGGATAGCGATTGAGATTCGACTCATGGACTGGCATAAGATGGACTGGCATCAGACGGCAGGCTTGTGAGGCGGGAGCGTATTCGTGTCTCATAGTGATACACATCCCATTCGTGCAAGTGTCGAGGGAAGAGATGCCGCTGGACTTTTCCCGATCTGGGGCGCATCTCGATCCAAACCCTGCATGGTCCTCTTGTTTTGTTGCGCTCGAAAATGCGGCGGCCTACATTTCCGCACGGAACCGTTGAGCAAACCGCGGCACTCTTAATTGGATGCTGCCGCGGGTTCGGCACGCGAGTCACACCCCTGGGCCAACACCATTCCGCACAGCAATGTTCGTAGCGTTCCGTCCAATACGGCATAGGCACCGGCATTGAGATGGGTGCCATCCCCGCTGTTGTATTCGTCGCGCAAATACGCGGCTTCAGTGTTTTCACGAAGCGCCGCTTCGAGATCGAGCACGGGCAGGCCCTGTTCGCGCGCGTACTGGCGTATCCACCGGTTGTATTCCAACAGTTGCTCCTGTTTGCCGGGAACTTGCGCCGACCGAGACTTCGTCACCGGAACGACTGTCGCCAGAATAACCTTGAAATTGTCTGCCCGAGCCCGTTTGGTCCAACGTTGAATGCTGGCCTTGTAACCCTCGAGCCCTCCAGGGAAATAAGACGAGCATTCCTTCAAAATGAGAATGTCGGGTCGGGTGGGCCTCGGTTGGAATAGCGATCGCAAATAGGTGCGCGTCGGGCGAAACTTCCGGGCCGGGCGCATCAGCACCTCATCCAGTGCTTCGGTTTTGTCGAATTGCCATGCCGCGATTGCTTCGGCCGTATATCCCGGGATGCCGGCGCGTGTTGCCCACGCCGTGAGCTGCCAGCCCTGGCCTATCGATGCCCCGATCAACACCACGTGTATTGGCTTCGAACCCGTGCTCACCTTCGCCCTCGCACTGCGTGACTTCACGGTCACCGCCGCTACAATCACTACCGCAGCGGTTACGATAACGCTAATTATCAAAACCGCTCTCCGTCTCATTTGGCCACCAGCCCAAGTGTCGTTTGTGTTATATCGTGTAATCGACCGTCGGGCTTGATGGGTTGCAACCCGACCGCATGCTTTCCTGCGAGTCGGCAAGGTAGGAGGAGGTATTGACAAACCGATGATACTGCGGGCTGCGACTTCATGGTATCTCCGACTGCGCTCCACGTTGGAAAAATACAAGTATACGCCTTACACGATTGCGGAATACCTGCGCAAAACGGGAGCCCGGATCGGCGAAAATTGTTTTATTGTTCCAACCGATCTCGGCACTGAACCGTATCTGATCAGAATTGGCAACCATGTGGCAATCGCCGCCGATGTCGCCTTCGGTACCCACGACGGCGGCGTATGGGTTTTGCGCGACGAGTCCCCCGACCTGCAGGTATTCGGCCCGATCATCATCGGAGACAATTGCATCATCGGCCAGCGCGCGATTTTGTTACCCAACATCCGCATCGGCCCCAATTCGGTGGTCGCGGCAGGATCCGTCGTCATATCCGACGTGCCTCCGAACACGATTGTCATGGGTGTGCCGGCGCGGCCGTTCGGTTCGCTTGATAAATACCGCGAGAAGTGCCTGGAGCGCTGGGCCCAGCAGCGTCCCCCCGATTGCGTTCTGGAACCCGGCGAAACTTGGTGGAACTCCCGGCATTTCACGGCGAATCGCGAGCGACTAAGAAGACACCTCCTTGCCCTCTTTCGCGATCAACTCCAATGACGTCAGCGCCCTCGTAAAAGGCCTGACACGCCCGATAAGGAAGGCAAAGAGAAGGCGGCGAAATGTACGTTTCGTACTACCAACCACTGTTTGCTACCTTGGTTCTGGCGCTCATCGTAGAAGCGCTTTGGTATTACAGGAGGGCGAAAGGCCGGAAACCGGCAGCGTTGGTAGTCATCGCGATTACGATGTTCTTCGTTTCATGGCCTCCACTGGCATGCGTCGTGGTAGCAGCACTGGAGAGGCCCTACCCCGCTCGCGAATTGGGGCGGGCGGACGCACAGGCGATTGTCGTGTTGGCCTCGACCGTCTACCCGCCGTACCCGCCACTGCCGACCTCCAGGTTGGGGTACGACACTTATGAACGGTGCCAATATGCGGCATGGCTGTTTAAGAACTGGCGTCCCTTGCCAATCCTGGCCAGCGGCGAGGAGGGCGAGTTGGACCCCCGTCAGGCGCCGCCGTATACGATGCCCATGAGTCGGGCCCTGGTAAGGGAAGGGGTGCCGGAGGCAATGATCTGGGTCGAGTCGCAGTCGCGCTCGACCCATGAGAATGCGGTCCACTCTGCACGGGTGCTGCGCAGCAAGGGAATCGAGAAAATTGTTCTTGTGACGGATGCTTATCACATGCGGCGTGCCGAAAAATCGTTTCGTAAGGCAGGGCTACAGGTAATTCCGGCCGCCTGCGCTCATCGTGCCTTTCATATAATTACCTTGGACAGGCTTCTGCCCGGGTGGGAAGCGATCGCCTGGAATGAGGACTCGCTGCACGAAATCGTGGGTCTGCTTTGGTATCGGTTGCGCGGCTGGATCTGAATCGGTAGGTTGGAAGTCGCTCGCCACGGAAGTCCCAAGGTTGAATACGGCGGAGCGAAGGGTTGGGGTCGGCGACTGCGCGGGACAAACCCATTTTTGTTGCAGGGTCTGCTCACCAGCGGGAAATTAACTGGTGGCAAAGTAATGGATCCCAGAACTCAGGACAAATGACGCGACCGTTATATCGGCTCTTCTCACGAACGTTCTTCAGCGATCTGGCTTGGAGGCTCTGGGGGAGCGGTCTGCGTATCCTTGCCTACCACGGGATTTGCGCCGACGACATGGCTAATCAGCCCTGGGTACCGGACCACTTCGTGACCCACTCCATTTTCCAGGCGCACCTCAAGTACCTGACCGACCGCGCATGTGTGCTGAAGCTGAGCGAGGCGGCGAGACTTCTCAGTGCCGGACGCTTGCCTCGACGCGCAACCTGCATCACCTTTGACGATGGTTACGCCAACAACTTGTACGAGGCTCTACCCCTGCTTGAGAAGTATTCCGTTCCGGCGACCATTTTCATTGCCACGGCGCATACTCGTTCGGGCGAACTGCTGCCCTTCGACAAAGCGCGCTTGATTCATCTGCATCGTACCGGCGTAGCGGACTACAGTTCGTTCTACAAACTTCCGCTGGACGAACTGGAGCGCCTGTTCGCGGCGCCCTGGGCGGAGATGGAAGACAGCATTCCGCAGGAGGCGCGTGAAGCATTGCGGCCGCTTACTGTCGAGGAGTTGAGTCGATTCCCAGCTGACATCGTGGAATTGGGCGCCCATACCCGTACCCATTGCATTCTGCTCAAGGAAAACGAAGAGCGCCGCCGCGAAGAGATTTGCGGCTCGTTGCAGGACATATCGGAATGGACGGGCAATCCCACTCCTATGTTTAGCTATCCCACGGGGGCATTCGATGATCTCGACAAGCGCGTGTTGAGGGAGTGGCGCTGCCCGGCCGCGGTGACGACCATGCTCGGCAGGAATACGATGAACCGCGACCTACTGCAATTGGAGCGCTACACAATGGCCATGGGACACGATCTGGATGGTTTCATCGCCGAGGTCACCGGGTTCCGACCTCTGTTGTACAAGCACTTTGCCTCTCCGTGGTCACCGCTCCCAGAGAAGCCACGTTCCTGAGTTCCGACCTCTCTCCTGGAATGCAGAGCCTGAAGTATCGGGAAGTGCCACCGCGCAGACTGCAGCCTGATCTAATCAGCGACCGATCCAGGCTCGCCGCAAACTCAGAGGCATCCAGCTAAGCAACGGTTCGTTTTTTCCGTAGCCGACGTCATCCCGGGCGAAGGAGGGCTCCCGCGCTTTCTCCCGCGCGGGAAAACCGAGGCGAGCGATCTCGGTGTTTCCTTTCTCGGCTACACCAATTCTGAAACTGATCTAACTCACGTCTGCCTTCGCTAAGCACGGATCACATGAACTAATGTTCATGTACCTATGACTCGATGAACGTACATGAACTTGGGTTCCCCGGAGAGAACCTTCATGTTGATTGATCCTCCTTCTCGGCCAAGATCATCCCATCAGGCCGATCTAGCCCATTAATCGCATTCGGTTTGTGTCCTATCGAAGCCCTCCACCAGAGTTTCCCGACTTTATGATCTGTCCTCGGCAGCGACTCACATGAACTTATGTTCATGTACGTATGACATTCACGTATGTGCATGACCTTCGGTTCGTTGTCCAGTACGCAGCCCGCACGTACTATCCAACCGGAAAGGTGGACTCCTCCAATGTCACGACGCCCTCTTAAGGATACGTTTCGTCAGGCCGATGTGCTGAGTACATGCATAGTGATTTTTGCTCTCGCAGGCATAGCACTTCTCTCCGGGTGCGGCGGCGGTACATCCGCCAACGCCGCTCCTGTCCGAGCAGCCGACCCGGCGCTGGCGATTTCCACCAGTTCGCAGCTCACAGCCACCGCAGGCTCACCCTATAGCATAACGTTGCAGGCTACCGGAGGAGTCGCGCCGTACACGTGGTCCATCACCGCTGGCGCATTGCCCGCTGGGCTGACACTGACTGCGGCGGGCGTGGTTTCCGGCACTACGTCGCAGACCGGCACGTTTACTTTCACCGTATCTGTTAAAGACTCGGCTACCACCCCGGCGACAGCCAGCTTGCCAGTGTCGCTCAGCGTGGCGCCTGCGCTTTCGTTTCAGGGCAGCGCACTGCCAGGTGCCACAGCGGGTTCGGCGTATAGTGCGACCTTGCAGGTCAACGGGGGAGTGACCCCGTACTCGTGGTCGATCACGGTTGGCGCATTGCCCGCCGGGCTCACCCTGAACGCCTCGACCGGTGTGATTTCCGGAACACCAACCGTAAGCGGCAGCGCGACCTTCACCGTGCAGGTACGCGATTCGGCTACCTTTCCCGCTACCGCCACGCAGCAGTACACGCTGACAGTGAACCCGACTCCGCCGGCAATCTCCACCACTAGCCTAGCCAGTGCCACGGTAGGCTCGGCCTATAGCGCGACTGTGCAGGCCACGGGAGGCGTAACCCCCTACTCGTGGTCGATCACGGTTGGCACACTGCCCGCGGGGCTGACCCTGAACGCCTCGAGCGGCGTGATTTCCGGGACACCGACCGCAAGCGGAACTGCGACCTTTACCGTGCAAGTGCGCGATTCCGCCGCAACCCCGGCCACGGCCACGAAGCAACTCAGCATCACAGTTGCAGCCGCTCCGCCGGCGCTTGCGATTTCCACCACTACACTGCCCGACGGCGCGGTGAACGCGGCCTATAGCGCGACTGTGCAGGCCACGGGAGGCGTGACCTCCTACTCGTGGTCGATCACGGTAGGCACACTGCCTGCGGGGCTGACCCTGAACGCCTCGACCGGCGTGATTTCCGGGACACCAACCGCAAGCGGAACTGCGACCTTCACCGTGCAGGTGCGCGATTCCGCCGCAACCCCGGCCACAGCCACAAAGCAACTCAGCTTCACAGTTGCAGCCGCTCCGCCGGCGCTTGCGATTTCCACCACTACCCTGCCCGACGGCACGGTGAACGCGGCCTATAGCGCGACTGTGCAGGCCACGGGAGGCGTGACCTCCTACTCGTGGTCGATCACGGTAGGCACACTGCCTGCGGGGCTGACCCTGAACGCCTCGACCGGCGTGATTTCCGGGACACCAACCGCAAGCGGAACTGCGACCTT
>JAIQFM010000275.1 GCA_020073285.1 Terriglobia bacterium | reverse complement strand
TTCTGGCTGGTGACGTACTCCAGCGCCTGCCAGCGCGTCCACCAGTTGACGCGGTTGCCGACCTTGGCGTTGCCGGCGATGGCGCCGACGCGGGAATCGAGGAAGTGCGGAACCAGGCGGGAAATGGCGTCGCGCGCGATCACCGTGTCGGCGTCGATGCCGACGAAGATTTCTTCGTGCACGAATTCCAGCCCGTAATTGAGCGCCTCGGCCTTGCCGGAGTTCGGCTTGGTGAGCACGGTAACGCTGCCGTTCCGGATTTCGGCTGCAAAGGCCTTCTGGGTAACTTCCAGGGTACGGTCGGCCGATCCGTCGTCCACGACGATGACGCGCAGCTTGGGGTAATCCGAATCGAGCGCGGCGCTGACGGTGCGCTCGATGACCTTCTCCTCATTAAATGCGGGGATGATCACGGCAACCGCCGGCTTGTAGGCCTGCGCCGCCTCGATCTGCGCGCGGTCGCGCTGGCGGATGCGGTGATGGAAGCGGTCGAAGATGGCGAGGGCACCGACCAGGAAGAGCCGCGCCGACATGAGCACGTCACCGAGAAAGAAGATGATCACGATGGCGGAGCCCATCAGGCCGAATATCCAGAAACCGAAGCTGTCAATGCGCGCCGACCAGCGCTCGTTCTGCGCCAGCGGAACCATCACCTCGTTGTACGGCTTGCCCAGAAGTTGGGAGACAGGGACGATCTGGTAACCGCGCTGGCGCAGGCCGTCGATGATCAGGGGCAGAGCACGCACAGTCTGGCCGCGGTTGCCGCCGCCATCGTGCAGCAGGACGATGTTGCCGCAGCGCTGGTCGTCGGGGTCGCAGGGCGGCAGGTGCGCCATGACATCGCTCGCGATCTCTTCGGCCGGATGGTCCCGCCAGTCGTGCGGATCGATCTTGTCCCCCACGGTGATGTATCCCATCTGCTGCGCGATTTCCAGCGGGCGCACCTGGTCGGCGGTGTCGGGTTCCTGGTCAATCGAATAAGGCGGCCGGAACAGCATTGGCTTGACGCCCAAGCGGCTGGCGAAGAGCCGTTCCGCCAGGTTCAGTTCCACGCGCATGTACGATTTGCGGATGTTGCTGATGTCGGGATGGGTAAAGGTGTGGTTGCCGATCTCGTGGCCCTCGGCGTAAATGCGCTGCGCCAGATCGGGATACTTCTCCGCCTGTAATCCGATGAGGAAAAACGCCGCCTTGACGTTCTTCTGCCTCAGCACGTCGAGGATTTTGGGTGTCCAGTCAGGATCGGGTCCGTCGTCGAAGGTAAGGACTATCTGCTTGGAATTCGCGCCGTACTGATGGAGCTGGTAGGGCTGCGGCAGCACCGTCATCTTTTCGTCGGTGATGAGGCCGGTGGAGGGATCCAGGGTCAAGGTCCGTTCACAGGAAGACGACTGGTTGCCGATGCGGATCACCTCGCCCGCGCCTTCCATGTCCACGTCCTGCCCCGGCGGCACCAGGCGAAGGTCCTGCACCACGCCGACTGTGCCGGGCAGGTCAAATACCGGCCAGAGCGAGCGGTCCTCTGAACCGAGCCGCCACAAGGCGAAAGTGTTGATGCCTAGCTTGACGGCGGCGCGCATTTGGTTGAGCGCGGTCACGCCATCAAGGAACCACACGTCGTGACGCTTGCCGTTTTCGTCCTCGTACGCGAAATGCGGGTTCAGACTGTCGGGATCGAAATTGATCGGGGCTTCGGAGTCGGAGGAGCTCAACCATGCTTCCTGGTTGTTAATGCTGCGCGCGCTGTCAACTTTCAGCTTCCCCTTCTTCTGCTCCACCAGCGACCAGTCGTAACCATAGCTGCCGATGGCGCAGATAAGCTTGTCCCTGGGAATGACCTTCAGCGCATCCACCAGGTTCTTGGTAAACCAATCCTGCGAGGCGATCGGCCCGGGATCGCCGCCCTGGAAGTGCTCGTCGTAATTCATCAGGATGAGACCGTCGGAGTGGGCTGCCAGGTAGGTGTAGTCGAAATCATCGTCGTTAACCGGGACGGCGATGTGCAACTTCATGCCCTTCGCCTGCAGGTCGGTGTGCAGCTCGTCCACCAGTTGGCGGAAGCCGGGCTGCGCGGAACGCGGGAAGCCTTCAAAATCCAGCGTCAGTCCCTTGTAGTGATCGCTGGCGAGCAACGCCGCGGCTTCCCGTCGAAAACTGGCATGCGCCTCGGAGCTGGTCAGGAATGGCTCAATATTCGAGAACCACTGGTTGCGCGTGGGATCGAAGTTGTTGACCAGCGGCAGGACCTCGGTCTCGGCGTTTTCGTCCTTGAGGAACTTCATCACCGGCCGCTCTTTGCTGTCGGGACTGCGAACGGCGCCGCCCTGCACCACGTTGAACAACGTCAGCTCCGGGCTGACCGCCTGGATGCGCCCATCGGGCGTGAGCACGTGCAGCCATTCGGGATAGAGAATGTCGATCTGGCGGACGTACTCGCGAAGCGAGGAATAAGCAGCGGCGTCCCAGGTAACGTAAAACGCGGCACGCACGCCGTCTCCGGAATTCAGCACCAGTTCGGTGGCAGGCTTCTTCGATTTGGCGGTGACCACGCGCGCCTTCGGGCGCTTGCGCTCTTTCTCTTTCAGGGCCATGTAAGGGCGGTGCTGTTCCGGCAGCAGCAGCGTGGTCAGGCTGACGCCGCTGAGCGCGCTCACCAGGAAGAAAACGATCAGCAGCGAGACGGCCAGGCCTAAAACGTCCATCAGCCGGCGGAGACGTTTCCACCGTTTGCGCTGCGGGTCGTAAAAAATCGCCTTGGCCATGAATTTCGCTTGCTTATCCTACAATGAGGCACACGGCGCTGCTCGCGGCCTCTCCGCACTTCCATGTAAATGGGGTGCCGAATGGATGCCCCCGCAGCGGCGCAGGGCGGCATGCTGGCGGTAGTGTCACTCAGGAAAGACTCTGGCTATTGGATGCAGAATAGCGCCAAAACGGCTGACGACCGGGGCTTGCGCGGGTTGTTGCGGCCGCACCGCCGGTGGTTCTTCTGGTTGACCGGCGCGGAATTCGCCCTGCGGCTGCTCTTCGTGATTCGCTTCCCCAATTCGGTTTCAAAATCGACGACACGGTGATGGACATCAACGCCCTGCCCGAGCGAGCCTTCGACAATGACGGCGAGCGCCGCACGACACAAGAAGTGTTCGACCGCTACAGCGGCTCTGGTATGGTCTTGGGTCCGTCGGTCAGTCGGTGTATCGAAGTTGCAACCGGACGATCCGCCGGAGAGCGACAGTTCTCGCGGAATTGGAAAACAAAATGGTCCCACTCGACTGAGAGACCGATGGACCGATCAAACTACGAATTCAGCGGCGTGTCGCTGATGCGGAAATTGGTCTGGAAGTGCTCGAAGAGAAAGTCGATCGCCTCGCGATTGGCGTCCTTGTTGCTCTGCGCCAAATATTTCATCGCTTCCACGATCAAGCGCTGGCCCTCGACGTATCGCGGGTCAGAGGTGCGGTCGCGCTGGTTGCGGCGTGAAGGATTCGGCGTGACGGGGATAGTGAAAACTTTGGCCATATACCTTGGTCTCGGATGGTCCTGAGTGACGAGCGTTGGAAGCTCGTGTGATTTGTCCTTGTTGCCTGGCTGGGGACAATATCCCCGTTCTGAACGCGAGTATAAACTTGGAACTACCAACGTTCCACAAAAGAATTTGCCCGCAAATGGAAAAAATTACCTAGTTTTGCACCTGCTTCGATGCAGTCCCGAAACGATCCGGTCAGCTATTCCGATTGCGGCCGCACCCACTTCGTCTTGCCCGAAGTCTTCAGTTTGAAGATGTCGTTCGGGATGTTCTGATTGATCTTGACGTTGCTGTACTTGGCGAGGCGGTAGTCGCCGCTGGGCTCGATCAACTGTTGCTGCGCCGAGATGCCGCGCGCCGGATCGATCCA
>JAIQFM010000274.1 GCA_020073285.1 Terriglobia bacterium | reverse complement strand
GTGCCGCTGGAGCCGGCGTCGATGCCGGGGCGCGTGGTGGTGCAGTGGGACAAGGAAGATTGCGCCGACATGGGCATCGTGAAGGTGGACCTGCTGGGGCTGGGCATGATGGCGGTGCTGAAAGATTGCCTCGGACTGATTCGCGATCACTACGAGGAAGAGGTCGACCTGGCGCAGCTTCCGGCCGACGATCGCAAAACGTATGCTGCCATCCAGAAGGCGGACACCGTCGGCATGTTCCAGATCGAGAGCCGCGCGCAGATGTCGTGCCTGCCGCGCCTGCGTCCGCAGAAGTTTTACGACATCGTTGTGCAAGTGGCGATCATCCGCCCGGGACCGATCGTCGGGAAAATGGTGAACCCGTTCTTGAACCGGCGGCAGGGAAGAGAGAAGGTGACGTATCCGCATCTTTCGCTCGAACCGGTGCTCGCCCGCACCCTGGGCGTGCCGCTCTTCCAGGAGCAACTCCTGCGCATGGCGATGATCACCGCCGGATTCAGCGGCGGTGAGGCCGAAGAGTTGCGGCGCGCCATGGGCTTCAAACGCTCGGAAAAACGCATGCGCGACATCGAAGTCAAGCTGCGCGCCGGCATGACCCACAACGGCATTACGCCGGAGGCGCAGGAGCAGATCATTGACTCCATCACCTCGTTCGCGCTCTACGGCTTTCCCGAGTCGCACTCCGCCAGCTTCGCGCTGCTCGCCTACGCCAGCGCCTATCTGAAGGTGCACTACCTGGCGGCCTTCACCGCCGCGCTGCTCAACAACCAGCCCATGGGCTTTTACCACCCGTCCACGGTTGTCAAGGACGCGCAGCGCCACGGCCTGAAAATACGGCCGGTGGACGTCACGCGATCGGACTGGCTGTGCACGGTGGAGTCGTCGACGGCTGACGGTCGACGGTCGACGGCAATGAATATGGGTGGAGCAGGGCTTCAGCCCTGCAATGCCGGGGATGAGACATTGTCGGCTTTAGCCGCTGAAGGACTTTGTTGCGCTGGGGAGAAAGTACCTCAGGGGCCAAAGCCCGGAAGTTGTTTGCCGCACCGCACGGCTGAAGCCGTGCGCCACCCGGGCGAAGCCGGTGACCGCTCGGCCATCGGCCAACGACCATCGACCATCGACCGCTTCGCTAACGACCAACGACTAACGACCAACGACTTTTCCCGTGCCGTCGACCGTCGACCTTCGACCGTGGACGTTTCCGTCCGTCTCGGCCTTCGTTACCTCCGCGGCCTCCGCCAAGACGCGGCCCGGGCCCTGCTGCGCGAACGCGAGAAGCGCCCTTTCGACTCCATCACCGATCTGGCGCGCCGCGTCCCCGAACTGCGCCGGACGGAGCTGGAGACGCTGGCCGAGATCGGCGCGTTGAACTCGATCGGAGAAAATCTGGTGATCGGGCGATCGGGTGATCGGGTGATCGAAAACCTGTCGCAGATCACCGGATCACCCGATCACCGGATCACCCGATTCCATCGCCGCGATGCGCTATGGCAGGTCGCGGGCGCCAGCCGCGGCGAGGGACCGCTGCTGCGAGACATCCCTGAACCCGACGCGCCTTCGCCGCTTCAGCCCATGGACCGCGAAGAGCGCCTGGTGGCCGATTTCCGCGGCACCGGCCTGACCGTCGGCCCGCACCCCATGGCCTACCGTCGCGCCGAGCTCAAAGCCCAAGGCATTCGCACCGCCGCCGAGCTGGAAAAAATTCCCCACGGACGATTCGTGCGCGCCGCCGGATGCGTCATCGCGCGCCAGCGTCCCGGCACCGCTCGCGGCTTTGTCTTCCTCAGCCTTGAAGACGAGACCGGCATCGCCAATGCCATCGTTACCCCGGATTTATTCGAGCGGCACCGCCTGCTCCTGGTTGGGGAAAAGTTCCTGCTCATCGAAGGCGTATTGCAGAACCTCGACAACGTGATTTCCGTCAAGGCCGAACGCGTCCTGCCCTTGCCGGTCACCGAAGCCGAAACGAAGTCGCACGATTTTCACTGATCCTCCGCCATTGATCCCGGCCACCGCGCCCCGCCATGTGTCGACAAGCGACGAAATCAAAACCAACTTTTTATCGGGAAGCGGCGTGCGCCGATTCTTCGGCCGAGATTTTTTTTTGCGCGCCCACAAAATCCACAGCGGGAAAGGTTATATTCGATAAATCACGACGAGCGAGTGAAACCTGCTCTGAACGCCGGTTTTACCCCAGCTTTTAGCCCCCAAGGAGTTCGGTGAAATGCCCAGAGTAAAGCGTGCGCAAACGACGAAAACCTCAGTCAAGCCGGCCACTTCCTCTTCGGCGGAGCCAACGAACGGCAACGCCAACGCAGCCTCCGACCTGGACACGGCGATTCGTGTCCGCGCCTACGAACTGTACGAGCAGCGCGGACGCGTCGAGGGCTTCGCCCATGACGACTGGTTTCAAGCGGAGACGGAAATGCGGCCACGTTTTTCGCGTACGGTTTAGCAGCGTTCCGCTTCGGCGGATGGGCCGAAAAACTTCGTACCGGCGGCGCGGTGATTGCGTAGAATTCTGCTCATTGACGACAGCCCGCGGCAACTCAGTGCGCGCGGGGCCGTGTTGCGCGGCGCGGGATTCGAAGTCTGCATCGCCACCACCGCGGAGAGCGCGCAAGCGCTCCTCCGCAGTGGGCTGGCCTCCAGCATCGGCGCCATTGTCACCGATCACATCCTGCCCGGTGCCAGCGGCGCTCAGTTCGTCCGCCAACTTCGCCAAGTCCGGCGCGACATTCCGGTCATCGTCATCACCGGTCTGCCGGAAGTGGAATCCGAATATGACGGATTGAACGTCGTCTTCCGGCAAAAGCCCTGCCCGCCACGGGAGCTCATCGCGCTGGTGCGCGATTCCATGAAGGAGCGCGCTGACTAATCGTTGCCGGCGGGGAGCGACTCTGGGTCAGGGGCTCACTCCCCGGCGCGCCGCCCTCGCGATGGATTCGATGGCTTCGAGCCTGGCTCGGGCGCCTGGATTCCCCCGGCAATTGCGACCGCCTGCACCAAGTCGCGCGGGCCGAACGGCTTCAGCAGGAACGCGGTCGCGCCGCACTTGTCCAGGCGGATATCGATTTCGGGTTCCGGGATGCCAGTGGTCAGGAGCACCGGTATGTCGCGCGTGCGCGGCGTTGCCCGGATCTCCCGCAGCAGGTCAAGCCCGAGTCCATGCCCGCCCAGCAGGCAATCGAGAATGATTACGTCGGGCGTGCACTGCACCATTTGCTCGGTGACTTCCCCCAGGGTGGCCGCTTCCGCCACGGCGCAGCCGACGCGTTCCAGCACTTGCCTGATCAGGCGGCGAATGTGCGAGTCTTGATCGATGATGAGAATGTTCGGCATTTCAGATCCGGGTTGCGAATTTCGAGCTCTACGCTCACTCTCACCGTAGCGCAGCACCGCTCCGGTTCATCCGGTAGATGCAGTGTAAAATGCGCTTGAATTCCGACGATGGGACGCGGTCCAGATTGGAAAGCCCTTCGCACTGCGCCTCGCGGCCGGCGTGCCGCTCCAAGAAAATGGAATCGCAACCCGCCGGCACGGCATCTGCTATTCGCAAGCGGAGGAATTCGGCGCTCCCATCGCTGGGTCATGTCCCTCACCCAGTTGCCCAGGGCGTGAGTTTCTGCAAAAATAGCTCCCACGGGTGAGTCCTCATAATGCCTTTACTAGGTAGTTTTTCGCTGGTCCTTGCTTTGGCCCTGAGCGTCTATTGTTTCGCTGCGGGCATGGTCGCGCTCTTTCGTCACGGCCCTAGCTATGAACGCCTGGGGGAAACCGCTCGCCGCGCCGGCATCGCCGTTTGGGCGTGCATTACCATCGCCGCCGCTGTGCTGGTGGCCGCCAGCTTCCAGAACGACTTCTCCATCGCCTACATCCTGCACCACAGCAATCGCGACCTGAGCGCGCCCTACAAGTT
>JAIQFM010000076.1 GCA_020073285.1 Terriglobia bacterium | reverse complement strand
CTCCATTGTCGAGTCGGGCGAGATCATCGAGCCCATGCGCGACCGCATCGTCGGCCGCGTCTCGCTGGAGAAGATCAAGGACTACGAAGGCAACGTGATCGTGGACGTCAACCAGGAAATCACCGAAGACCTGGCGGGCGCCATCCAGTCGGCCGGCATCGAGCGGGTCAAGATCCGCTCCGTGCTGACCTGCGAATCCAAGCGCGGCGTGTGCGTTATGTGCTACGGCCGCAACCTGGCTTCGGGACGGCTGGTGGAACTGGGCGAGGCGGTGGGCGTCATCGCGGCGCAGTCCATCGGCGAGCCCGGCACCCAGCTCACCATGCGTACCTTCCACATCGGCGGTACGGCATCGCGCGTCAGCGAGCAGTCGCGCCTGGATGCCAAGAACAACGGCGTGGTCCGCTTCATCAACCTGCAGACGGTGAAGTCCAAGACCGGCGACCTGGTGGTCATGAACCGCAACGGCTTCATCGCCGTGTTGGACGACAAGGCACGCGAAAAAGAGCGCTACTCGGTCGTCTACGGGGCGCGCGTCAAGGTGGAGGAAAACCACCCGGTCACGCTCGGCCAGGTGCTGGTGGAGTGGGATCCGTACACCTTCGCCATCCTGACCGAGATCGGCGGCACGGTGCAGTTCAAGGACCTGCAGGAAGGCCTGACCCTGCACGAAGAAGTGGACGAAGTCACCGGCCTGTCGCGGCTGGTGGTGACCGACTCGCCCGATGAAAAGCGGCAGCCCGCCATCGTCATCAAGTCGGGCACCGGCAAGGGCACCAAGCGCTACCTGATGCCTTCCCGCGCTCACCTCATGGTGCAGGACGGCGACACGGTTTTTCCGGGCGACGTGCTGGCCAAGATCCCGCGCGAGACCACCAAGACCAAGGACATCACCGGCGGTCTGCCGCGGGTGGTGGAACTGTTCGAGGCGCGCAAGCCGCGCGAGACCGCCGTCATCAGCGAAATCGACGGCACGGTCAAGTTCGGCGAGATCAGCAAGGGCCAGCGCAAGGTCTACGTCACCGCCGACAACGGCACGGAGAAGGAATACTCGGTGCCGCGCGGCGTGCACATCAACGTGCAGGAAGGCGACCGCGTGCGCGCCGGCGAACCGCTGATGGACGGCCCGCTTAACCCGCACGACATCCTGGCCGTGCTCGGCGAAAAAGAGCTGCAAGCCTACCTGGTGAACGAAATCCAGGAAGTCTACCGGCTCCAGGGCGTGAACATCAGCGACAAGCACATCGAGGTGATCGTCCGCCAGATGATGCGCTGGGTGAAGGTCGAGGACGTGGGCGACACCCAGTTCCTGCTCGAGCAGCAGGTGGACAAATTCCGCTTCCGCGAGGAGAACGAGCGCGTCATCCGCGGCGACGCGAACCAGGAGGGTGGCCGCCCGGCGACGGGACGTCCGCTGCTGCTGGGCATCACCAAGGCGTCGCTCTCCACCGAGTCGTTCATCTCGGCGGCCTCCTTCCAGGAGACCACGCGCGTGCTCACCGAAGCCTCCATCAACGGGTCGGTGGACCACCTGCGCGGCCTGAAGGAGAACGTCATCGTCGGCCGCCTCATCCCGGCGGGCACGGGCATGGAGTACTACCGCAATGTCCGCCTGTCGCCGGAGCTGGAGGAAGCCGCCGCCAAGGTGCAAGAGGAAGTCTCGCAGGCCTACGAGGAAGCCGAACGGGCGCTGGAACTCATGCGCCACGAAGGCGAAAGCGAGACCGAGGAGCTGGCGGCGGAGTAGTTTAGTCGTCGGTCGTCAGTCTTCAGTCGTCAGTCGCGGGGCCGAAAGGCCCCGCGATATTTTGCTGGCGACACCATTTGCCGGACGAGTTCTTTCCGTTCCCCCAGCCGCAGCGCCATTGGATGATTGCGCCCACACTGTAAAGTGCCTAATCATTAAACAACCATCCATTTTTTTTGAAGTTGCGAACTGCCCTCATTAGTTTTCCACAGGCGCGAGATCGCACTCTCGAATTTTCTTAAGAGTTCACCACGTGAGAAACGTGGCATTTTTTTTATAGAGCGCACGTCAGATTGGCTTCTTGCGACAGACACAAAAGGAACCCGATTCGGAAGACTAAGGATCCTTAGCCGCGGCGGCGGCTGAAAGGGCGCCCGTCCTGGTCCGGTATTGGCGAGTTGCTCCTGTGGCACACGCGCCCTTGCGTGTGCAGGTGGACGCGTAGGTTTGAGCCGATGCCAGCGCGCGCAGCGCGCCAAAGAACGTAGCCCCCAGCGCGAGCTGGGGGTACACGGATTCTGGAATCGTGTGAGCCCGCTTCAGCGGGCGTAAGAATCAATCGAACACGTGATTGGGATCAAACGCAACGCCATGCTTGCGCAGGAAAATGAGCAACTCATCCTCGAATGACATGTGCCGGTGATGTTCCTCCTGCGAAGCAATGTACCGGATAACCTCGTCCGCATTGGACGCGCTCACCGTAAATGCTGCGTATCCTCGCTGCCACGCGAAGTCTCGCCGTTCCGGCCATTTCTCGTGCACCCAGCGCGACGAATTGGTTTTCGCGATTCGCAGACAATCCGCCACATTCAGATCGGCGCCCAGTTGCAGAAGCGCGTGGAGATGGTCCGCCGTTCCTCCGATCGCGATGGCCGTGCCGCCTAATTCGCGGATAATGCCGCCGAAGTACGCGTGAACATCGTTGCGGATTGGGTCCGCAATTACAGGCGCGCGTCCGGCGGTGGAGAAGATCACGTGCGTCAGCAGCCGTGTGAAGGTATGACCCATGTCCTACGCGCCCTGCGGGCGCTGTTGCCAACTTTATATTCTCACCCCCGGCTTGCGCCGGGGGCTACGTTATTTGGCCGCCTGCGGCGGCTGGCGTTCCGTTTTCAGGAAAACGCGCTGGTGCTCACATTTGCCCAAGGATTGGCAAATATGGGTCTTTTTCCAATGTCCACATCTTCCAACGCCCAGATTACTTGGCTGATTTATGCTGCGGGCGCTGCTTCGCCGAAACGGAGCGGATGATGAGCTTGCGCTTGCCGCCCGCCGATGATGTCGACCAGAGGCATGGTCCGCAGCTCGGGATGCTAAACTGAGACTCCAGCGACGATTTAGAATGTAGCGAGGGGCCGGACATCCGCCCCTCTTGCTGCATGGCCCGAGTAACAGGGTTCGCTATTCCCGGCAGCGGCCCAAATCTGTACAGTACGCCGATAGCGGAGGAATACCGTCGGCATCGCGATTAAAGTCCCCGAACAGAATCGGTCCAGTGAGGGGCCGAATGGGCCGACCCGCGCCTCGTTTGTGCTCAAGCTGCTGACGAACGTGCGCCTCTCCGTCTGGCGTGCCTTCATTCACGACGCCTTCGGTATCGCCAAAGGCGGCGCTTATTCCGCCATCCTGACCCTGTTCCCCGCGCTGATGGTGATCGGCGCCATCATTGCTACCCTGAAGAACAGCGCCGAATACATGCGGGAAATCTCCGGCGCCGTCTACCAGATACTTCCCCCCAGCGCCAGCAGCCCAGTGCGCGTGTTTTTCGAGACCACCCAGGGCAAGTCGGTTAGCGTGCTGATTGCCGCCTCGCTCATCACCCTCTGGACCGCCTCCGGCGTGATGATTTCCTGGATGGAAGGCTTCCGCAACGCCTACCAGTTTCCCAAGGTCTGGGGCGTGGTCAAGGAGCGCTTGATCGCCTTCGGGCTGGTGGTCATGGCCGGCATCCCGCTCACCTTCGCCACTATCCTGGTCGCCTTCGGCAACCAGATCGAAACCCGTCTCACCGCCAGCCTGGGACACGACATCGGCCCCTATGTGCTGATCGTGTGGACCGGGTTGCGCTGGCTGATCGCCATTCTGACCAGCGTGGCCGTGATGCAGCTCATCTATCACAACGCCGTGCCGCGCACCCTGAGTTGGCACACCGTGCTGCCGGGCGCAACGCTAGCCACCGCCATCTGGTTTCCCGCCACCATCGCCTTCGGGTGGTACGTCCGCCACTTTGCCGCTTACAGCCTGTTCTACGGCTCACTGGCGGCGGCCATCGTGCTGCTGATCTGGCTGTATATCATCTCTGTGATCGTGCTGGTGGGCGCCGAATTTAACGCCTTGTTGTATCCGCGCATGGTGGCGGCCGGTCAGAATTCGACTCCGGATCGGACGGTGGACCCACGCTAATTTCGTAGTTTGGTAATTTGGTAATTTGCTTGGAACCCAGTCGCGAACCTGGAAATTACGAAATTGCCAAGTTACCCAAAACCAAGTTCTACGATGGCTACGAAAGAGTCTCGATTGCCGACGCAACCTTCCGGCCACGGGCGCCAAGCCGAGCGCCGCGCCAAGATCGTATGCACCGTCGGGCCATCGAGCAACTCCGAGGCGATGCTGCGCGACCTGATGCGAACCGGCATGGACGTCGCGCGCTTGAATTTTTCCCACGGCACCCACGACGAGCACGCCCGCGTCATCGAACGCTTGCGGCGCGCCGCCGCCAGCGAAAGCCGCACCATCTGCATTCTTCAGGACCTGCAGGGGCCGAAGATCCGCACCGGCCGCCTGCGCGGCGGCCGCCCCATTATGTTGAAGGCGGGCGCGAAGCTGACCATCACCCCGCGCAACATCCTCGGCACGCCTACGCTCATTCCCACCAGCTTCCGCGGCCTGGCACAGGAAGTCGAGCCCGGCGCGCGCATCTTGCTCTCCGACGGACTGATCGAGCTGGTGGTCAAGTCCATCCACGGCGACGACATCGAGTGCGAGGTCGTTAACGGCGGCATGCTCGGCGAGCACCAGGGCATCAACCTGCCCGGCACCGCGCTCAGCGTCCCATCGCTTACCGACAAGGACCGCAAGGACCTGGAGTTCGGGCTCAAAAACGGCGTGGACATGGTCGCCATCTCCTTTGTCCGCACCGCGGCCGACGTGCGCGAAACCAAGCGCCTGATCGGCCTCCGCCGCGACGATGTCCCGGTCATCGCGAAACTGGAAAAACCGCAGGCGATCGAGCACTTGGAAGAAATCCTGGAAGTCGCCGACGGCGTCATGGTGGCGCGCGGCGATCTCGGCGTGGAGATGCCGCCCGAGCGGGTGCCGATCATGCAGAAGCACATCATTCGGCGTGCCGCGGAGTGGCGCAAGCCGGTCATCACCGCCACCCAGATGCTGGAATCCATGGTGGACAACCCGCGGCCCACCCGCGCCGAGGTCAGCGACGTCGCCAACGCGGTCTTGGACGGCAGCGACGCGGTCATGCTCTCCGCCGAGACCGCCTGCGGCAAGTATCCGCGCGAGTCGGTCGCCATGATGAGCCGCATCGTCCTCGAGGCCGAAGAGCACATGCGTGAAGCCCGGGTACCGCAATGCCGCCACGAGCGCCACCGCAAGCTCTCCATCGCCGAGACCATCTGCGAATCGGTTTCGCACGCCGCTGAAGATCTGGACATGCGCGCCATCGCGGTCTATACCGAAACCGGCACCACCGCCCGCCTGGTTTCCAAGTACCGTCCCCAAGCTTGGGTTTATGCTTTCGCGCACCAAGAAAGCGTGTGCAACCGGCTCAACCTGCTTTGGGGCGTGCGGCCGGTCGCCTGCGACCTGGTGCGCACCGCCGGAGAGATGGTGCGTGGCGCGGAACGGGCACTGGTTCAGCACCACGCCGCGGCCCCCGGCGACGTGGTGGCGGTGATTTCCGGCACGCGCGGCGCTTCCGGTTCCACGAACCTGATGCGCCTGCACGTGGTCGGTGAAAATGGCGGCCTGCCCGAGCGCCGGCGGGCCCGGGCCCAGTCGGGGCGAGTCCCCGGGGACCACAAGAGGTAATCCCACATGGCCGAAATTCTTTCCATCGCGTACGTCAGGCTGGACGAGGGCAAGGAGCAAGAGACGCTGCAGACGCTTTCCGAGCTGTACCTGCTCATGCGGCGCAAGGGCTATAGCCGTGACCTGCTGTATCGCGACGTGACAGAGCCCTGCCGCCTCATCAACCTGCGCTTTTGGAAGTCGGAAGAGATGCGCGAACAAGCCCACGAGGATCCCGATGTCCACCGCCTTTGGCAGCGCCTCTCGCAGACTTCACATGTGGAATCGGTGACGGAGAAACTGGAACTGATCGAGGGTAGTTGGTCGGACGGCGCACCCTGATCCCGCTTACAGCACCCGCTGGCATCCCGCGCACTGCGGCTGTACCGCTGTCGTTACTCCCCACGCCCTGTAAGAATTACACGCCGCAACACCGGTGTTTGTGATAAATCATTGTTGGACAATCGCGAGACGTGGCAACAGCAGTGCATTAGAAGTGTGCCCGCTGTCGCGGTTATCCGCCCCGTTGTGTATAACTGCGGAATGCAGCCGGGTTGATGCCGATGGAACAGAGACGCCACCCACGCTTTAAGGTCGAGGCGCCCATATGGGTCTGGAGCATTGCTTCCGACTCCGCCCGCGCCATTCCCGGACACTGCTTCAACCTCAGCGAGGGCGGCACCGGCGCCATGATTTCCGGCCCATGGCAGCCCGGGCAGGTCGTCAGAATGCAGTTGGACGTTTCGGGTTCGCAGCCGATTACCGTTGAAGCCCGGCTCTCCCATCGCAGCCGGCATTACTGCGGATTTGAATTCCTCGGCGCCAGCGAGCTAGTGATAGGCCAGGTCAGGAGCGCCTGCGCCGCCGCAGCCTGAGACGTCCCCGGCATTTCTAACGGACACGGCGGCCCGCGCGGTTTTTCAACCCGGCATTTCTGTAATTCTTCAATTCGAAAATTAATTTACCCACGGCGGACGCCGTGATTCGCCGTTGCCCTTGTCGTCGGGCGGGCGGTAGTTTCCGTGCTCGTCGAAGAACTCGGCGCGGTCATTCTTGCGCATGTACACCTCGAACTTGCGGGCGGCCCGTCGCCGTTTCCAGCGATAGTAGGCGTTGCGAATCCCGAAATATCGTTCCGAGGCGCCGAACCTCAGCCCGCCGCGCGGCAGGAAGCGCACGTAGACCCACCCCAGCAGCGCGCCGCCCAGGTGGGCAAAGTAGGCCACCGACTCGCCCCGCCGTCCCGGTCCCATGCCCTGGAACGCGCCCGCCAGCGAGATGAACAGCAGGATGCCGACCAGGTACTTCGCCTTAATCATGAACGGCAGCGGAAACAGCATGAATTCCTGGTCGCCGTGCAGCACCGCGAACGCGACCATCACGCCGTAGATGGCGCCCGACGCGCCCACCGTCACCGTCAACGGCCCGATGCCCAGGAACCCGAATCCCGGCGCCGTGCCCAGGTACGAAATTCCGACCGTCACCAGCGCTGCCGCTATCGCGCAGTAAAAGTAGAATTCGAAAAACTGCCGGTGCCCCCAATCCCGCTCCAATTGCGAGCCGAACATCCACAGCGTCAGCATGTTGAACAGCACGTGGAACAGCCCGACGTGCAGGAACGAGTAAGTCACCAACTGCCAGATCCAGCCGTGCGCCACGGCGACGGGAAGCAGGGCGGCCAGTCCCGTGATCGCGCCGGCCAGCCCCGGCGCCACTGCGCCCAGGATCAGCATCAGCAGGTACACCGACGCGTTGGCGATCACCAGCCGCTTCACGGCGCGCGTAAAGGGCGGAAATCCCAAGCTCAGGCCGCCGCCGCCACGCCCGCCGCCACCGCCATAACTTCTTATCGTCAAAATCAACGCTCCCTTGTCGATCTTATTCCGGACCTAGTTCGGCCGGGGCAGGACCACCAGGCTGCGGTGCCCCAGCGCGTCCACCGCGCGCACGCCAAAGATGCCATTATCCTTCGAACGCGGCACGGTGAACTGCTTAACATCGCCCGCCGGAACCGCCTGTTCCCAATCGGGAGAAGTCGTCGGCCGCCACACCACCTCGTAGCCGGCGGCCCGCCCGTCCGGGGATGCTTCCCACATTAGCGTGGAGTCGTTTTCCAGCTTCTGCGCCTCAATGCGAACATTTGCCGGGGGCGCCGGCGCCGAGGCCAGCGATGCCAGCGTCGCCGCGTTCAGCCGCGCTACGTTGGCCAGGTACTCGTAGTCCACGAACTTCGGCAGGTCACCATATTCGATGCCATTTTCACTGCGAGGGTTCTGATGTTGATGATGGTAATTCTCGTGATATTCGGTAATACGCACCGCCGCGAATCCCTGCCGGTTGAACGAGGTGTGATCCCCGCCGCGCAGGAAGCGGTCGGGACGGAATATCAGCATCGGCTGGAACGACGCCGGCAGGTACTGCGCGCCCGTTTGGCGGATATAGCGAGCCTCCTCGCGCGATAGCGAATCGCTTTCCGCGCCCAGCGCGCGGATACTGGCAATCGCCTGCTGGTTTGCGGGGACCGCCGCCTGGCTGCCCGTCGCGCGCAGTCCCGCATCCACCAGCGGAATCCCCTCGGAAAACACGCGCACCACGCTTGCGTCCTGGCCCGGAGTGTTGTCGCCGCCCACGATGTCGTTATTGAGCACCGCTTCGATGTTCCAGCCCTGCCGCTTCGCTATCTCCGCGAAATGCGCGCTGCCGAACAGTCCCTGCTCTTCTCCGGCGACGGTCAGAAAGATGATGGTCGCGGGAAACTTGTACTTGCTGAGCACGCGCGCACATTCCAGCGAGACCGCGGTCCCGCTGCCGTCATCGTTGGCGCCGGGCGCGTCCGCTTGCGTGTCCTGATCGTTACTGGGACGGGAGTCGTAGTGGCCGGTGACCACCACGATCCGCTTCGCCGCCTCGGGCTCGGTGCCGCGCAACACGGCATAGACATTCACGATCTCCGTCGGCTGCGGAATGCGTGGCCCGGGTGAGGCGGTGAAGGCGTCGGTTTTGACCTCCAGGCACCCGCCGCACGCCCGCGAGTAGCGCTCGAATTCCGATTTGATCCACTCCCGCGCCGCTACCACGCCGCGCCCGCTCTGCGCGCTGCCGCCGGAAATCGTCAGCCGCGTTCCGAAGCCGACCAGCTTGTCAATGGTCGCCTTCATCTGCGCCGCCGAAACCTGCTTCAGCGCCTCCGCGATCTGCGCATCCACCGGCGCAGCCAGTGGCTTGGGCATTCCGGCGCGCTCTGCCGCCGCGGCATTTTCCCGCCCCGCGGGCGACTTCGCCGCGTTCGTCTGGGCAACCGTCATGCCCGTCGCAGCCATCACACTGACACCCCAAACCATCGCGACACGAAGTGACGTAAGTTGGCGCATTGCTCCCTCGGCGGCGGGCATTACCAAAGATGGTTGACGCTGCCCGCAAGAAATTCTAAATATTAACAGGTCGTGGGGTTCGGGAGGCGCGGCAGTCGTGCGCGCCGAGCCCGTTTTGCCGGGAGGGTACACACACCATGGTTCTCTGTCCTGAATGTGAAAGTGATCTTGATATTGAAGCCGACGAAGTGGACGAGGGCGAAATCGTCTCCTGCCCGGAGTGCGGCGCCGATTTCGAGGTCGTGACCACCGATCCGCTGGAACTCAGCCGTGTCTCCGAGGAGGAGGACGAGGAAGAGGAGGAGGAGAGCGAAGACGGTGATTACGCCTGACCGCCTCCGCATGCGCCGGTTCCTGTGCCCGGTCGCGGCGTTGGCGTGCTGCCTCGCGGTGCTGCCGTCGCGCGCTCAAAGCCGCTCCTCCGACAAACAACTGCGCAAGGATTACGCCTTGATCTTCGGCACCGTTTGGGACCGGGAAAATCTTCCGGTGTACGGCGCCATCGTCAAGATCCGCCGCGCCAGCGAGAAGAAGCCCCGCTGGGAGCTGATCTCCGACCGCAGTGGCGAATTTGCCCAGCGCGTGCCCACCGGCGCGGCGGATTACGTGGTCTGGGTGGACGATACCCGAAAGGTCGTCAATCCTCGGGTCGCAAGAAGAAAGCTGAAGCCCGGCCAGGCGGAAACCAAGGTCCACATTGAAAATGACGAGCGCTCCGACATCGGCCTGCACTGACCGAATAGAAACAGAACAAGGGCTCCGTTGTGGGGTTTGTAGTAACCGTCGCAGGACGGCGCGGTTTGCGGCCGCGTTCCAGTATCCTTCTTGCTGAAACTCGATACGGAGTTACCCGTGAAGAAACTTTGGCTCATCGCCGCATTGGCAGTGTTGCTGTCGGGGACGCCAATGGTACGCGCCCAGGCGATCCGCGGCGGCGACGCGGTCTCCGACAAGGAACCGCAGGTGCGCGCCCTCACCGGCCAGGTCATGGATTCCCGTGACCAGCCCATCGCCGGCGCCATTGTCTACCTGAAGAACACCAAAACCATGGCGGTGAAAACCTTCATCGTGAGCCAGGACGGCATGTATCGCTTCAACGCACTCTCGCCCAACGTGGATTACGAAGTTTATGCCGAGCACAACGGCAAGAAGAGCGACACCAAAACGCTCAGCTCCTTCGACTCGCGCAAGACCGCCTATATCAACCTGAAGATAAAAGGGTAACGGGGACGGGCTGATCCGGATGCGACGACAACCGCCTATGCGCGCAAAAGCCCGGCGCTTCCGCCGGGCTCGCTAACTCCTAACTACGAACTCCCAACTACTGGTTATCATTACCCGCGCGCTTCCACGACATCAGCTCTTCCAGCGTCGTCGTGGAGCTGGAAACCGGGTGCTTGTAGGCCTCGACGTCGGCGCGCGTCGCTTCCTCGCCCACGGCGCGCAGGCTCAAGCCCACCTTCTTCTCGCCCGGATTCATCTTGATGATCTTGAAATCGAACTCCTGCCCCGGCTCCAGCTTGACCTGGGCGCCGTTCTTGTCCACCGCCTCGGAGTTGTGGCACAGGCCCTCGACTCCCTCCGCGATTTCGACGAACGACCCAAAGGTCGCCACCCGCAGCACCTTGCCGTGCACCACGTCGCCAATGCGGTGCTCGTTGAAAAAGGTCTCCCACACATCGGGCTGGAGCTGCTTGATGCCCAGCGACAGCCTGCGGTTATCCGGCTCGATGGCCAGCACCACCGCCTTCACTTTGTCGCCCTTCTTCAGCACCTCGGACGGATGCTTGACGCGCTTGGTCCAGCTCAAATTGCTCACGTGCACCAGGCCGTCAATGCCGTCCTCGATCTCGATGAACGCGCCGAAGTCGGTCAGGTTGCGCACGCGGCCCTCCACCGAGGAGCCCACCGGAAACTTCTCGTGCAGCGTCTCCCACGGATTCGACTCCAGTTGCTTCAGCCCCAGCGATATCCGCCGCTCGGCCGGGTTCACGTTGAGCACCACCGCTTCCACTTCCTGATTCACGTTCACAATCTTCGACGGGTGCTTCATGCGCTTGGACCAAGTCATCTCGCTGACGTGCACCAGTCCCTCGATGCCCTGCTCCAGCTCGATGAAGGCTCCGTAATCGGTGATGCTGATGACGCGGCCCTTGACGTGCGCCCCGATCGGATAGCGCTGCGCCGCGTCCAGCCACGGGTCCGGCGTAAGCTGCTTGAAGCCCAGCGACACCCGCTGCTTGTCCTTGTCGAACTTCAGAACTTTTACCTGGATCTGATCGCCGACGTTGACCAGGTCGCGCGGATGCGTCAGCCGGCCCCAGCTCATGTCGGTGATGTGCAGCAGGCCGTCAATCCCGCCCAGGTCCACGAAGGCTCCGTAGTCGGTCAGGTTCTTGACTGTGCCGGTCATGACCGCGGCTTCGTGCAACTGCTCCAGCGTGTGGCCGCGCTTTTCGTTCAGGTCTTCTTCCAGGAGCTGCTTGCGCGAGACCACGATGTTGCCGCGCTTCTTGTTCAGCTTGATCACCCGGACTTCCAGCTCCTGGCCCTTCATGCCGTCCAGGTTGCGCACCGGACGCACGTCCACCTGCGAGCCGGGCAGGAACGCACGCGCGCCGTGGATGTCCACCGTCAGACCACCCTTGATCCGCTCCACTACGATGCCCTTGATCGCGGTCTTGTCGTTGTAAGCTTTTTCGATGTCATCCCAGGCGCGCAAGCGCGACGCTCTCTGGTGGGAGAGCTTGGTGTAGCCCTCCTCGGTCTCGCCCTTCTCGATCATGACATCGATCTCTTGCCCGGGCTCGACCTTGACGTTGCCGTCGTGGTCCTGGACCTCGGCAATCGGTACCAGTCCCTCGGACTTGAAGCCAACGTCGACGACGACGTGGGTGGCGGTGATCTTCAGGACCGTGCCTTTGATTACGCGGTCCTCGTGGGTGGCCTGCTCGGCCGCTTGTTCGGCGGTAAAGTTTTCCAGTGCGGTTGCGAAGTCGTCCGTCATCTCTTTTTCGTTTCGATTCGTCGGCCCAGAAGCGGGCCGGGGAGGATTAACAGCGGAAGTCTCAACGGGAATCACAGCCGTTGCGGCTGGTTCGGTCTCGCCGGCCGGCTGGTTGGGCGGTTCCTGCACCCCGGTGTCCGCCGGTTGCGAGGGGGTTGGGGCTTCGTCGCTGTGGGCTGCGCGCTCGTCAAGAACCATAATTCTTCCACCCATCGCGCACGGCAGCGCGCGTATGGGGACCACGATTTCTTACGGACTGCTGGCGTGGGTCGTCGGGGTGATTTGCCCGCAATCGGGCTTGGACAATCCAGCGGTCGCGCCCTCTGGTGCGGCTGAACGAACCAAGGGACCTTTCGACTATAGCAACCGCTCGCAAACAGTGTCAAACGCCCCGCGGAATTTTTCCTCTTGACGAAAACAAATTCCGCAACCTACTGCCAGCAGTGTTGCAGCCCGTCTCCAACCCGGCAAGGTCATTTCTCACATCCGCCTGTGACGCAGCGCACGTGCCGAACCCAAGCTAAGAATGAAGCCCACATTCCGACGTTGCGCTGATCGGCTCGGAGAAGATCTCGTACGGGAGGGGGGCGATCCGGATGCCAATCCCTTCGTCTTGACACGAACGGTGATTGGGGTAGAATTCAACGCCCTTTTATGTGGGGCAAAAGGGAAATTCCAGATGAAATGACAATCAGCCCTATCGACGACTCACAACGGACGGCTGCAAGAGTCGCGGGATTTGCTTACTTAATCACGTTCGCGACCGTGGTCTACGTCAATTTTGGTATCCACGACCGTCTGATTGTCGCCGGCAATTCTGCGGAAACCGCTCGGAATATCCTGGCGCACGAACGACTCTTTCGAATCGGCATCGCCGGCGATCTCATTTACTGCGCAGGCGTTGTCGTGCTTCTCACAGCGCTTTACGTGATTCTCAAGCCGGTCAATCGGGGCCTTGCCTTGCTTGCAGCATTCTGGAGGCTCGTATGGGTCTTGATGTGGCTGGTTATGACGCTCAATCTCTTTGACGCTCTGCGGCTCCTCAGAGGCGCTGATTACTTGCGAGCATTTGAAGCGGAGCGATTGCAGGCCTTGGCGAGGCTCTATCTCGGCACGCGTTTTGACTACTACTACGTTGGCTTGCTGTTTGGTGCATTGGCATCCACAGTCTGCGGCTACCTGTGGTTCAAGTCCCGCTATATCCCTCGAGCACTGGCTGCCTTCGGCGTGATTTCGTCCGCATTTTGCGTGGCGTGCACTTTCGTTTTCTACATTTCCCCCAACTTCGACAAGATCGTTAACCTGTGGTGGTTCGATACGCCGATGGGTATTTTCGATATAGCACTGAGTTTTTGGCTTCTATTTAAGGGATTAAGACCGTCTGGCGCAGCCGAAGCCCGAGCACAGGCCGGTGCCGTCTAACCTCTTCCTTCCAGCCGCCGGCCTACGGCCCGGGGCTGAACTCAAACGTTAAGTTGCGCTGATGGTCGGTTAACGGGAAGTCCAGAAATAACTATTGTTGACACGCTCGCACTCAGAATGCTGCTTGGTGTTCAATTCCGAATGCTGCTCAAGAAACGATGTGGGTTAAGAAAGTAAGAGTGGGCGAGCCTGGCGAATGATGTATAAATTGTGTTCACTCTGACTTAAGACTTTTTGCCATGGATTACCTCTTCACCCCCTGGCGTTTTGCCTACATGGTCGGCGTCGGCAAGACGCCCGGCTGCCTCTTCTGCGAGAAGCTCAAGCAAACCGACGACCGCCAGGCGTTCATCGTCCACCGCGGCGAGCACTGCTTCATCATCCTTAACATCTATCCCTACACCAGCGGCCACGTAATGATCGTTCCTTACCAGCACGTGGACGAATTGCAAAAGCTCTCGCCCGCCGCGGCGGCGGAAATGATGGCGCTCTCCCAGCGCGTGGAATCGGCGCTGCGCGCGGCCTACAAGCCCGACGGGATCAACCTCGGCATGAACATCGGCGCTGCCGCCGGCGCCGGCGTCGCCGGCCACATCCACATGCACGTCCTGCCGCGCTGGATCGCCGACAGCAATTTCCTGACCGTCGTCGGCGAGACGCGCGTCGTCCCGGAAGACCTCGGAACTACGTGGGAAAAACTGCGCAAGCAATTCGATCTTCAGGGCTGAAGCGCGGAATTTTCTGGGGCCGATGCCAATGCCGGCGATGGGTGGCGAGCGGGGAATTCTGCGACAACAATCCGTCGATCAATGCGGACGGGCGCTAAACGAGCCGCTAATCGCGGTTGCGACCGTGCACTGCTCGCATCGATTGGAATCTGCCGTGCCCGAAAAGGGACACGCGCCCGGCCCGCAGCCGTGGTTAATCGCATACAGAATAAGTTCCGCGCGGTTGGATACCCCCAGCTTGTCAAAGGTGCGGAAGATGTAGTTCTTGACGGTATGCTCGCTGAGCGTCAGATGCGATGCGATCTCCCGGTTTGTCATGCCCTCGGAGACGCAGCGGACCACATCCAACTCGCGCTTGGAAAGCAAGGAGCGACCTTGACTGTCCACGATGGTCTCCGGTACCCATCGGCGCGAGAAGACTTCGAGCACGAAACCCAATTGTTCGTTGGTGGCCCAGATCTGCCCTCGGTGAACGGCATCGATGCACTTGCGCAGGGCATCGAGGCCGTCGTCCCGGCAGATGACCCCGCGGGCGCCAGTCCGAAAAGCATTGACCACCAAGTCGTGGGTCGAGGCATCGAGCAATACAACGGCGTGGATGTTGGCTTCGCGAAGCAGCCTGTGCGAGAGCAAATCCAAGTCGGTGCGAGCATTTCCGTTTGCGCGGACGGCGATGACCACTACGTTTGGCTTGAAGTTGGAAATGCCGGCAGCGAACTCTTTAGAATCCGCTAGTACTCCCTCGGCGGTGAAGCGATGATCTTGGCGCAAGGCCTCCAGGATTAACTGAGTGCCCATACGCGTACTGTCGACAACCAAGACACGAACCGAGTCACCAGCAACACCGCTGGTTTTGCCACTGGCCATAGTTCACCCCTTCGGCATTGCCTGAGGCCACTTGCGGTTTGGTCGAAGGAAGCAACCGTTGAGAACCGCGTAGCGACCAAACTGCCGGCGCGGGCAAAAGCAATCTTCATATCATGGGCTGCCGAGAGGAAGTGATCTCGCTCACTCACTCCCGTGACAAGTCGCCGAGAACTCAGCTAGGTTCTAGTGCGTGTGCCCGTGACCTTCAGGTGTCGGCGTCGGAATCACCACGCAGCCGTGCGCCACGTCGCACACCACGTGCTCGAACTGGATGGTGGTGTGATGGATGTGGAACTTCAATCGCAGCCGTTCCTGCACTTCGCGCAAAATCGCCTCGCTGGCCGACGGGGGAATGTCGGCGATGCCGATGTGGCACGACAGGGCGTGCGAGTCGCTGCCGATGCTCCACACGTGCAGGTCGTGAACGTCGTTCACACCCGCGACCGCGGCAATCTCCTGTCCCACGTGCGAGAGGTCCATGCCGCGCGGCGTGCCTTCCAACAGGATGTTGAGGGTCTCGCGGATAATCCCATGCGATGACCACAAGATCATGGCGCCGATGCCGAAGGAGAGCGCCGGGTCAATCCAGTTCTGGCCGGTGGCCAAAATCGCCCAGCCGCCGCCGATCACCGCCGCCGTCGACAGCGTGTCGCCCAGCATGTGCAGGAAGGCGCTGCGAATGTTCAGGTCCTTGCTGCTGCGCCACAGGATGGCGGAGATGACGCCGTTCACCACCACGCCCGCCGCCGCCACGCCGATCATCAATCCGGGGTGGACGTGCTGCGGGCTCGCCAGGCGCCTTCCGGCCTCGTAGAAGATGTAGAAGGCGATCGCCACCAGCGTCATGGCATTGATGAACGCAGCCAGCACGCCGGCGCGGCTGTAGCCGTAGGTCTTGGTCGCGCTGGGCGGACGCTGCTCCAGGTACACCGCCGCCAGCGACAGCAAGAGCGCCAGGAAATCGGAGACGTTGTGGGCGGCTTCCGAGAGCAGCGCCAGGCTGTGCGCACGAACCCCGGAGATCACCAGCAGGACGATGTAGGCCATGGTTACCGCGAGCGAAACCCGCAGCACCCGCGAGGCGTATCCCTGCCGATCGTGCGCATGCGCGTGCATAAATGCAGCCTAAACTATTTTTCCGAACCGTTTTCCGCGCGCGCCCAATCATTCCGACCATGACACGCAAGAATATTTCCAGCGGAACTCCGTGGGAACCGATCGTCGGTTACTCGCGGGCGGTGCGCATCGGCCCCTACGTGCACGTTTCCGGTACCACCGCGACCGTACCAGGCGGCGGCATCGCCGGCGTGGGAGACGCCTATGCGCAGGCCGTACAGACGCTGCGCAACATCGAAGCGGCGTTGCAGCAGGCCGGCGCCGCGATGAAGCACGTGGTGCGCACCCGCACCTTCGTCACCAACATCGAGGACTGGGAGAAGGTGGGACGGGCGCACGGCGAAGTGTTTCGCGACATCCGCCCAGCAGCGACGATGGTGGAAGTCTCGCGCCTGATCCTGCCCGAGATGTTGGTCGAAATCGAAGCCGATGCCTACGTCGAGTGAGGTGTGCGGGTTAATCATCGGGTAAACCTCAGTTGCATACCCCCCTCCCCCACCCCCTGAGTGGAATCAACAACTTACGTCTCGAATACTGGCCAGTAACTGGGCCAGTAACCGGGGAATTTTTTGTCAAAGAACGCGTAAGCCGCAGATAACATTATAGTTACCTGCGGCCGCAAGCCCGGTTTGAGCTACTTACATTATACGATGGGTGTCAACAGGTTAGCCACGGAGGAACCACGGAGGAAAAAGCGGAAGGGAAGCAACCATGGAAGATCAGACGCCGACTTCTCCCGCGAGGCGCCGATTATCGTGGATCGGTTATGAAATTTCCCCTGCGACGCGGCAGTTGGCGCATACTAGGAGCCTACGCACTATTTCCGCCAACGGGGCGGTCTTCTGCGCAGGGGAAGAAGGCCGCTCATGCCGGGTTCTCGTGTCGAGAGACTCTCCATTCGTTCCGGCGAACTCATTAAGACCTCGGCCGATCTGGTGCGCGATTCCGAGGCGATCCTGGAAAGATCCAGGGAGCTGCGAGAACATGCGCGGCAATTGAAGGCGGGGGCGCGTTGGAATATATCCGCAAAACGCCTCGTGGGAGATTTATCAGTTACCTAGCACCGACATTAGCTCATCCAGCGTAATCCCGAAGAAAGACGCGAGTTTGGTCGCCGTCCGCATGGTCGGGGCACGCTTTCCGCCGAAGATACGGGATATGGCGGACAGGGTGTACCCGGTGCCCCGCGCGATCTCGCCCCGGTTGTAAGCTCGCCCCTTGACCATTATCGGGGCCGATTGCGCCTCGGCGGCGGGCGCGCGTTGACGCGACGCGCCGATCCGAGCGTACCCTGCCCACGTTCCAAATCCAGCAGCTTCTGCTTGAGCGGAAGACCGCCCCCGTAGCCACCGAGCTTGCCGTCGGAGGCAATCACGCGATGGCAGGGCACGACGATGGCAATGGGATTGTCGTGGTTGGCCATGCCGACGGCACGGAAAGCCTTCGGCTGGCCGATAGCGCGCGCCTGCTCGGCGTAGGTGCGGGTTTCGCCGTAAGGAATCTTCAATAGCGCCTGCCAGCAGCGCATCTGGAATTCGGTTCCGCGCAGGTCGAGCGGCATGGTGAAGTGCCGCAGCTCACCCGCGAAGTACTTCTCCAGTTCGCGGCGGTAGGGAGCGAGCTTGTCGTCGGAGTAGAGCCACGTGGCCTTGGATTTCCGCCTCAGCTCCGGACGAAATTCCAGCGCGACCAGGCCGCGGTCGGAGGCGACCAAGGTCAGCGAGCCGATAGGAGATTGCCAGGTGGAGTAGTAGAGCGTTTCCATGTGGTGAAATCGTAACACCTGGCACGATTCGCTTGGGGTGTAGCGGCGCCTGCAACCGCGGGTTAGGCGCTGCATTATGCCTCTCGCGGTGAGCGCTGAGTACGGTCGCCCTCAGGGTGTCTTTCTCGGCAAGCCATACCTCTTTGTCTGGATAGCCCAACTGCCTGTGTCCGCATGAACCCCATAGTACCGGAGTAGTGCAATGTAGATCGTCCAAACGGCCTCCACCAATCGAAAAGCCGTTGGGAAATCCAGGTCTTTCATGAGGGCCGTTTTTCGATCGTCTTCAACGAGGTGGGCGATGGTGTTTCGCATGTCATGTAATATTTCTGCCTGTTGAATTACAAGGGCATGCAGCCTGAGTTCTTTGGCAATCAAAGCTGGTGAGGATGTCCCCTTTATGGGCTTAGTCGAAAGCCATGGCGCATCATAAGGAGTCTTGTGCTTGCAGGACAGCCGGTAGTAGTTGGCAGCGGACAAGAGCCAAATGTGAGCAAATAGCACTGACGCAATAGCGTGAGAATACTCTTCGCTCTGGTGATGCTCGCGGTCAGTCAAAGCATCCAAATACCTCTTTCTGCCGTATTCAGGATCACTGTTGGAGACGCCGCGAATCCATTCATGTTGTTGGCGGGCGGTGAAGTGTTCAAACGTGCCTTGCAGATGTCGGAAGCATAAATCAGCAACGCGTCGATAGTGGTCGTCCTGCAAGATCAAGCGAGCCGCCATTGCTGGTTTAGTCAGAATAGGCATGTCTATTCAAGCGCTGAATGAGTTCGAGGCACGCCTTACAAGACTGCGAAATCGTCGGTAACTCGAAAACAATTCCACTGCCCGCAAAAAAGGCTTCTTGCCATATCGCAAACGGTCGTCCACGATGATCTCAAAGATAAGTGTCCACTCTTGGGCTACAGGTTGTGCTTCAAACAGTGTTCTTCGAAGGAGTGATAGTTCTGGATGCCGCCGCTGCCGTTTCGTCTTCCTTGGATCGTCTCGTCGATGTGCCGCGTCAAGAAGGCGACGAGGTTGCCAAAACTGCTTTCAGGGAGGAAGAAAGTCTTCGCACCGAACTCCTTTTGGATGCGCCTATGGATAACGGCGTGCGAGAACCGGGTCTTCCTCCCGTAGCTCCGGTCGGCCTTTCGATAGTCAAAGTACCGAGCAATCAGGTAGTCGATGTAGCCTTTCATGGCGAGGTTCGCGCCGACGGAATTCGGGGGATGAACAATTCGCGGGGCTCTGACTCCGGAAATCTTGGTGATGGTTTGGGCGATGTCGCCACGGAACGAAGAGGAAGTGACGTTTACATTGACGGCAGTTTGTCCAGTGTTTCGGCGTGTTTGCAATGTCCAGCAGAGTTCCCGCTTCTTGGTGACAACATCTGCTTCTGAGAGGCAGCCTTTGGTGATGCGCGTGTGGCAGGAGCTGCAAGCGACAATGAGATTGTTGAGGTCATTATTTGAAGGATCACCGTCGATGTGGTGGAACTCAAACGTGGAGACATCGCGATCCCGGCAAAATGGGCACTGGGAGTCCGCTTCCTGAAGCAACTGTTTTTGCTTCAGCGCCGATATTGTTTTCCGTGTTCTGACCATCAATGTCTCAGCCTCAACGACACGCCCCACGAGGGCGCGGTAACGTCGGTGATTACACCTCGGGAGGAAGGGGGAGTCAACCTGGCAGTCGCGCTGGCGTAGGGTAGGGCCTCCCGAGAGAGCGGCACCAAGGGCTCGGCGCATCTGAAGATCCGGAGGAATGCTGCACGGACGGTTGCGCAGTTCCCGCGCTGATGGCGTATCCTTGGGCAGAAATGGCGTTTTGTAGCCACTGCGGAAAACCGGCGGAAGGCGGGCGTTTTTGTGCCGCCTGCGGAGGACCCATCGCGCCGGACGCGGTCGAGGCAATAACCGCCGAACTCCATCGCCACCACAAACAGATGCGCGTCATTGTGGTCGCGCTTGGCCTGGTCTTCTTAGCCGCCGGGCTATTCGTCATCCGGGTGATGTTCGTACAGCGGGCAGCCGGGCGTTCACTGTTCGGCGGCGAGACTTCCGCTTCCGCACTAGGATCGCAGCAACCGCTTCCGGGTACCGCCGCGCAAACTCCGCACGGTCAGGCAAGCACTCCCGACACATTCACTTCGCCGCCGCAGCAGCAACCCGTAATCGTCCCGGACGCCAACAACCCCGCGAGCCACTCGTCGGCGGGCAGCATCGACCCGCAGGCGGTGCAGAACGCGTTGAGCACCCTGGGTCAGCAGGGCAAGCAGAGCGACCCATCCCTGCAACCACGGCCGGCGCCATCGGTGGGTTCGTCCGACTCTGACCGTTATCCCGGCTCGCAGCCGGTCGAGGTTAAGGACGCCAACCTCCCCGACATCGGCATCCCGGTTGCCAGCCAGGTCTATACCACTTCCGACTCCGTCGCAGCGGTCGTCAGCTACTACCGGCGCCGCTACCCCGACGCCGAAGTGACGGAAATTAACGGCCAGAAGATCATTGCCGTCAGCCGGCCGGGGGCCACCAAGGTGTTCGCCATCGGCACGA
>JAIQFM010000273.1 GCA_020073285.1 Terriglobia bacterium | reverse complement strand
CCGCGCACCTCGCCACGCTTGGTGAGGGTGACAAAGGCCCCTCGTTCGTCCAGCAGAAAATCGGATTTGGGCGGCGCAACCGGCTCCAGTAGCGTGTGCTGCCGTACGGCCGTTTCGACGGACTGGCGGACGATCTTCAGCAGCTCAGCCTCATCGCGCTTGCTGAGCGAGTAATCCGCGATTTTCGCCGAACCCTGTGCGGCCGGCTGAATCAGCGCCGCGGCTGCATAGCCCACCACTCGACTGTGGTCGCCTGTCACATCACCCGTGTTCGCGTATTTCAGTAGAGCCGCCTCGGTTGCGCCGAGGCGCTCGGCGGCAATCATGGCCGCGACAATTGGGCCGCCTCCGCACGCCTCCCAAACGCCAGCCGCGAGGTTCCGTGAGAGGCTGAAGTAGTCCCAGGTTTGCACAGCTCGCAGTGGCTTGCGATCGAGGGCGGTGGCCTCCTCATACTTGTGGAAGTGGGACAAGTCGGAGCTGGCAACGATCAGCGTGTCCGGCGCAGTGATGGTCTTTGCGAGCGCAACCCCGAGCGCGCGGCTGACTTCATAGCTCTGCTCGCCCATGACAATCGGCACCAACTGAAAATCGCCGAGGGCGCGTTGCAGAAATGGCAGTTGCACTTCCAGCGCATGTTCGCGCCGTTCGCCAGAAGGCGTATGGCCACGGCTCGAGAGCTGTAGCAGCGGGCTTGCCCCGGCCAGCTTGGCCGCAAAAGTCTTGTCCACCGCGACCTGCCCCAGCGGAGTAGCGTACCCATCACCGTCATAAATAGAAGCGAAGCCAAAGCTCTCGTAGTGCGACGGTGAGATCACTACAACACGCCGAAACTTCTGCCCCTTCACCAGCGCATACGCGTGCGCCGCAACGGCCCCGGAATAAGGGTATCCGGCGTGGGGAGAAACGATTGCCCAGACATGCCCCTGTACCGGCGCTACCTGCGCGCCGGCGAGCAAACCGTCGACGGTTCTTTCCAGCTCACCTCGATCGGCGGGATAAAAGGTTCCAGCAACCGCCGCGGGCCTGACTTGGCCCACGTCGTTCGCCGACACCACTAGCATGGTCAGCACCATCACGCCCAACACGATCGGCGAAAGCGCGGACATCAACATAAGCCCTTTCCTCATGCGACCCAACGTCACTTCATCACGACCACACTCCCGGTACCGGCTGCTGGCAAAACTCGCACCTGCCGTTCTTCAACTGCAGCCTGCGCACGGTGAAGCCCGTGCGCTCCACCACCATGTGCTGGCACCTGGGACAATACGTGTCCTCGCCAGGATCTCCTGGCACATTGCCCACGTACACAAAATGGAGCCCTTCGCTGTCGGCGATTGTTTTCGCTCGCCGGAGTGTGTCGACCGGCGTCGGCGGAAGGTTCTTCAGACGGTACAGGGGATAAAAGCGTGTGAAATGAACCGGCACATCGGATCCCAATTCTGACTTTACCCACTTCGCCATAGCTTTGAATTCGCCATCACTGTCGTTTAACGTTGGAACCACCAGGTAAACGATTTCCAGCCACACTCCTCGCTTGCGGATCGTCACCAGCGTGTCGAGGACCGGCCTGAGCTCCGCATTTACCACTTCGCGGTAGTAGGCGTCGGAGAACGCCTTCAGGTCGATCTTGATTGCGTCCATGCGATCGCAGAGCTTGTTCAGCGGTTCGCCGCGAATGAATCCATTGCTGACGAACACGCTCTTCACTCCCAAGCTGTGCCCGGCCCCCGCGCAATCCAGGTAGTACTCGGACGCGATGATTGGTTCGCTGTAGGTATAGGCGAGCGTGGGGCATCCGTTCTGTTTGGCCGCTGCGGCCAGGCTCGATGGCGTGACGTACTGCCGTCGCAGTTGCTCCGGCGCGATCTGCGAAATCTCCCAGTTCTGACAAAACTTGCAATTCACATTGCAGCCGCCCGTCGCCACTGAGAAGGCGAGCGTGCCGGGACGGAAATGGAAGAAGGGTTTCTTCTCTATCGGGTCAATGTGTGCCGTACACAATCGCGAGTGGACCAGGCTGTAGTACGTTCCCCCGCGGTTTTCGCGGACATTGCAGTAGCCGCGTCGTCCGTTGGCGACGACACATTGCCGTGGACACAACCTGCACTGGACATTTCTCGATGCGAGCTTGTCATAGAACCGGGCCTCAATAGCATCGTCGCTCTGCGGAAGCAGTGAAGCATGCAGCGACACGGAGGAACCCGGCGGCAAACAAGCCGCCAGCGCACACGCGGCGCACGGGATGGCGGCTAACTTGAGGAAGCGCCGGCGGTTGAGGCTTGCGGCGGCAGTTGCGATCGGCCAATCCTCGGCGTCGTCGGGTAACGCGTCGATACGATCGGCCTGGGAAGGATCAGAATCATGCTTCTCCGAGGTTGTGCTACTCGGTTTGGTCGCACACTGCCGGACATTCGCGAACGATCGACTTCGGTTCATGCGGGTTCGGTGGCTGCCTACATCAACACTTACATTTGTCGATTGCTGATCGCCAGCCCTACTACCAACTACGATAATCCGCATTGTGGCTGTCGGTAGAGGAATCGTCGCCAGACCGCGAATACGGACCAAAATGGAACGGCCGTAATTACCCGAGTTGCTGAGCTTGCGACACGCGCACGAAATCGTGGGAAGCTTAGAGAGAGACGAAATAAGCGTTGCACGCTTGTTCAAAGCTTTGCAGGCGCCGTCCGCCCACGCCTGGCCGGGGAAATAATCGTGAGGGTGCTGCTCATCTCGAGCAACAACGTGACCAGCGGCTTGGAAACGCCCTTGCCGCTGGGCTTGGCTTGCGTTGCCGCCGCGACGGAAAAGGCCGGGCATGAAGTACGGTTGTTGACGTTGGCGTCGGAAGCCACTTGGGAAGCAGCGATCCGGAATGCGATCTCGCAACTGCACCCCGACGTCATCGGCATCTCGGTCAGGAACATTGACGACCAGAACATGCAGTGCGCGCACTTCTTCCTCGCGCCATTGAAGGGGTTACTTGCGGTTTGTCGGAAGGTTTCGCGTGCTCCCGTCGTCTTGGGTGGCGCCGGCTACAGCATTTTCCCCGGAAGCGCTTTGACATTCTTAGGCGCCGACTTCGGAATTCAGGGCGAAGGTGAGATCGCGTTTCCCGCTCTGTTGTCCTGGCTGGAGGCGGGCCGTCGAACCGCAGCGCCTCCCGGAGTGTATCTGCCGAATCGCGCGGCTCTGCAACGAGACTATGTCGAATACTTGGACACGCTGCGTTTGCCGGAACCTCGCTTGTGGTTGGACTCCACCGATACGGCGGCGCGAGTTCCGGTGCAGAGCCGGCGCGGGTGCCCGCTGGATTGTGTCTTTTGCTCCACCAGTGCAATTGAGGGTAAACCAGTGCGCAAGCGGTCACCGGAATTGGTGGTCGCATGGATCGCCGAAGTCTACGCACGAGGATTTCGTAATTTCCATTTCGTGGACAATACTTTCAATCTCCCGCCGTCCTACGCCAAAGACCTGTGTCGCAGGGTGATCGACGCAGGACTCGACCTCGACTGGTGGGCCATTGTTTATCCGAAATGGGTTGACCTTGAGTTAGTGCAGTTGATGGCCAAGGCAGGGTGTACGCAGATAAGCCTGGGATTCGAAAGCGGGTCGGAACCAATACTGCAGATGTTGAACAAGCGGTTTCATCGCACCGAAGTCCAGATCATCTCCGAGATGTTTGCCGACGTGGGCATCGAACGGTTCGGCTTTCTGTTGCTCGGTGGACCCGGTGAAACCAGAGACTCCGTCGAGGAGAGCCTGGCGTTTGCCGAGTCGTTGCATCTCGATTTTCTGAAGATAACCGTTGGAATGCGAATCTACCCGCACACACCGCTCGCATCCCGGGCGGTTGCAGAGGGGGTCGTGAGAGCGGATGACGATCTGCTTTCTCCACGATTTTACTTGGCTGCCTCGCTGCGGGATTGGCTGCCCGAACGCGTAGCTCAG
>JAIQFM010000075.1 GCA_020073285.1 Terriglobia bacterium | reverse complement strand
ACCAATAGCGATGCCGTCGCGCGCCCGGTCGTTACATCAACCACGTTGTAGGTTCCGGAAACCGCGAGGCTGTTCTGCGGATTACCATTGGCGTTGATGTCCATCGTCCCGACCGTCACCGTGCCGGCGCCGTCCAGCGTGATGACGCCGCCCTCGCCAAACGCGCCGCTGCTGGTCGAACCAAGAAACGCGAACGCGAATCCGCCCTTGAAGCTGGCGTTGCTGAACGGTCCCGCTGGCTGCTTGAACAGGTCGCCAGAAAGCTGTGTGGCGGCGTCGGTCTCGATGACTTTCACGTGCGTGGCGTCCACGATGTAGTACGCGAGGTTTTGCGTGCCGATACCGCCGGCCAGAATCATGGTGCCGCGTCCAGAAGAAGAGGAAGGCGTGGCGTAGGTGCCGCTCAGGCTCAAGCCGGTTGACGGAGTTCCGGCGTTGTTAACGTCAAGCATGCCGCTGCCGATGACGCCCGCTCCGGTGGAGGTGAGCGCGCCCGCGACGGCCAGCGATCCGGGCTTGTTGCTGGAATTCGCGCCCGAAAGGTTGAACGCATAACTGCCGTTGAATCCGGCGGAGGTGAATTGCGACGCGTCTTGAAGGTCCATCGTCCCGCTGGCGCTGGGGACGCCGGAATCGAAGCGGATCACGAACGCGTGCGCATGGTTGATGACGACGAACTGCCAATTGACTGGGCCACCCGAGGTCACCACGCCGGCGTTGCCACGCCCATCGGTACCGATGTGGTAAGTGCCGGAACTGATGGACACCGAGGAAACGCCGCCGCTGTTGATGTCTTCCGTGCCGCCCGTGATGTTGCCGTTGCCGTCAAAGGTGATGCTGCCCGCCGCCAGGTAGGAAACGCCCGCGTTCTGCCCGGCCAAGGAGAATGCGTACTTCCCGTTCAAAGTGCCGTTGGAGAACTGCACGGTGACGACGGCGCCCGCCGCCGGTACGCTGTTGTCTTGCGCCGTGGCGGTAACGGTCACATTTGCTCCCGGTGGCGGCGCAGCCGGGGCGGTGTACACGCCCGCCGTGGTGATAGTTCCACAAGCGCCCGCCACGGCCGACTGGCAGCTTAGGGTCCAATTCACCGCGATCAGATTGCCGCTCACCGTCGCCGCAAATGTCTGTTGGCCCCCGGCGGGCATGGTGACCGCCTGGGGACTCACTGTCAGGCTTGCGGCCGGAGTCGAAGGCGCGGTGATGGTGACCTGCGCCGTGCCCGATACCGCCGTGTCGGCTTGCGAAACGGCAGTCACCGTGACGGTAGCCGGCGTCGGCACGGTGTTCGGCGCGGTGTACAGCCCGGAGGAGGAGATGAACCCAACGGTCTGATTGCCACCGGTAACGCCGTTCACCGACCAGGACACGGCCGTATTCGTGGTGTTGCCGACGGTGGCGGTGAACTGCTGCGTGGCGCCTGTGTTCACGGTCGCCGTGTTCGGCGTAATGACCACCGTCACGGAAGTGGTCGACGTGGAACTGCTGCTTTTCCCGCAGCCTGCCAGTGTTACGAGGAATGCGAACACGACCGCCACGGACACAATGACCCGTTTCATCGATCACTCCTGATTAGTGCTGAGAGCTTATTAGGGCCTTGTTGGTGCCCCAGATCTGCCCGGTTTTGGCAGATGTGGGTAATGATCGTCGCTCGCCAACTACAAACCTTGCGCAGGCATTATCTTCGCCGGAGTCGGTTTTGTTCAAGCACGCACTGCAACGCCGATCCCATCGCGCAGCATTAACCCCGACGGACGCCGCGGCACTCGCTGGCAAGGCTGTCTTCATGAGCAATTCGGAAGGCCCCCGATCCCCGCTGTATGCATGAAGCGCTACAGCAATAAACCCGACCCGCTCCGAGTAACCCTAGGTTACCTATAGATATCCTGAGCCTAAGTTATTGATTACACATAGCACGGGGGGTGGGGGATAGTTGATTGACATTTTTTGTCAGTTAATTTTCTGCCACCGTGTCAGCCCTGACACACTCGTGTGTCCAGTGACACACCGCCAACGCCCGTCGCTGAAATAAGTCTACTCTTACCAACATCTTATGGTTCGGCTGCCACATTGCCTTATGTCCTGGTCGAGAGGCAAAGGCGATGCGCAACATCAGCGGCAACTCGAAGCACCTGGCGAAAGCGAACTGGCTGGTTGCGGTCCTACTAATAGCCACGGTTGAAGCCCTGGCGCAGACCAGGCAGCAGCCTTCGCGCCAGGTACTGGTCAGCATCCCCGACCGCAAGCTCGCGGTGCTGGAAGACGGCCGCGTGCTCAAGGTGTTTCCGGTTGCGGTCGGCGCCGAAGCCAGCCCAAGCCCCGCTGGTGAGTTCCAGATTATCAACCGTCTCACCAACCCCACCTACTACCACAAGGGCACGGTGATCGGCCCCGGTCCCGCGAACCCGCTGGGCTCGCGCTGGATGGGCCTGAGCGCCTCAAGGGATACGGCATTCATGGCACGAACGCGCCGCGCTCCATCGGCAAGGCGGCCTCGCACGGCTGCATCCGCATGGCCAGGCGCGATCTGGAGCAGGTGTTCGAGATGGTGCGCGTGGGCGACACGGTTGTGATCCGCGCGGAAGCCGACGCACAGACGGCGCAGATCTTCGGTTCCACCGAAACGGTGGTCGCGCAGGCGCAGACGGTTTCGAGCAACGCAGCGGTCGGTCAGTAGCTGGTCACCGACTCCTGACTACTGACTACTTTCTGGAGAGGAGAAAGCCAATGCAGGACGCGATTTCGGTAACGGTCGTGATCGCCGGACTCTTCTTCTCCCTCACCTGCGCGCTGCTGCTGGAGGAGTTCATCTTCGGCGGCCTGTTTCACCTGCTGCGGCCGCTACGCCGCCCCGCGCCGCGGCCCCAGCCGGAAGACGATCTCTTCGGAAATTCCGAGAAGTAAGGGAGGAACCCATGCTCGCATTGAAGTACTTGCTGCTGGCCGGCGCGATCGGGATGTTCATCGCCGCGCTCGCCGTCGTGGCGTACGATTTGTACGCCGAACTCCAACACCGCCGCACCGGATTTCCTGAACCCGAACCCCTGCGCTGGCGCACCGCCGTGGCGCTGGTGACGGTGGCGTGGGCGCCGCTGCTCATCGCCCTGAGTATCATCGTGGTCCCTAGCGGGATGGCTGGCGTGCGCGTCAGCCAGGTCACGGGAACGCGTCCCGGAACGCTCTATCCCGGCGTACACCTGGTCAAGCCGTTTATCGACCGCGTGGAGATGTTCGACACGCGCGACCATCTGTACACCACCGGCGTAGCCAGTGATGTTGACAAAACCAAAGACAAGAAAAAGGTCGAGCCGCTGAATGTGCAGGCGAAGGAAGGCCTGTCGCTCGGGCTGGCGATTACCGTGCGCTACAGCCTCGATCCCAACCGCCTCGACTACATCCAGAGCCACCTGCCGCAGCCGGTGGACACCGAACTGGTGCCGCCGGTGGTGGCCAGCGCGTGGCGCGAGTTGGTGCCCAACTACACCGTACGCGACGTCTTCTCCGTTAAGCGCGAGGAAGTGCGCGCCAAGGCGGAAAAAATCATTACGAACAAACTCGGCGCCGACGGTATTCGCGTGAAGGAAGTCATGCTGCGCGACATCACGCTTCCCCCGGAATACGCCAAGGGCCTGGAAACCCTGTTGCTGCGCGAGCAGGAGAACGACCGCATGGGTGTGGAAACCGAGATCCAGCAGAAGCAGGTACGCATCTCCGAGCTCCAGGCCGAGGCGCAAAAAGTGCGCGAGGTGAAGGGCGCGGAAGGCCAGGCACAGGTGCGCGTGCTGCAGGCCAAGGGCGAGTCCGACGCCATGCAGTACACGCTCCCGCTCAAGCAGAAGCAGATCGAGCAATCGCGACTGGAAGCGGAAGCGCGCAAGGAAACGACCATCAAGAACGCCGAGGCCGCGGCGCAAGCCAAGGTGATTGACAGCAAGGCGGAACTGGAGCGGCGCAACCTGCTCGCCGACGCCGAGGCCAACCGCATCCGCGTCACCGCCGCCGCTGACGCCGAGCGCATGAAGAGCGAAGCGCTGGTGCTCAAACAGAATCCACTGCTCATCAACAAGATCGTGGCCGAGCGCCTCTCGGACAAGATCCAGGTGATGATGGTGCCTTCCGACGGAAAGTTCTTCTTCGCCAACGACGTGTTCCGCAGCATGGGCGCGCCGCCGCAGTCGGACGGAGAAGACGATCCGCCGCCTCACGGGAAACAGGGACAGCGGTAAAAAATCAGTCGTTGGTCGATGGTCGTTGGCTCGGAACGAAACGGCCATCGGCCATCAGCCATCGACCGCTCACGCGCGAACTTCGCAGCCGCGTATTGCGTAATCACCTGCGAGTACACTGCTCAGGAGAGGACACGTATGCGCAACAAACTCATTCCCGCACTCGCCTTCGCGATTGTCTGTCTATTGCCTGCACACGCCCAGACCGCGCAGGAAATTCTGGCCAAGTCAAAACAGGCGATGGGCGGCGACGCCCTCGACCAGGTCCGTAGCGTGCATACCAAGGCAAGCATCAAGACCAGCGGCCTCTCCGGCGAGGCCGAATCCTGGGAGGACACCCTCACCGGGCACTACGTGGAGCGTTACCACCTCGGGCCGGCCTCCGGCGCCGACGGCTTTGACGGAACCACCGTCTGGTCGACGGATACTTCTGGTCAGCCGCGCGCCGAAGGTGGCGGTGACGCGCGCCAGGGCGCTGCCGATGAAGCCTATCGCCGCGCCATGGCCTACTGGTACCCGCAGCGTTGGCCGGCTCAGATCGAGTATTCCGGCGAGAAGGAGGACCAGGGCAAGCGCTTCTACCTCCTGCGCATCTCGCCGCAGAACGGCCGCCCCTTCGACCTCTGGATTGACGCCACGACCCACCTCTTCGATCGCACCGTGGAAAAGGCCGACATCGAAACCCGCACCACGTATCTCTCCGACTACCGCACGGTGCAAGGCGTCAAGTTGCCGTTTGCCGTCCACGGCACCAATGGCCAGAGCCAGTACGATCAATTCGGCACGGTCCAGCAAGTCGAACTCAATGTGCCCATCGAGGCGGCGCGGTTCCGCATGCCCGCACCCCCTGCGCCGGACTTCGCGATCGCCGGCGGCAAGTCCTCGACCACCGTTCCCTTCCAGTTGCTCAACAACCACATTTACGTCGACGTCAAAATCAACGGCAAGGGACCCTACACCTTCCTCTGCGACACCGGCGGCGCCAACATCGTCGCGCCCACGCTCGCCAGGGAACTCGACCTGAAGTCGCAGGGAGCGCTGCAAGGCCGCGGGGTTGGCGAGAAGTCCGAGGACGTCGGCCTAACCAAAGTTCAATCGGTCCAGGTCGGCGAGGCGACGCTGTCGGACCAACTCTTCGCCATCTTCGACCTCGATTCGTTCGCCAACGTGGAGGGCGTGAAAATCCGCGGCCTCATCGGCTACGAAATCTTCAAGCGCTTGGTGGTGCGTGTCGACTACGAGCACAGCCAGCTCACCATAACGCTGCCGAGTGCCTTCTCCTACCACGGACAAGGCACGCCCGTGCCCTTCCAGTTCAACAACCACATCCCGCAGGTCGAAGGCGACATTGACGGCATCGCCGGCAAATTTGATATCGACACCGGCAGCCGCTCTTCACTGTCGGTACTAAAGCCATTCGCCGATAAGCATGATCTCGCTGCGCGTTTGGGCGCCAAGGTGCAGGCCGTGACCGGCTGGGGCGTCGGCGGCGCCGCGCGAGGTCTGGTGACACGCGTCAAGACCCTCCGCCTCGGCTCGGTACCGGTGGACAATCCCCTCACCGAGCTCTCCTTGCAGACCCAGGGCGCCTTCATCAGCCCGTACGTTGCCGGCAACGTCGGCGCGGGCGTGCTCAAGCGCTTCAACATCACCTTCGATTATCCGCACCAGCAACTCATCTTCGAGCGCAATGCCAACTACGACAAGCCGGATATCTTCGACCGTTCCGGAAGGTGGGTGAACAAGGCGGGTGACGATTTCGAAGTGATGGACGTGATCGCCGCCGGTCCGGCTGCTGTGGCCGGCCTCAAGGTCGGGGACAAAATCTCGGCAGTCGATGGCCGCGCCGCCGCCCAGGTCTCCCTGCCTGAGCTTCGCGCCCGCTTCCGCGGCGGGGAAGCGCCGGGAACGAAGATCAAGCTGACGGTGCAATCGGGCGCCGCGCAAACGCGCGACGTGGTGCTCGTGCTGAAGGATCTTGTTTGAGGGTGGCACACGCGCCCGAGCAAAGAGCGTAGTCGCGGCGCCTCGCCGGGACCTCGCTCGATGTGAAATAGGAATCCATTTATGCGCGGATTCGAACAATTCGAATGCACCCGCCATCGACCATCGGCCAGCGACCATCGACTCTTACTCCCGCGTTATGATTCGCGCAATTTCATGATCCGCAACGCAGCCCGGTGCAGCGCGCTCGTGGTGCTCGCATTCGTCTTGTGCCCGCCGGCGGTGGCGCAATGGACGGAGCCGGTCGCGCAACTGGCGCGCGAGATCGCCGCCATCACCGGGCCGGGCACGGTAACGCTCACCGTGAGCAACGTCTCCTCACTCGCTGCTGACTACATACCGGTGATCAAGCACGCTCTGCAGAACGACCTCAGTGCTGCCGGCGTGCGCGTCGTCGCTGCCAATGCCGCCGCGGACATCAGGCTGACGCTTTCCGAAATTCCCCCGGGCTATCTCTGGATCGCCGAGGTGCGCCAGGGAAACGAAACCAAAGTGGCGATGGTCACCGCGCCGCGCTCGCAAACCGCAGCGCCGGTGCTAAACGGGCCGTTGGTGGTGATCCGCAAAAACCAGCTCTGGTCGCAAGATTCGCCGATCCTCGATGTGGCGCGCGTGCAGGCCGGCGCCGAAGAGCACATGGTCGTGCTGGACGTGGCCAACGTGTCGCTGTACAAGATGACCGCCGGCCGCTGGCTCCTGGCGCAGCAGTTTGCCATCCCGCACTCTCGTGCCTGGCCTCGTGACGCCCGCGGACGCGTGGCGCTGGCGCGCGACCACCTCTTCGACGCCTATCTTCCCGGCGTGGTCTGCGCCAGCACCGCCGCGCCGCCGCTGAGCTTGAACTGTCGCGAGGGTGACGATCCTTGGCCCATCGCAGGCGCGCAGACTGCATTGTTCGGCGCTTCGCGCAACTTCTTTACCGGCGTGGTGACGCCGGGAATCGGCAAGCTGACCAGCGTTCCCGCGTTTTATTCGGCTGCCGGAGTTCCGCGCCCGACATATACGCTGTGGGTGTTTGCGCGCACCGACGGCTCGGTACACCTGATGGACGGTGTCAACGATGTCGGGATCCGGGCGCGCGATTGGGGCAGCGATCTTGCGGCGGTCAAGAGTCCCTGTGGCGCGCAAACGCAGTTGCTGGTTGCCGGCGTTGGAGATGGCGAAACGCCGGACGTGGTAAGAGCCTTCGAAATTGCCGATCGCGAGCCGGTCGAGGTCAGTGCGCCGGTCGAATTCGCTGGACCGGTGACTGCACTGTGGACTTCGTCAGACGCACACAATGCGACCACTGTCGTGCGCAATCTGAAAACGGGCAAATACGATGTGTTCGAGCTTGCGATTAGTTGCGGGCAGTAAGAAAGCGCGAGGAAAATCCCCACCCTGTCTCGCCAAAACCGGGCGAGACAAGGGTGGGGCAACCTCACTGGGGGTTTTCCTTCTTGCCGCGCTGCTCCTCGCATCGGCGGCGCGGGCGGAGACGCGCCCGCGCTACGGCGGCACGTTGCGCGTCGAAATGCGCGCCGCACCGCCGTCGCTCGATCCCGTCGCCTCCGCTCAGGACGAGGGCTTCGCGCAAATCGCGCCGCTTCTGTACGACACGCTCGTCCGGCTCGACCCGAGCGGTCGCCCCATGCCATCGCTGGCCTCGTCGTGGCAGCAGGAGAGCGAACATCGCTGGCGTCTGATGCTGCGCCAGGGCGTGCGCTATTCCGACGGCAGCGCGCTGACGCCAGCCGTGGCCGTGCGGTCGCTGCACGAGGCTAATCCTGACTGGAACGTGCACGCGATAGGTGACGCGGTGATCATTGAGTGCGAGCAACCGCTGCCTAACTTGCCGGCCTTCCTGACGCTCCCACGCAACTCCATCGTGCTCCGCGGTGAGGGCAAGCTGCTCGGCAGCGGCGCATTCCGCGTAAGCGAATTTCAGGCGGGCCGCCGCCTCTCGCTCGCGGCGCTGGAAGACGGCTGGCACGAGCGGCCGTTTGTGGACGCCATCGATATCCAGTTCAACCGCCTTCCGCGCGAGCAGATGATGGACCTGGAACTGGGCCGCGCCGATATCGTCGAAGTTGCGCCCGACCAGCTCGCGCGCGCCCCGCAGTCCAGCCGGCGCATTTTCGCCAGCGATCCAGTTGACCTGCTGGCGCTGCGCTTCAGCCACTCCAACCTGCGCGACCGGCGCGTGCGCGAAGCCATCGCGCTCGCCGTCGATCGCGATTCCATCTACAACGTCCTCCTGCAGCGCCACGGCGAACCCGCAGCCGGCCTGTTGCCCAACTGGATCACGGGGTATTCTTTCCTTTTCCCGGCGACGCCGCAGGTGGCGCGTGCCCGCCAGTTGCGCGGCGAGGCGAAGCAAAGCGCGCCACTCACGCTGGTGTATGACGCCGCCGATCCACTGGCGCGGTTGGTGGCGGAACGGATCGCCTTGAATGCCGCCGATGCGGGAATCGCCTTGAAGGCGCTGCCCAGCACGCAGAACGTCATCGTGCCCGACATTGAACTGGTGCGTATGCGCCTTGCCTCCACCGATCCCGGTGTCGCGCTCACCGATCTGGCGCGCACCGATCGGCTCGCGCTGACGATGCCGGAATTGGTTGCCCCACCCTTATCCGCTCCCGGTTTTGGAGCGGATAGGGTGGGACTATCTGAGGTCTATCGCGCTACTGTCGCAGCATTGCAAGATCATTGGGCCGTGCCCATCGCTTACCTGCCCGCCGCCTGCACCGTGAGCCCGCGCGTCCGTAACTGGACGCGCACGCGCGACGGAAGCTGGCCCATCGATGACGTCTGGCTCGCTGCGGAGGCGCGATGAGCTTTCGCCGCCGGCTGCTGTTCTCGCTCGCGCTCATCGTGCTGGTCACCGTCGGCGGCGTATCCACGGTAGTCTCCGTGCGCACACGCAGAGCCTTCGAGCGCGCCGACGGCGAGCGTAGCGATGCCCTGGTCGCGCAGTTCCGCCGCGAGTTCACCCGCCGCGGCGACGAGGTTGTCCGCCGCGTGGAGGCCATCGCCGCCGGCGACACCGTCTCCCGCATGGCGCTTGACCTGAGCCACGCTGCCGACACTTTCGCCTATGTGACCGAAGCCAAGGCTGTCGCCGACAGTCACCAACTCGACTTGCTGGAATTCGTTGCCAGCGACGGCACCATCATTTCCTCGGCGCAGTGGCCGGCACGCTTCGGTTACAAGGAAGATGTCGCACCCGGCCTGCCGTCCAAAGGCGCGGTGCTGCGCCTGGTCCCGCTGCCCGACGGGGCAACGCTCGGCTTGATGGCGGCGCGCACTGTCAGCATCGGAGACAAGCCCTTGTTCGTTCTCGGCGGCCAGCGCCTGGACCGCGAGTTCGTGTCGTCGCTGACGCTGCCCGCCGGCATGCGCATCCTGCTCTACCGCAATCTGCAATCCGGGTTCTCGGCACAGTCGCTCATCGGACCCGCCGGCGCGGTGGACAATGCCGACCGCCTCGCGCCACTGATCACCCGCGTGCAGCAGCAAAAAGATGATGCCGATGAGGCGGTGCAATGGTCCGCCGACACCGCCGACAGTGAGAGCTTTCACGCTATCCCGCTCAAGGACGACAGCGGCGCGCTGCTGGGCGTGCTACTGGTCGGCAGCTCGCGGCGCGGCCTGATCGAATTGCAGCGCCACATCGGCGCCTTTGCCCTGATTGTCGGCGGGATCGGCATTCTACTGGCGATTCTGCTGAGCGGCTGGGTAGCGGCGCGCGTGACGCAACCGATCGAGCGCCTCGCCGAAGCCGCGCGCGAGGTCGCCGCCGGTCGTTGGGAGACGCAGGTGGAAGTCGCCTCGCGCGACGAGATCGGCCAGCTCGCCGAATCGTTCAATTCCATGACGCGCCAGTTGGTCGAGCAGCGCGACCGCGCCATGCAGGCCGAGCGCGTCGCCGCCTGGCGCGAACTCGCACGCCGCCTGGCGCACGAGCTCAAGAACCCGCTCTTCCCGCTGCAAATCACGGTGGAGAACCTGCTGCGCTCGCGCAATTCCGTCGAATTCGACGAAGTCTTCCGCGAGAGCACCGCCACGCTGCTGGCCGAACTCGGCAATCTGAAGGCGATCGTCGGCCGCTTCAGCGACTTCTCCAAAATGCCGCAGCCGCAGCTTCAGCCGGTGAACCTCAACGACATCGCGCGCCAGGTTCTCAGCCTGCACGATGCGCAGTTCCGCGTGGATGGCCGCCCGCCCGTAACCGCCAGGCTGGAGTTGGACAATGCGCTCGCGCCGGTGGACGCCGATCCCGATCTTCTGCACCGCGCCTTGTCGAACCTGGTGTTGAACGCGCTCGATGCCATGCCCGAAGGCGGCGTCATCACCGTGCGCACCAGCGCCACGCCCGAGCACGTGCGCATTGAAGTCTCCGACAGCGGCAGCGGCCTCTCCCGCGAAGAATGTGAGCGCCTGTTCACGCCGTACTACACCACCAAGCGTCACGGCACCGGACTCGGCCTGGCGATTGTGCAATCGGTGGTCAGCGACCATCACGGCAGCATTTCGGTGAGCAGCACGCCGGGCAAGGGAACAACGTTTCGCATTGATTTGCCGCGGACAAATTCCGCGCCCGCGAACCCAGAGATGTTTAAATCGGCGATGATTACTTTAGGTTAGCCACGGAGGGCACGGAGGGACACACCGACCCAATTGACGAATTGCAGAATTGACGAATTGCCGGCTGCCACACGCAATTCTTAAATTTCTCAGTTCGCCTTTGTGTCCTCCGTGGCTGAAAAAGGATTGTGCCTACAAAAGCCCAATTGCTGATCGTTGACGACGAGCCGAACACGCTGGCCTCGCTCTCCCGCGCCTTCCGCCTTGCCGGGCACGAGGCCACCGTCTGCGACAACGCCGCCAAGGCGCTGGAGCTGGCCAAAGCGCGCGAGTTCGACCTCATCCTCTCCGACGTGGTCATGCCTGGCCGCGATGGCCTCGCGTTGCTGGAAGACTTGAAAGCCAGTGGCGTCACCGCTCCCGTGGTGATGATGTCCGGCCAGGCGCACATCGAGATGGCGGTGCGGGCCACACGGCTGGGCGCGCTCGACTTCCTGGAAAAGCCGATCTCCACCGAAAAACTTCTGCTCACGGTGGAGAACGCGCTCAAGCTCAAACGCCTGGAGCGGGAAAACCAGCAGCTCAAGGCGCGGCTGGGCAAACACGAAATCGTCTGGTCGGGCGAGGCCATGCGGCGCGTGATGGCGCAGATCGAGCGCGTCGCTGCCAGTGAAACCCGCGTCTGCATCCGCGGCGAAACCGGTACCGGCAAGGAACTCGCCGCGCGCACGCTGCACGAGAAAAGCCCGCGCCACGGCGGCCCGTTCGTGACCTTGAATTGCGCCGCCGTCCCGGCCGAGCTGATCGAGTCCGAGCTCTTCGGCCACGAGAAAGGCTCGTTCACCGGCGCCGCCTCGCGCCACATCGGCAAGTTCGAGCAGGCGAGCGGCGGCACGCTCTTCCTCGACGAGATCGGCGACATGCCGCTCACCATGCAGGCCAAGCTGCTGCGCGTGTTGGAGGAAAACGAAGTCGAGCGCATTGGGGGCGATCACCCCATCGCGGTTGACGTGCGGGTTGTCGTCGCCACTCATCGCAACCTGGACGAGCTGACGCGCGAAGGAAAGTTCCGCCAGGATTTATTTCACCGCGTCTACGTCTTCCCGCTGGCGCTTCCGCCGTTGCGCGTGCGCACGGAAGACATCCCGGCGCTGGTCGAACATTTTTCGCGGCAAGTATGCGCGCAGAACGGCTGGAAGCCCATGCGCTTCGCCCCCGACGCGGTGGCCGCGCTGCAGGGCTATCCCTGGCCGGGCAACGTCCGCGAGCTGAGAAATGTCGTGGAGCGACTCATGTTGCTGGCGGTGAGCGGCGAGGTGGACGCGGCCACGGTCGAACTCGCCCTGCCGCAAGTTCCGGCGGCCGGCGCGCCATCGACGGCCACGTCCGGGCCGCTTTCCCAGCGCACCGCCGAGTTCGAGCGCCAGACCATTCTCGCCGAGCTGCAGCGCCACCAGCACCACATCACCAACACCGCGCGCGCCCTCGGCCTGGAGCGCAGCCACCTCTACAAGAAGTGCCAGCAGCTCGGCATCGACTTGAGGTCGGCCCGCGGCGGCATCGGCCAAAACTGATTTGCGCCGCCGGCAGTGCCGGCAGGCGTGTGGTTACTTCCGCCCGATTACGTTATAGTTCGCTCTCTTGGAAATGAACCCAGGCGGGAAGACGTGAACGACCATTTAGCGGCGTTTCGCCGCACTTTCCGGCAAGCGCACGCGAGGTGCAAAAACATTCTGCGGCAGCAGCTCCCGCGCGACGATGCCTATCTTCGCGAGATGATGATGTCCACGGTGCGCGGCCAGGTGACCGCCGACTACGCTTTCGTCTTCCAGTGCGCGTTCTGCCGCCGCGAGTCCGACGCCGCCAAGGTGGGCCGTTTGGCCGCCGCGCTGCATTTGTTGCAGTCGTCCGCCTTTGTGACCGACGATATCTTCGATCACTCGGATCTCCGCTACGGCCATGCGTCCCTGCATCAGGCTTACGGCGTGAGTTATGCCATCATCGCCACCGAATTGATGCAGTGCGCCGCGCTGCGAGCCATCAGCCAGGAGCTGCAGCGTGGCCGGTTCCGCAACGCTCTTATGGTGATGGAGATCCTCAACCGTGTGGTCTTCGATCTGTACGTTGGGCAGTACCTGGACGTGCGCAACACCGGGAACCTGAAGATGACGCGCCGACAGTACGACCGCGTGATCGCCCTGGGCGTAGGGCAATACTTCGCGCAATTGGCAAAGAGCGGCGCGTTGCTGGCGAATAAGACTGCTTCCGAAGTCGAGAGTCTTACCGGCTACGGCTATCACTACGGCATGGCGCTGTTCATCACCGATGACATGGTGGACATCATCAACCTGCCCGCCGACACGGGAAAGAGCTACGGTTGCGATCTGGCGAATCGAAGAATGCGGTTGCCTGCGTTGCTGGCGCTGCGCCGGGCCGGGCGGCGCGATGCCTTGTTCCTGCGCCGGTATCTGGGCGACAACGGCTCCGGTCGGGGGAATCTGCGGAAGGCGGTGGGGGTCATTGAGCGCTCCGGAGCGCTGGCTGAATGCAAGAAGGCCGCCCACCGTCACGTCACCCAGTCGCTCGCGGCCTTGCGGCGCCTGCCTCAGACCGTGCCGGTCCAGAGACTGGCGTGGCTTTCGCAAACCCTCCTGCGGGCGCAGGGGGTGCACGAGATGTGACCTGCGGGGACAGCCCTAGAACTGGCTCCCATTCGTCACCGGAAATCGTACTACTTGCATCCCTTCTTGCCCTTCTTGCCCTTCTTGGCTGGCTTCTTCGGCGCCTTCTTACCGCCCTTGGGTGCGGGTTTCTTTTTTGACGACTCCTCCGCCATGTCGTCCCTGTCTTTGGGGAATGCCATGTCTCCTCCTGCTTGGTTTAGAGTCGGAGAATTCTCAATAACCGCTCAGGCTTATGCAACAGAAAAGTGGAAGCGGACGCAGGAAAAGCCGCGTGCAAGGCCGATTCAGGAAACCAGCCGCAGCCGTTTCATCATGGCCGTCACTTCCGGATGGGTGCGCAGGCCGTCGAAGGCCGGGTTGGTGAGCAGGAACAACAGCCCATAGTCGCGGCGTTCAAAGGCAGTCTTGAGCCAGAGAACCGCGGCTTCTGTTTCGCTCAGGCGGGCGTGCAAGGTCGCCACGTGGTAGGGGGAGACGTCGGCATAGTCGTACGCCAGGGGCTTCCCAGCCTTGCGGTCGGCTTCGCTCTGCTCCATGCGTTGGCGCCAATACTGTGGCGCGCCGCCATGCTGGTAGGCGGCGAGCAAGGCCGCCGCGCATTCCTCCGCGTGTTCGGGAGATTCACCCGAAAGCCGCGCCGCCAGGCGATGGTGCTCGATGGACGCGGGGTACATGTTGAGTTCGAGATAGGCGTCGCGCAGTGCGCGGTGGGCGAGGTAAAAATTGGCGTCCATCTCGATGGTCTTGCGCAACTGCGCGATGCCTTCGTCAAAGTGGCGCGCCGCCACCAGCACGATTCCGTAGGAGACGTTGATCACCAGCGAAAGCGGGTCCAATTCAAGTGCGCGTCGGGCCTCACGGATCGCCTGCGCTTCGAGCCCGGCGCATACCAGGTGCTCGGCGTACCACTGGTGAGCGGTGGCGTAGTTGGGTCGGAGGCGGACGGCGCGCGCGAACTCGTCCAGCGCACCCGGCAGGTCCCATTCGTCCCCCGCCTTGATCACCGCCAGCGGGACACGGGCCTCGGCCAGGTCGGGGTCCAGCAGAAGGGCCTGCATGACCGACGCCTTGGCTTGCGCGTACGCCTCGCCAAGCTGCATGTCGGAGTACACGCCCAACGCCAGGTAACACTCGGCCATGCAGACGTGTGTCAGGCCAAACTTCGGATCGTGTTGCAGCGCCGCCTGGAAGCACTGCATCGCTTTGCGAATGTCTTCGCCCGTCCTCTTGTTCCAGAAATAGCGGCCACGCAGGAACGCCTGGTACGCGTCCGAATTGACATGACTCGATGCGCCGTTCCTGGAATGCGCCCAGCGCGCCCTCAGGTTACGCGAAATATCATCGGCGATCTGCTGCGGCACGGCAGCCAGGTCGACCATCTCGTACTTGTATTGCTTTCCCCACAGATGCTTGCTGTCGCTGGTCCGCTCCAGCGCGACGCTGATCTCCAGGCCTTCTTGGCGGCGCAGGATGCGGCCGGTCAGCACGTTGCGTACCTGCAATTCGCGGCCGACCACTTGCGGATCGGGCCTCCTGCTCTTGTAGCGGAATACCGAGTTGCGCGAGATCACCTTCAGCCTGGGCACCTGCGAGATGGAGTTGATGATGCTCTCGGTAATGCCGTCGGCCAGGTACTCATACTGCGCGTCTGCCACCTGTGAATCGGTGCAGGTATAGGCAAACGGCAGCACCGCAACCGAATCCCTCCGCGTCAGCAGCCACCAGGTCCCGGCGGCGAGCGCGCTCAGGAACAGTATGACGACCGCCAGCGCCGCGTTCATCGCACCCCGCGCAAATAGCACCGCGATGGCGATCGCAGCCAGCAGCAAGCCCACGCCGGCCAAGATCGGCAACAAACTCGCAGGCGCAGTCCGCGCGGCGGCCCGTTCGCCGGTATCGGCAGGCAAGGCAACCGGCGGTTCGGCCGCCGCGGTGATGGCCGATTGTTTCCAGCGCAACTGGTTGCGTACGCGGTCTAAATCAAGCACCAAGTCGGCGGCGGTCTGATAGCGCGCGCTGGCGTTCTTGGCCAGAGCTTTGTTGATGATCCTCCCCAGTTCTTCCGGCAAGTCCCGGCGGAACTCCGCCGGCGGCGGCGGATCTTGCATCAGGATGGAAGCCACAACGTCGCTGTGGGTGGGCCCGGCAAATGGCATCCGCCCGGTCAGCATCTCGTAGAGAACGACTCCCAGGCTCCAGACGTCGCTGCGCACATCCACTTCCATGCCACGCGTCTGCTCCGGCGACATGTAAGGCGTCGTCCCCCACACCACCCCGGGAGCGGTGGCAAAGGCAAACGTCTCTCCGTCCGCATCGGCATTCTTGCGGCGCATCTCTTTGGCCAGGCCGAAATCCAGCAACTTGGTTCCGGAGGCAGTCAGCATGATGTTCCCGGGCTTCAGGTCGCGGTGCACCACGCCCAGCCGGTGCGCCTTGTCGAGCGCATCGGCCACGTCAATGGCGATCTCCAACGCCTCATCCAGCGGCAGGACACCGCGTTGCAAACGTTGTGCCAGCGTCTCCCCATCCAGGTATTCCATGACCAGGAAGTCGCGGTCGGCTTCGCTGCCGATGTCCAACAGGGTACAGATATGAGGGTGTGCGAGGCGGGAGATGTTGCGGGCCTCGCGCTTCAATCTCTCCTTCAGCTCGGGATCGGAGGAATGTTTGCCGGCCAGTATCTTGATGGCCACGGTGCGGTCCAGGCGGGTATCGCGCGCACGATACACGTCGCCCATACCTCCGCCCCCAATGCGATACAGCACTTCATAGGGACCGAGACGCGTGCCGGATGCGAATGTCATGGGAGAGCGCGATTATAATCCCGACCTATTTCCCGATTCGAGAAATTCCGGCAGCGGTTGTGGCACAGTCGCCGGCAAACGCAGGTAATGACGCCGCCCCGTGGTGTATTCTAGTCGGGGACTCCCGCGGGGACAGACTAGGCTTCTTCCCGCTTTCAGGGGATCGCATGGCCAAGTCGAAAGCCGAGGTACGCAGGCGGCACGAGCGCATCAAGGTCACGGTTCCCGCCACGGTGAGCGTGGAGGGGCACACCCTGGCTGCCACCACCAAGGACATTAGCGTCGGCGGCCTGTTTCTCTTCACCGACGTACCTTTCCAGGCGGGCAAGGACATCGAAATCGTGCTCATGCTGCCCAAGGAATTGGGGCTGCCCGCCAGCGCCATGGTGTGCTGCCATGGGAAGGTGGTGCGGGTGGAAATGTCGGGTGGCCGCTGTGGCATCGCCGCCACCATCCACCACATCGCCGATCTGCCGCAGGTGTGAAGCACCGTCCTTTCGTATACATTCAAGGTCAAGCGACGGCGTCATACTGTTAAACTGTTGAAAGTGCGCGCGGAGAGGTGCGTGAGCGGTTGAAACGGGCGGTCTTGAAAACCGCTGAGCCCGAAAGGGTTCCGGGGGTTCGAATCCCTCCCTCTCCGCCAGCGTTTTGACCAGATGTCCCTCGCCGGCGGCTCAGGATTTCGCCTGCGGGCTTCCCGCTCACGCCCGCAATACGGCTCAAGTTCGAATTCGTTTACCTATCACGCGTTTCTCCACAACCCGATGTTCGGCGCTATTGGGGGCTCTGCCCGGTGGCACGGCGTTGTTTCCTGGGTGGTCTGGGCAAGGGTGGGCGCATCGTTGGCGCCCGACTGGCAGCAGAACCGATTCGCTCAGGCTGCGCAGCGTCTACCAGGCGATCATTGTTGTGTTTGCTGTTGCTGCTGCTGTTGCTGTTGCTGTTGCTGCTGCTCCGTGAACTGCCGGCGGCGGGCGTACAGGTCCTGCAAGATCTCTTGCGCTGACTTGATGTTGGGAGTGTGGGGATAATCGTTCTGCGAAACACTGGCCGGCTGGGTGGCGCTCTCATCTTTGCTCGGTGTCTCCAGTTTGGCAGCACTGTCTGGCTTGGCCGCGTCCTGTTGTTTCGCCACCGGGCTGGCGATAGGTTCACTGACAGGAGCTGCATCCTCTATCTCAGCTACCGGCTCTGGTGGCGGCGCCTGCGACCGCGCCATGGTGCGGTTAGGCGGAGTCTGAGCTACGCGTTGCGCGCCGGCTTTTTCCGCCGCGTCGTTGGGCTTGGGCGACAGAATCACCTTGGAAAGCGCCTGCGGATCGGCCGCCGATCCCAGCATGACATAGTTGAACGCGGAGCCAGCCAGTAAGGAATCCAGTACGCGGCGCGCCGGGCCCGGACCGAGGCTAACGATGACGCGTTCGTTGGCCTCCGGCGGAACATCGATCACGGCTCCGGTCTGGTTGCGAACCGCCTCCAGAACGTCACGCAAGGTGGAGTTATAGGCAACGATGGTGAGCGCCCCATCGCTAAACGTAACCGTCGGCAGCCGCGATGGCATGTGCTCGAGTGTGGGCGGGGCAGGTGCGGGGGCAGCTACAAGCGCCGGTGCTGGATCAGGTTCGGGCGTGGTCTGCTGCTCTGGCTGGATAACCGCTGGCTGCTTGTTATGCCGCCGAGCACTCTGCGCGAAGCTCCCCACCGGAACGCACAAGCCCGCAAGCACGCAGACGAGCGCCCATTGGCGACATGCCGACAGGGGAACAAGTCGGTCGGTGAGCGAACGCCGGACAGCGTCACTTGGAATGTACATAAGATCGCCTCCTGGGCACTGCCTCGCGCTTCACGGCGCCTGCAGTGCTTCGTCGTAACCCATCAAGGACTCGGCATCAACCTGCTGCTGGGGAACAGCGCGCCACCGCCAGATCTCATAGATCGCCGGGTACACCAGCAACTCCAGCAGGAAAGAAGTGAAGATCCCACCCACCATGGGGGCGGCGATGCGTTTCATCACGTCGGAACCGGTTCCGGTGGCCCACATGATCGGCAGAAGACCAATGCACATGGTGGCGAAGGTCATGAACTTGGGTCGCAGCCGCTTGGCCGCGCCCTGCACGATGGCTTCGCGCAGCCCGCTGAGGTCGTGCAGCCGGCCCTGACGCCGCGCCTCCTCGTAAGCCAAGTCAAGATAGAGGAGCATGTAGACGCCGGTCTCGGCATCAATCCCCAGCAAGGCAATCAGTCCCACCCAGACGCCAATGCTCATGTTGTAGCCGGCCAGATACAGGAAACAGAGGGCGCCGACGGCGGAAAACGGCACGGCCAGCAAAATGATCGTCGTCTTGGCGAGCGAACGAGTGTTGGCGTACAGCAGCAGCACGATCAGCCCCAGCGTAAGTGGCACCACCAGCGTAAGCCGATGCTTGACCCGCTCCATGGCTTCATACTGGCCGCTCCAGGAAATGGCATATCCCGCCGGCAGCTTCAGCTCCTCCTGCAAAACACGGCCGGCTTCGCTGACATAGCTTGCCGCATCGCGGTCGGCGACATCGACATAGACATAACCGGTCAGCATCCCGTTCTCGTCGCGAATCATGGCGGGACCGCGGTCGGTCCCGATCTCAGCCAGCTCGCCCAGCGGCAACTGCCGTTGTCCGCCGACGGGAACCAACACGCGCTGCAGCGCGCCCTGGTCGCTGCGGAAATCGCGCAGGTAGCGCACGTTCACCGGATAGCGTTCCCGCCCTTCGACGACCGTGGTCACGTCCTCGCCGCCAATCGCGTTCTCCACCGCCACCTGGGCGTCCTCGACACTCAATCCGTAGCGAGCCAGTTGCTCGCGGTTCCAGCGGAAGTTCAGGAAGTAGCCGGTGCCGGTACGCTCGGCGAAAACTCCGCGCGTGCCCGCTTGCACGAACCCGATGAACAGCGGCACGGCTGAGCAGGAACAGAACGGCGTAACGATGCCGAGGCTCGCTGCCATCACGTTGCCTACGCCTTCACGCCGCCCGGCCAGGAGCGCGCGAGTGTGTTCCGGCGTGAAGTGCGAGTTGATCATGCCCATCACGAACACGATTCCGGCCAGCAGCAACAACACCTTGGGCGTGTCGTAGAAGAAGAATTGCAGCGCGTCGTACAAATGCGTGCCGCCCTCGACCGGAAGCCAACTCACCAGCACATGGGAGGCCGGTTCCAGTGCCTTGTACAGCGCGAGCCATAGGATGGCCGCGACAAGCAGGAAGGCGCGCGGGCTGGATTGCGGGAATTTCAGCAGGGCTGCGGGCATTCTGTTTTCTCCATGTGTCGTTTGCGCTCCAGAGTCGGCTCTGACAAGGAGACGAACTAAGCCGAAAAAGGATGCAGGCTATTTGCGCGGGACGTGACCGGCAACCCGGCCGATCTCGTCGAATTTCACCTGGCAGGCCGTGCTCATGTGCTCGCGCATGCGCTGCCGTGCCCTCAGCAGGCGGGATTTGACGGCAGGGAGGGTAAGTCCGTGGCGTGCGGCGTAGTCCTTTTGCTTCATGCCTTCGAGTTCGCACTGCTCAATGATGTCGCGGTCTTCCGGCGAAAGTTCCGAGAGCACGCGCGCCACGCACTCGCTCAGCCCCACGATAGGCTCATGTTCGCTCTCTTCGCCGGGAATGTCTTCGGGCACTTCCACGGTTTCCTTCGCCAGCCGATGATAGTCCACCAGTGCGTTCCTGGCGACTTGGAACAGCCAGGCTCTGGCATTGTCGAGGCGGCAGAAATCCTTGCCTTGGCGCAGCGCGCGCACGAACACTTCCTGCAACAGGTCGGCGGCCAAGTGAGGGTCGTGCAGTTGGTGCGCGAGATAGCCGCGCAGTTCGCCTTCGTGGGCGCGCCATGCGCGCAGGACGCAGGTATATTCGTCACTCATATCACGTAACCGATTGCTTACTTTTCATTTCCGGTTTCCTTTTTGATTGAAAGAGCGAAGAAAATCTGGTCTAATTCGTTTGTTAGTTTAACAAATATTAAACAATGTGGGGCTATGATGAAGATGGCACAGGTAGTTAAGGCGCTGGCGGCGCTTGCGCAAGCCACCCGCTTGGAGGTGTACCGGACCTTGGTCGCCGCCGGTCCGGGCGGCATGTCCGCCGGGGAAATCGCCGAAAAGCTCGCGATTGCACCTGCGTCCCTGTCCTTTCATTTCAAGACGCTGACCCATGCGGGCTTGATTGAAAGCCGGCAAGAGGGCCGGTTCATTTATTACTCGGCCAATTTCGAGGCGATGAACGGCATGGTGGACTATCTCACGGAGAATTGCTGCGGCGGGAATCCCAGCGCGTGCAAGACGCCACGCAGAACATGTTAACAACCTTGGAAGGAAAGATGAAGTGACCGATAAGCAATACAACGTACTGGTGCTGTGCACTGGGAATTCCGCCCGCAGCATCCTGGGCGAGGTGCTGTTCAAC
>JAIQFM010000325.1 GCA_020073285.1 Terriglobia bacterium | reverse complement strand
CCGGCGGACGGGACGGTTCAAGGTCTGCGATTGTCCGAAGTCGCCATGGAGAGCAGCGCCGAGATAATGGAAATAGAAGCGCACGATGTTGCGGTTTTGAGCGCGCTCGGCCCGCCAAGCTTCCACGGTTTCATGGCTGAGGCGGCTGTCGAGCTGTTGCACGTCGGCATCGAAGCCCGGCGCCAAGCGGATCAGGGTGGCGGCGAGGAACGCCCCCATCAGGACGGTAAGCAGCATGGTTGCCAGGTGGCGCCCAATTCGTGATGCCGACAAGACAAGACTCCGATCAGTTCACGGTCGCGGCAAATGCCGACGATGCCGGGAAGGTCAGTAGGTTCTTGCCGCGCTCGTGATGGTCCCGCTTCACACTGTACATACGCCGGTCGGCTTCGGCCAGAAGCTGTTCAGCGTCGGTGCCGTCCGTGGAGTAAAAGGCGCAGCCAATGCTTACGGACAGCTCCGCCTCGCGAGAGACGGCGAGCCCGGCAGCGCGTGCGATTTCGTTCACGCGGACGGTCTTCTCGTCAACGGCGCCAGGTTCGAGTCCCGGCGCCACAATGACAAACTCGTCGCCGCCCATCCGCGCCACGTAGTCGTATTCACGGCAGGCCTCGCGCAGCGCTTGTGCGAACAAACGCAAAACCTTATTCCCTTCCAGGTGTCCATAGCGATCGTTGATGCCTTTGAACCCGTTCAGATCGCAGACCATGACACCGACCTGCGTACCTGTCCGCTTGCAACGCGCCAGTTCGCCGTCAAGGTGCAGGAAGAGCGAGCGCGCGTTGGGCAGCCCGGTAAGATAATCGGTGGTCGCCGAAGATTGCGCCTGCTGGAACTTTAAGGCGTTCTCAATGGAAAGGGCCATCTTGGAGCTGATGGCCATGAGCACCCGGAGGTGGTCCTTGCTGAACGCGTCTGCCTCCGACCGGTAAAGCGTCAGGGAGCCGATGATGCCGACCAGACCGTCGAGGGGCACGGACAGTGCCGAGCGGAGAGGGCTGAACCTTGACGAGTCGTTAATGTAACCGGGCTCCACCGAGGGGTTGCCGTTCAGGATGGGCTTGCCGTTCTGCACCACCCATCCGGAAAGGCCCTGTCCCAAGGGGATTTCCATGGTGGAGAACAAGCGAAAGTTTTCACCGCTTACGTGCTTGGGAACGAGTACCTGTTCCTCTTGCAGCCAAAACACGATGGCGTCATAGGGCACCATCTTCCGCAAGCGGACGGAAACCAGCGAGAGTGTGTCGTCGATGCTTAGCGACTTGCCGAGATCGTGCGATAGTTCGAACAGCATCTGCGCTTCCTGGCGGGCGGAGGCGATGGAAGCCAGGAAATCACCCTCGAGGGCGTGCCGACTCTGCGCTTCCTGCTCGAATCCGGCGTCCGGCGCTTGTCCGCGTTCAACGGCGACGTCCTTCTTTTCCAAGAGAATTTCCAACGATGGCGACGAGTGCGCCATCTGTTCCAGTTCGACAAAGCGGCGTTTCAGGATGTCGACCACCTGCGGATCGAAGTCGCGACCCGAGAGACTCACGATATGTTCCATGGCCTTGTCCAAGGGCAGCGCACGCCGGTACTGGCGATCGGACGCCATCGCGTCCAGGCAGTCCACGGCGGTGAGAATACGCGCTGCCATGGGAATGTCTTGCCCCCTGAGGCCGTCGGGATAACCCGAACCGTCCCACTTTTCATGGTGGGAGCGGACGATGGGCGCTACCGGATGCGGGAAGTTGACGCGTTCCAGGATCTCCGCCCCCACGATCGGGTGGATCTTCATTTTTTCGAATTCTTCCGCAGTCAGCCTGCCGGGCTTATTGATGATGTGTTCGGGGACGGCGAGCTTGCCGATATCATGCAAAAGAGCGGCTGCCTTGAGCGCTTCCAGTTCATCGGCGCTGAGGCCCAGCTCTTTGCCGAGTTCCACCGCGTACACACGCACGCGCTGCAGATGATCGTGGGTCGTGTGGTCCTTGGCGTCAATGGCCAGCGCCAGCGCCTCGATCGTCCTCAGGTGCAAGGACGCCATATCTTCCACGTGCCGTTTTTCGTCTTCCAGGCGGCCGAGATACAGTCGATAAGAGCGATAGATCCAATAGATCACGGGCAGAACCAGCAGCGAGGTCTGCCAACTCACGTAGCGGTTCACATAGCTGACCAGGCCGGCGATGCCCGCACCCACCAGGTAATAAGGGAATGACCAGAAGTAGCATTCCTTCCAGATTTTGCGAAACGACTTCTGTTCGGCCAAGGAGATGACGATCCCGACGGGAACGGTGTTGGTGACAAAGTAGGTACAGGCGGCAACCAGCAACTGCAGGGGCGTGCTACCGCGCAGCAGATGCTCGAACAGATGAAACGCGATGTAGGAAGCTGCAATCGCGGGGGCCATCATGCCGACTACGTTGAACACTACGTGGATCGGTTGTACCCGGTTCTTTACCCGCCAGTAGCATTGCGTCAAGCTGGCCGTACAGCCCAAAACCAGCGTCTCCGGGAAGGAAAGCTCGAGGATTCCAATCAGGATGAAAAGGAAGTTTACGGACATTGTCCCGTCAATGCCGGGAAGAGAAACCTTCAGGCTGGAGGCGAGTATGGCAATCGCGAGATAGCAAACGAACCGAACCGGGTCGTTCGACTGCCAGTGGAGGAGGGCGTAGGCGATAACCACCAGGCCGATGGAAGCCGTCACTGCAACGAAGGTTTTTACTTTGCCGTTCATGGCGTTCTCTTGCACGCCTGTTATCAGAGCACACAGAGGACCAATCGGACGAAATGTAGCCCTTTATTTTGTTTGGCTTGCGGGCATCCATGGGGGCTGGCAAAAGGCCTCTGCGACAACCTGTCTCATTCCTTTACGGAACGGGGCAGTTTGTCGCAGTTTGAGGCATTGCGCTCTTGCGGGGGAGGATTGCAGACGTGGTCAAGCTCCAGCAGCACGTTTCAAATTGTGCACTTCATCTCTACCGGGTCTCCTTTCTGCCGCCCCGACAGTCCTCGCGGTGCGGGCTGCAACAGCGTTAGTGTTTAACGGAATCGACCCGAGGTGGACCAATTCCACGGGTAATACAACCGCAGTACTGAACGTCGTATTTGCAGCAGGCCAACCTCAGTTGGGCGAACCTTGAAGCGCTCGGTGAGGTGGTAACAGACTGACTGCGCGGTGACGAAGGGCCTTTTCGCTGTTATGGCTCCAAGGCCCTCTTGAGTTTGGGTTCCCGTCGTCATCACCATCTCCAAGGGCAGTCCGCTAGTCGGCTTCGGCGGCGCGGCGAACGGGTACTGCTGTGCTCGCCGCAGTCCGCGCATTTTGGAAGTAGAACTGGAAGCAGCGATACACTCCCAGCATCACGCCAAGGGTGGCGATACCGGCTGCCCAGCCGATCGCCTGCGACCCCATGGCCACAATGCACGCCAAACCGGCGCTCAGGACGAAGTACGGAAACGTCATCAGCGCCATCTCACTCCACCCCGCAATCAGCTTGGTAGGGCTGGTCATCGAGATGATGGCCGCGACCGGCAGCGTGTCGGCGAGAAAGAAAGCGAAAGCGGCGGCGGCGATCAGGAAGGGCTTATTCAGCGACGCCAGATGCAGCGCCCGACCGCTGACCACCGAGGCGATCGCGATCGCGTTCACCATGTTGCATACGTTAAAGACGGCTTGCGCCGGCTTCACAGTTTGGCCCGAGCGGGGCAGCGTCTGTACGAAGGTGGAGGCCGCACCGATGGCAATGGCTTCAGGCATCGGGAGTTCGGCGATGGCCAGCAACATGAATGGCAGGTTCATCGACATGTTGCTTTCGAAGCCCGGCAGGGTCAGTTTAAACCGGGCTGCGATCACCGCCATGGCCGCCAGCACGAGGAATTCTTTGGTCTCGGTCGGCATGCGGGTTCCGATGGAGTACACCGTGATCACCGCGGCTATGAGCATGACTGCTACGATGAACATCTTCGCTTTGTTTGGGATGTCGCTCATAACGCG
>JAIQFM010000074.1 GCA_020073285.1 Terriglobia bacterium | reverse complement strand
ACTCAGGGTGGCGATACTGGGCTGGAAGGTGATCTGTCCGTTGGCCATATCGGCAAGGTTGATGCCGTTGACCATGAAGTTCACGGTGTCTTCGCGCTGGCCGGCGGTGTTGAACGCCAGCGAACCCTGGCCGCGAATGGGAGCGGTCAAGAAGCCATTAGCGGGAGGCGTAACCGATCCGGGGACCAGAAGGCCCAAATCCACGAAATGGCGGCCATTCAGCGGGATTTCCTGCAACTGCTTGGGATCCAGCACTTGCCCCACGGTCATCGTGGAGGCCTCAACCACCGGCGCTTCGCCAGTAATGGTCACTGCCTCTTTGACTATGGCGGGCGCCAGTTTGAAATTCTGCCCTACGATCCGGCTGACATCGAGATGGAGGTCGGTAACCGTCTGGCGTTGCAGTCCGGGCGCCTGCACTTCGACTCGATATGTACCCGCTGGCAGTGCGGCTATCTGGTAGTTTCCGGTCGCATCAGTTTTGCTGGCCCGTTCCAGGTTGGTGCCCTGGTTGACCGCTTTCACCTGCGCATTGGGTACCACGGCGCCAGTCTGGTCGGTGACTGTCCCTCGCAGGGTCGCTGTCGATTGCGCCCAAACACTCGCTGCAGCTACCAGAAACACGGCAACAACCGTGCCCACAAATCGGCTCACCGCTCTTGAACTGCTCATTCAAACACCTCTCCGGTTCCGCAAAAATTGCGGTTAGCAGGCGATTGACCTAAGAAGCTGACAAATTGGTGCTACCGGAGAGTCTCCACGCCGTGACCTATTAGCATTCTTCAGGCCAAAACTTTGAGCGTCTAAGTTACAGATTCTTAGGGACGGATTGCAGATCTTCAGGGACGTTCTGTCGTAGCAATCTGTGAATTTTCGGAGAAGCGTTCCAGGAAATTGTAGATCGATTTACTTCGTCACACGATTGATCACTTTGTCACACGGTTGATTACTTCGTCCCGCGATAGACCAGCACCACCGAGCGTCCGCTCTCCGGAGTCTCGGTGCCAAGTCCATACGCGTAGCGCGCTTCCACCAGGAAGCGGATGGCCTCTTCGCTGAAACCGGGGAAGTGCCCGGCGTTGGAGGCGCGATTGCTCGTATCGGGATGCATGCGCCAGGTCGTACGCGTGTCACTGCGCGCCATCACCACTGCATTGGGAGGCACGTGGCCGTGCGCTTCCTCCCACTGAGCGACGTCATCCAGCATCACCAGATAGTTGGAATCTGATTGCGTATGTCCCGTTACATCCAGGACCACCAGCGGCGCGACGATGCGCTGCGGGTGAGCGATGCTGGCAGTCGCAGGCGGGTGCGCGGCCGCGGCTCGCTGCGGAGAACTCGCATAGGTCAACTCCACCACTGCGGTGCCCACGTCCGGGTTGCCGGCCGGAAGCTTGGGATGGGCGATCAACAGCGCCGCCAGCGCCATCGTCCAGCCGATCATGAAGGTTGGCCATCGCATAGGTGAGTACTGCCCCTCTGTTAGACACATATGGTATGGCAGATGTTGCGTCGAAATAATGGGACGAAAGGCTCGGCACTTCCGAGTTACTGGGACGAAGGGTCTACCACGCCCTCGCCGCGGAGCAGGTCTTCCACGCGCGCTTGGATTTCGTCGCGGATCCGGCGCACCATTTCGATGGGCTGGCCGCGCGTGTCGGTGATGGGCCAATCCAGCCGCTTTGCTCCGGCGATGAACGGGCACGACTCGCCGCACCCCATAGTCACCAGCAAGTCCGCTCCCTGCGCCAGGTCCGGCGTCAGCAATTGCGGCTTGATGCCGCTCAGGTCAATGCCGACCTCGCGCATCGCTTCCACCACCTGAACATTGAGGTGCGGGCCGGGCCCGGTGCCGGCGGAGACCACCTCGACGCGGCCGCCGGTCAGGTGACGGGCCCATGCGGCGGCGATCTGCGATCGGCCGGCATTGTGCACGCACGCGAATACGATTTTCTTCATCAGCTAACGTCCGATGAGCAGCGCGATCATTCCGGCTGCCAGTGTGCTGGCGACATTCACGCCATTGTTGCCAAGGATGCCGCGCCTCTCCAGGGTTGCGCCCAGCAGGCTGTCAATCGTCGTCCCAAGCAGGCCTGCTCCCACGACAACCGGCAGCACCCGCCATGTGACTACATGCCCCGCCGCGGCCACCGCGCCAACGATCGCCGCTGCCACGACGCCAGCTATCGTTCCCGGCGCGCTGACGCCGCCATTTATACCCGCCGGAACGCGGCGGAACGAGGTAATCAGGTACGCGCCATCGCTGAGCGCTTGGCCGCATTCGCTGGCGGCGGTGTCGGCTGCGGCTTCGGCCAGCGCTGCCATCGCCGCCAGCAGCAAGATGCGGTGCTCGGTTGTATAGGCCGCCACGGCAAACAGAGCGCCGCCGCCCAGGTTCGCCAGCACCTGCGAGGCGGAGCGCCCGCGTGCGTTCTCGGCCGTTCCCAGCGTCTGCTTGCGGCGATAGCCGAGCCGCGTGGTTAACCAGGCCACCGCAAACACCGCAATCAGAACCGCGAAACTCCCCGGTCCCGTGGTGACTAAAAGGGCGAGCGCAACCACAAACCCGGCGAGAGCTCCTCCGCTGGTCACCCCGCGCAGCAGCCATGCTCCTCCGGCGAACGCCGTAGTGACGGCCACCGCAACTAGGGTTTCGTAGCTGAGCAAGGTATCCACAGTGGCTGGCGGCGCCAGATTCGCTGCCCCAGCATCGTACCAAAGGCAGGAAGCCCGAGCGCCGCGCGTTGCCTTGCGACCGGTTCACTGGCGCTGCTGCCGTCCTGCCGATTACAATGTGCAAATTCCTCATGCGCAATGTTTCTGTAGGTTCGGCTCAGGCGATGCGATCATCCGGGACACTCCGGAAAACGCGTGGAAATCTGCTGGCCGGCGTGGCCGCCGCGCTGGCGTGGGTGATCCTGACCAGTTGCGGCGACGTGTATCGCCCGGTGGCCAATCCCGTTCTCAAGCCCGGTGGCGATCCCACGGCGACACGGGTCGCGCTGGTCCTCAGCAACAACGCGGGCGCGCCCGGCGTCGGTACCGCCGTGGACGTTTCCGGCGACACCAATGTCGGCAATTTCCCGATTGGGCGCGGTCCGGTGCATGCCGCTTTTGTCACCGGTACGACACAGGCATTAGCCGCCAACAAGAACGATGACACAGTTTCCATACTCCTTCCTCTGAACCAGGCTTCGCCAGTCAGCACCGTTACCTTACCGGCCGGGTCGGCGCCGGTTTATCTCGCCAGCACGGAACCAGGCTTCATGTACGTCGCCAACTCCGGCACTAACGCCGTCGGCGTGATCGCCATTGTTCTGTCCACGCAGCAAACCTCCATCCCGGTGGGGCGCACGCCGGTGGCGCTGGTCGAGACGCCTGACAGCACGGTCCTCTACTGCGTGAATCAGGGCGATGGCACGGTGACCGTCATTGCGCCGTCACAGTTTGCCGCTATCGCTACCATTCCTGTGGGAGCATCGCCAGTCGCCGCCGCGATTAACTCCGACGGCAAGACGTTGTATGTCGCCAACCAGGGCAGCGGCACAGTCTCGGTTATCAATGTGGCCAGCAACTCCGTGACCGCAACCGTGCCTGTCGGTCCGTCGCCGAAGTTCATGATCTTCGACCCGCACCTGCGCCGGTTGTATGTGGCGAATACCGGGTCAAACACGATCACGGTTTTCAATGCCGACACCAGCCTGACCCTGCTCGCGAACGTTACCGTGGGTGCTGGGCCCACCTCGATTGCCCCGTTGCTGGATGGCACGCGCGTCTACGTGGCCAATGCCGGCTGCGCCGACGCCGTCAACCTGACCGGTTGCTCCGGCAATACCGTGTCCGTGGTGGATGCGGTGAGTCTGGCGGTGCGCAAGACCATTGCCGTCGGCTCGACGCCCATCTCGCTGGCGGCGGACTCCGGCTCTACCAAAGTCGTGGTCGCTAATCGCGACTCCAACACCATCTCGAACATCCATACCTCCGATGACACGGTCGTCGCCTCCTTCGCTTCGGGCGCTTCGCAACCCGTGTGGGTGACCATCAGCCAGTAACGCGTTGCGCGGTTGCAAATCGCATCTGTGGTTCGGAGAACGATCGCCATCATCGGCCTGCTGCTGATCCCCGCCGCACTCGGTCTGGCCACCCTGGGTCACGTCATCGAAGGCAACCAGCCCGCCTTTATGAAAAATCCCGCCGCCATCCTCATCGCGCCCGTCTGGCTGCTGAAGCTCGCCACTGGGAAGGGGCGCAAGTCGCAACCCGCCTCGGCAGGGAAATGACAACCTGTTCCCGCTAAGTTGCTGAGGTTCCGCAATCCTCCATAAGCGGCACTTTGCCTCACCCCCAGTCTGTGTTATATCTACCTGTTTTCCTTGGCGCCCCACATCTGCCCGAATTTGGCGGATGCGGGTCGCGGCTATTCATACCGCACCGGAGGTTTCTTGGACTTTCTACTCAACGACGAGCAATTGCAGCTCCAAAAAAGCGTGCGCGAGTTCGCCGAGCGCGAAATCCTGCCCCACGTCATGGAGTGGGACGAGGCATCGCAATTTCCCCTGCAGACGATCAAGGAACTCGGCCGCCTCGGCCTGATGGGCGTCATCTTTCCGCCCGAGTATGGCGGCGCCGGCATGGGCTACATCGACTACGTGCTCGCCATCGAGGAACTTTCCCGCGTGGATGGCTCCGTCGGCATCACCGTCGCGGCTCATACCTCGCTCTGCACCAATCACATCTTCATCGCCGGAACCGAGGAGCAAAAGCGCAAGTACGTGCCCGCCCTCGCCACCGGCGAGCACATCGGCGGCTGGGGCCTGACCGAGCCGGGCAGCGGTTCCGACGCCGGCAGCGCCCGCATGACCGCCGTGCGCCGCGGCAACTGCTGGCTGCTCAACGGCACGAAAACTTTCATCACTAACGGCCACTATGCAGATGTCGTGGTCGTCATCGCCGTCACCGACAAGGCCGCGCACACGCATGGACTCTCGGCGTTCATCGTCGAAAAAGGCGCCAAGGGTTTTCGCGCCGGCAAGAAAGAAAACAAGCTCGGCCTGCGCGCCAGCGACACCGCCGAGTTGATCTTCGAGGACTGCTGCATTCCCGCCGGAAACCTGCTCGGCAAGGAGGGCGACGGTTTCATTGACGCCATGCGCGTACTCGACGGCGGGCGCATTTCCATCGCCGCGCTTGGCCTCGGCATGGCCCAGGGCGCGTTCGAGGCGGCGCTAAAGTATTCCAAAGAGCGCCGCCAGTTCGGCAAGGCCATCGGCGAATTCCAGGCCATCCAGTGGAAGCTGGCCGATATGGCCACCGAAATCGACGCCGCCCGCCTGCTCACCATGCGCGCCGCCGATCTGAAGGACAAGGGCATGAAGTCCACGCAGGAATCCTCCATGGCCAAGCTCTACACCAGCGAGGTCGCGGTGCGCTGCGCCAATGAAGGCGTCCAGATTCACGGCGGCTACGGCTTCATCAAGGATTACCCGGCGGAAAAGTTTTATCGCGACGTCAAGCTGTGTACCATCGGCGAGGGCACCAGCGAGATCCAGAGACTTGTGATTGCCCGGCAGCTTCTGAAAGACTAGTCGGTCGTCGTTGGTCGTTAGTCGTTCGCGCCAACGACCAACGACAAACGACCAACGACAGTGGCCACCGACACCAACAACTGGGTTTCACGCATTCGCTCGGGCGATCCCCGCGCCCTGGCGCGTGCCATCACCACGGTCGAAAACCGCGCGCCCGAATCTCTCGAATTGCTCAAGGCGCTGTTTCCGCATACTGGACACGCGCGCGTCATCGGCATGACCGGAGCTCCCGGAGCAGGCAAGAGCACGCTGGTTGACCAGCTAGCAAAGGAATATCGCAAGGAAAATAAGACGATCGGCATCATCGCGGTTGATCCCACCAGTCCCTACACTGGCGGTGCGATTTTGGGCGACCGCATCCGCATGCAGTCGCATTATTCCGACCCCGGCATCTACATCCGCAGCATGGCGACGCGCGGCTCGCTGGGCGGACTCGCCGGCGCCACCACCGACGTGGCCGCCGTGCTGGACGCCAGCGGGCGCGACCTGGTGCTGATCGAAACCGTCGGCGTGGGGCAGGATGAGGTGGACATCGTCCGCCTCGCCGAGATCACCGTCGTCATCCTCGTGCCCGGCATGGGAGACGACGTGCAGACCATCAAGGCCGGCATCATGGAAATTGCGGACATCTTTGTCATCAACAAGAGCGACCGCGAAGGCGCCGAGCGCGTCGAGCGCGAGATTCGCGCCATGCAGTCGCTCTCCACGCGCTCCGATAACTGGACGCCGCCGATTGTCAAAACCGTCGCCACCGATGGCCATGGCGTCCCGGAACTGGCGAAGGCGATTGCCTCCTACCAGGACTTCCTGCGCACGCATAATCTCAGCCTGCGGAAGAAGGTGCAGAATTGGCAGGAGCGGCTGGTCGAGATGCTGCGCCAGTCGCTGCTGGAGCGCGTGCTTCGCGAGCACATGGCGGACGGCGCCGTCTCCCGCTACGCCGCCGAGATCGCCGAGCACAAGCGTGACCCGTATTCATTGGTGGAAGAACTCGTCGCCAAGCTCGGCCGTCCCTAATCCGCGGAGAGTTCAGGCTGGAGCGCGCTCGCCCTCGAGCGCGATGAGTTGGAAACCGGAAACTGGCTCCTGGAAATCTGAAACTGAAACCGAGGTTCCCATGATCGCTCGCCTCTGGCATGGCTACACGACACCCGCGAACGCCGACGCCTACGAGCAGCTCCTGCGCACCAAAATCCTTCCCGGCATCCATCACGTGAAGGGCTATCGGGGCGCGTACCTGCTGCGCCGGACGGTCGGCGCTGACGTGGAATTCATTACCTTGACCATGTGGGAATCCATGGACGCGGTTCGCGAGTTCGCCGGCGAAGGCCACTCTGCCGCCGTCGTTATCGAGGAAGCGCGCCGCCTGCTGGCGCATTATGATGAACAGTCCGTGCACTACGACGCGACCTGGTGCCCGTGAGAACATTTGTGATTTAGTGATTTGTGATTGAGTGATTGCGCAACCCGCACGCAATGCTATTAATCACCAAATCACAAATCGCTAAATCACAAATCCCGCGAGGAACTCGTAATGTTCGAAATCGATCATCTCGGTATCGCCGTCAAGTCTCTCGCCCAAGCCAGGACCTTCTATCAGAACTTGGGGATGAAGGTAATGCCCGAGGAAACCGTGGCCCAGGAGAAGGTTCGTCTCGCCATGGTGCCGGTGGGCGACAGCCGTATCGAGTTGCTGGAGCCGCTCTCCGAAGACTCGCCCATTGCCAAGTTCCTCGCCAAGCGCGGCGAGGGCCTGCACCACGTTTCGCTGCGCGTGGACAACCTGCAGGGCACGGTGGAGAACCTGAAAAAATCCGGCGTGCGCCTCATCAACGACCAGATCCAGGTCGGCGCCGGCGGGCACCTTTATGTCTTCGTGCATCCTTCCAGCGCCGGCGGCGTGCTGCTGGAGTTGTGCGAAGAGCGGCCAAAAGGCGTGTAACCGCCGATGATCGTTCTCGCGATAGACACGGCGGGCCCCAACGGCAGCGTCGCTTTGTGCGAATGTGGCGCGGGCGCCCTGGCTGGCGATTGTCAACTCATCGAACTCGTTCCCCTTGCCGGGGGGACGTACTCCGCGCAGTTGATGCCGCAAATCGCCGGGTTGCTGAAGCGCCACAACCTCGACAAGCTTGCGATTGACGCTTACGCAGCCGCCTCCGGGCCGGGTTCTTTCACCGGATTGCGCGTGGGGCTCTCGACGGTGAAGGCGCTGGCGGAGGTCACGCGGAAGCCAATCGCCGCCGTGTCGCTGCTGGAGGCGCTGGCCTGGTCTGGCGCCGCCGACGGCAAGGTCATCGCCGCACTCGATGCCATGCGCGGCGAGGTCTACGTCGGCGAGTACGTCATTCGCGGAAACGCTGTCCCCAAGCTGCTGCGCGAAGTGCTGATGCCGGTGCAGGAATTCGCCGCCGAGGCGCAACTCAGCGAAACCCCGCCCATCCTCACTCCCGAGGAATCCGTCGCCTCGGTGCTGCGCGCCCGCGGGCTGGAGGTGCGCGTGGTGCCGCGTCCCAGGAGCGACATCATCGCCCGCATCGGCGCACTCAAAATTGCGGCCGCCTTGGTCACCTCGCCGGAAGCTCTGGATGCCAACTACATCCGCCGCTCCGACGCCGAAATTTTTTCGAAAGGAAGCTCTTAGCTCTAGCGAACGGCGTCTGCACAACTGAGGTCGAGGCCAAGAGCTGAACGAGCTAGAAGCTAAGAGCTAAAAGCCAAGAGCTTGATTCGCCCCGCCACTCCCGCCGACCTTCCCACCCTGCGTCGAATCGAAGCGCATTCCGCCACTGCCGCTCACTGGAGCGACCAGGAATATCAACGCCTGTTTACCAGTGAGTTATTCCGCCTGGTGCTGGTGATCGAAGAAGAGACGCTCCTGGGGTTCCTCGTCGCCCACCGGATTGGCCCAGAATGGGAATTGGAAAACATCGCCATCGAGCCATCCGCACGACGCCGCGGCCTGGCCACCGCCCTGCTCAGCCGCTTTTTCGAAGTCCTGCGGCAGCAGAAAGCCGAAAGCGTCTTCCTTGAGGTCCGCGCTTCCAACGCCGCTGCGCGCGCACTCTACGAGAAACACGGTTTCGCCGAGACCGGCCGCCGCCGCGATTACTACGACCACCCCACCGAAGACGCCGTGCTCTACCGCAAGTCAGTCGGTAGCCCGTAGAGCCTCGGGTAATCCTCCCCGGCTACCGCCTGCTGACCGATTACGTAAGTCACCTCCGTCCTCAGGGTCGCAAATTGGGAGAATTTGCACCACCCACGGGGCATTCTCAAAAAGAGAGTATCTGCTGCAAAAGAGATTGAAGAGGCTCTGGCTTCTGTGCTAGCTTTTAATTCTGTCAGACTGTTGGTAGGAGGTCTGCTGGATGGCAGCTCAGGTTCGTGACGTGCTCATCGCCGGCAACGAAGAATTCCGGCGTCTTGTTACAGAACATTCTCAACACTCCCAGCGGCTCGATTCGCTCACCCAGAAAAGATATCTTTCCGAGGATGAGAAGATCGAAGAGGTTCGTCTGAAAAAGTTGAAACTGCGGCTCAAGGATCAAATGGAGTCCCTGGAGCGGCAGTTCCGGCTGCAGCGCGACAACGTAGCGTAAGCACTTACAAGCCCCGAGCGCGGGGTCATTGCCGCCACCACGGCAAGAAAGTTTGGTATGTCTCGAAAACGCGGCTTCGGTCGCGTTTTTTCTTCCGGTGGATTGCCTCTCAGTCCTTCGGTCGATCGGTTGGTTCCCCAGCGAGAGACCAACTCAATTGAAACACCGACAGTCCGAAAGACCCGGATCCGCCTCCCCGTCTATAATTCCCTCGCGCCATGGTTCGTGACGGATACTACTACGCGCTCGCATCGCTGGTTGCCGCCGGGCTCATTGTCTGGCTGGCCAGTCCGCCGTGGGCAGGGATCCCGCTGGCGTTCGGCGCATTCTGCGCCTGGTTCTTCCGCGACCCCGAGCGTCAGATCCCGGCCGTCGAGGGCGCCATCGTCTCTCCCGGCGACGGACGCGTCACCGACATTGTCGGCGTCGAACGGGACGGCCGGCCGCGCACCCGCATCAGCATCTTTCTCAGCGTCTTTGACGTGCACGTCAACCGCTCGCCCATCGGAGGCGTCATCCGCGGCGCCGAATACCGGAAGGGACTGTTCAAGAACGCCCTGGGCGCCGCCAGCGCTGACTGCAACGAGCAGAACATCGTGACAGTGGACGACGGCCGCCAGGCGGTGGTCTTCAAACAGATTGCCGGCCTGATCGCGCGACGCATCGTCTTCACCAAGCGCGTCGGCGACGCGGTCGCGCGCGGCGAGCGCATCGGCATGATCAAGTTTGGCTCGCGCTGCGATGTCGTCTTCGACGCCGCCGCCAGCGTGCAGGTGAGAGTCGGCCAGCATGTTGCCGGCGGGTCAAGTATCCTTGCCCTCGCTCCCGTAAGTGCGCCGGCGAGCCCGGAGCGTGAGCCGCGAAACGCAGAGCGCGAGAAGGGAGTCCTGCGGTGACCGCCGAATACCGCCGTGCCGACGACCGTCCGCCGCGCTCCCGCCGTTTCCGCCGGGGCATCTACCTGCTGCCCTCGCTGTTTACCACGCTCAACATGGCTCTCGGCTACTACGCCCTTTACCACTCCATACTGGGCTCGGCGGCCGAGCCGTGGCATTACGACAATGCCGCCAAGGCCATCGGTTTCGCCATCATCTTCGACGGTCTCGACGGCCGCATCGCGCGCATGACCAACACGGAAAGCGATTTCGGCCGCGAGTTTGATTCCCTCGCCGACGTCATCACCTTCGGGGTCGCACCCGCGCTCCTGGCCTGGATGTGGGGCTTCCGCCTGCTCGCGCCGCTCAACGGCGCCGATCTCATCGCGCGCGTGGTGCAACTGGGCGCGATTGCGACTTTCTTGTTCCTGGTCGCCGGCGCCAGCCGCCTGGCCCGCTTTAACATCCAGGTAAACCCGCAGCCCTCCAATCCCGGCCGCCCCGGCAAGAAGTATTTTGTCGGAATGCCGATTCCCGCCGGCGCCGGTGTCATTGCCGCCATCGTCCATTTCACGGACGGCGTTCCCGTTACCAGTTGGTGGATGGGTCTGATCTGGGCCGCACTGGTCTTCGCCACCGCCTACCTGATGATCAGCACCTGGCGCTTCTACAGCTTCAAGGACATCGATTTCCGCAGCCGTCGTCCCTTCTGGGTGGTGGTAATCGTTGCCGGCGTCATTGCCTGCATTCGCTATTTTTCCGAGTACTTCCTGTTTTTCCTGGCGCTGTTCTATATGCTGTCGGGTGTGCTGGCACGCCTGATGTACATTCTCCGCCGACGCGGCAGCCCGCCGCCTCCGCCGCTGGAGGCGACGCCCGCACCATGAACCGCGCCCACCAAACCGGAAGATCCGAAAACGGAATCTACCGCGTTGCCATCGTTGGCGCGGGTACACTCAAGGGCAAGGAACTCGGCGAAGTGCTGCCCGAAACCAGCTTCCCAGCCGTGGATATCAAACTGCTCGACGATGACGAATCCCTCGGACAGATCGAAGCTGTCGGCGAGGAAGTCACGTTCGTGCAGAGCGTGCGCCCGGAAAATTTCGAGAACGTGGATTTCACCTTCTTCACCTCGCAGCCGGAATTCACCCGCAAGCACTGGCGCATCGCTCAGCAGGCCGGCAGCATGATCGTCGACCTCTCCTATGGCCTCGAAGACGTGCCCGGCGCGCGCATCCGCTCTCCGTGGGTCGAGCGGGAACTCCGGCAAGCGCAGATTCCCGAGCTCGAGCCCGCGCCTGTGGTCGCCGCGCATCCCTGCGCCGTCACCCTTGCGCTGCTGATCGCGCGCGCGCGGAAAGTCGCGAGCCTGCGCTCCGCCGTCGCCACCATCTTCGAGCCCGCCTCCGAGCACGGCCGCGCCGGCATGGACGAACTTCACGAGCAAACCGTGAACCTGCTCTCCTTCCAGGAACTGCCGAAGCAGGTTTTCGACGCGCAGGTGGCATTCAACCTTCTGCCGCGTTACGGCGAACACTCCTCGCCCACGCTCGACAGCGCCGAGCGCCGCATCCTGAGCCACTACCGCGCCATCACCGCCAATGCCGTGCCCGTGCCTTCGGTGATGCTGGTACAGGCGCCCATCTTCCACGGACATGTCTTTTCGCTCTACATTGAGCTGGAACAGGCGCACTCCATCGGCGATTTGTCGCAGGCGATTGCCGGCGAGCACGTCTAACTCACCCGCGTCTCCGAGGAGTCGCCCAGCAACGTCGCCGCCGCCGGCCAGGAAGAGGTGCTGGTGTGGGTCCGCGCCGACGCCCAGCGCGACACCGGCTTCTGGATCTGGGCTGCCGCCGATAATCTGCGCGTCCTCGCCCTCAACGCGATCGACGCCGCGCAGCAAATGGCGGCCGCCATGCCGAAAGGGAAGTTGCAGTAAAACCGCCGTTAGCTGTTAGTTGTTGGTCGTTCGCCAACACGTGGACGACGCTGGCAAACGGCTAACGACCAACGACCAACGACATTAACTTGCGACAAAAACTCACCCTTGCCGCTCTCCTGCTCGCCGCGCTGGCGCTCTCCGCCTGCGGCTATCACACCACCACTCACTATGTCCGCCTGCCCGACTCCGTCCATACCATCGCCGTCCCAGCCTTTACCAACCAGACGCAGAACTACCGCCTGGAGCAGGTGCTGACCGCCGCCGTCGTCCGCGAGTTCGTCGCCCGCACAAAATTCCGCATCGTCAGCGAGGCCAACGACGACGCCGACGCCACCCTGCGCGGCACCGTCGTCTCCGCCCAGTTCGCTCCCCTGACCTACGATTCGCAGTCCGGCCGCGCCTCCAGCGCCCTGGTCACCGTCACCATGCGCGTCTCGCTGGTGGACCGCAAGGGCACGGCGCTGTTCGATAATCCGAGCTACACCTTTCGCGAGCAGTACCAGGTCTCGCGCGAGCTTACCAGCTTCTTCGAGGAAGACTCGCCCGCCATCGACCGCCTCGCGCGCGACTTCTCCCGCACCCTGGTCTCTAATATCCTGGAGGCCTACTGATGCGCGCCTTCGCCGCCGCCGAAAAATTCGTCACCGACGTTAAGCGGCGCAAACTCAAACCCGCCTACCTGCTCGCCGGCGACGAAGCTTTTTTCCGTAAGCATTGCCGCGAAGCCGTTCTGAAACACCTCGTCCAGCCCGAGCTGCGCGACTTCTCGCTCCACGAATTCGATCTCGCCGAAACCCCGCTCATCGAGATTCTCGACGCCGCCCGCACACCCTCGCTGATGGCGCCCTTCCAGGTATTCTTCATTCGCGGCGTCAAGGCGCTCTATACCCGCGGCTCGCACGACGCCGAGTTCAAGGCCATCGAAGACTACGTCGCCAATCCCAATCCCGATGCGCTGCTCATCTTTGTCGCCGACCACATCAACATTCCCGCCGACGTCCGCCGCATGGAACTCACCGACCGCGACCGTTACGAGCGTATCCGCGAAACGCTCGGGCAGTATTGCGGCATTGTCGAGCTGGCGCGCGTCGAGGAAGGCGACGCCGTGCGCTGGGCGATCGAGACCGCCGCGTCGGAAGGCGTGAAAGTCGACAACGATGCCGCGCGCGAACTCGTTGACGCGCTCGGCGGCGACATGATGCTGGTCGCCAACGAACTGGAGAAGCTCATCCTCTACGTCGGCGAGAAAAAGCGTATCTCGCTCGGCGACGTGGAATCCATGGTGCTCGCCGCCAAGCAGCGCTCGCTCTACGACCTTACCGACGCCGTCTCCGCCAAGGATCGCGTGCGCGCCCTCGGCGTCCTGGAAGCGATTCTCTCCAGCGGCGAGGGCGAAGAAGCCGCCATCGGCCACCTCTACATGCTGGCCAAAACTTTCCGCCAGATGCTGGTGATTTTCGAAAAGCGCGTCCGCGACTCGCGCGCCCTCTGGCAAGCGCTGTGGCAGGGCTTCCGCGTGCCGCCGTTCGCCGCCGAGGGCATCCTCCGCCAGGCGCGCCGCTACAAGTCGCGCCGCGAACTGACGCGCGCCCTGCGCCTGATTGCCCGCGCCGACCTCGACCTGCGCTCCAACCCGCCCAGCAAGCGCCTGATCCTGGAGCGGCTTGTCCTCGACCTGTGCGCCGAACCCCACGCAGCGGAAGCGAGCTGGGAGCAGCAGCAACTGCCGGTGTAGCTTGAACCTCGATGCTTATCTTCGCCGCATCTCCTACTCCGGCCCGCTGGCGCCGACGCTGGAAACCTTGCGCGCCTTGCACTACGCCCACCTGCTCGCCGTCCCTTTCGAGAACCTCGACATCCACCGTGGCGTGCCCATTGCGCTCGACCAGCAGCACCTGTTCGACAAGATTGTGCTCCGCCGCCGCGGCGGCTTCTGCTACGAGCTGAACAGCCTGTTCGCCGCGCTACTAAGCCACCTCGATTTCCAGGTAACTCTGTTCTCCGCCCGTGTGCCCATCCAGGAAAACCGTGTCGGTCCCGAGTTCGACCACCTCACCCTGCGGGTTGATCTCGACACTCCCTGGCTCGCCGACGTCGGCTTCGGCGAATCCTTCATCGAGCCGCTCCCGCTGCTGCCCAACGCCGAACAGTTTCAGCGCGACGTCTTTTACTGCCTCGACACCCGCGACGACCGCTGGCGCGTGCTGCGCTACTCACCCGAACCCGGCAACCGGCGCGGCGTCGCAGTGCTGACCGACGCAGCCTGCGAATGGAGAATGCTCTACGACTTCACGCTCCAACCGCAACGGATTTCCGATTTTTACGCCATGTGCCGCCACCACCAGACCTCGCCGGAATCTCATTTCACGCGCAACCGCGTCTGCAGCATCCTGACGCCGACTGGCCGCGTCACCCTGACCGGCGCGCGCCTGGTGATAACCGAAGGCGCCACTCGCCGCGAGATTGCCGTTGCCACTTCCGAGGAGTACGACACCGCTCTGCAGCAGTATTTCGGCATTCGCCTTGACACTGCTCAAACCACTGCCGTCTGATCCAACCGTGTGGGATCCGGCGCGCCTCGCTGGGGCCGCTGCCGAGGTCGCGCCGAACCTCGCTGCGGCGAGCGCCTCGCCCGCCCGCAAACATTCGCCTGGGGCACGTCCCCTCGCGCTTACAGTCCCGCAGGGACGTACGCTGGTAGCCCAGGACGACAGAGTGTGTGAGAAATCGGCCTGGCATGATTGCCGGTCGTACGTAACCACGACAGCGCAGCCCCAGCGGGTGGTACGAAACCGCACCCTCACAGCCCCAGCGGGGCGATTGACGGTAGCCCGCCGCTTCAGCGGCTGGACAGTGCGAGAAATCGTCCAGTGCCGTAGGCACTAGGGACGACGCGTCCGTGGGCTTCAACAAAGCCACCTGCAAAGCAAAACGGCAGGCCACAGCCTGCCGTCCAAGAGCTAGAGCGAAAAGCTAAGAGCTCGTTTTCCCCACCGCGTTCAGCCGCTTTCCCAGCCGCGACTTATACCGCGACGCCGTATTCTTGTGCAGCACGCCCTTCTGCACCGCCTTGTCCAGCACCGACGTCGTCTCGCGATATCCCGTTTCCGCCTGCTCGCGATTGCCGGCGCTCAGCGCCGTCCGGAACTTGCGCAGCGCGCCCCGCAGGCGCGACTTATTGGCGCGATTGGCGGCGGTGCGCTTTTCCGTCTGCCGGGCGCGTTTCAAGGCCGAAAAGTGATTTGCCATATTCGACTAATTATCCTCTGAGAAATTTTCCTGGGGACAGATATTCAACGAATATTCATTCTACGGGTTTGCCACCGTATCGGTCAATTGCACCGCCACCCTGTGAAACACGCGGCAAACGCGCCATTTATGCCCGCTGTCCGCTTTCTCTGCATGGCGGACGAAAGCGAAAACTTCGATTTTCCAACGGTTTCGCCTTGGCTGGCAGCCGAAGCGGCCGCTGAAACTGTAGAGTGTTGACATTGACTCCGTCCAGAGCAAGTCGTACTCTAGGCGCAATGGTAGTTGCTCCATCCGTTGGCGAGCATCGGTCCTGCTTCCCAATCCACACCAGTCCATGTCCGCAAATGCGCGCCCCGGCTTTCCCGGTGCGGCGGCGGGAGGTTAACGCCAGCATTAAATGAAGAAAAACATCGAGATCACCCAGAATATTGAAACCCTGTTTGGCACTCGGGATGAAAATCTGCATCTCCTCGAAGCAGGCCTCAACGTCACCATTGACCTGAAAGCGGAATCCGTCGAGATTGAAGGCGCGGCCCGTGATGTCGCCCGCGCCGAGCAGGTTTTCGCCGACTTCGATCATCTCCGGCGCACCGGCTGCGTCTTCAATAACGGCGACCTCGGCTCCATGCTGCGTGTGCTGGCTTCCGATTCCACCGCCACCCTGCGCGGCCTCGTAGAAGCCGGACGCCAGCGCTCCTTCGGCAAGCGCACCGTCCAGCCCAAGAGCCTGAACCAACGCCGCTACGTGGAGGCGATCGAGAAGAACGACATGGTCTTCGGCGTCGGTCCGGCGGGCACCGGCAAAACCTATCTCGCCGTCGCCATGGCCATTTCCGCGCTTCTTGCCAAGAAAGTGAACCGCATCATCCTGGCGCGTCCCGCGGTCGAAGCCGGCGAGCGCCTCGGCTTCCTCCCCGGCACGCTGCAAGAGAAGGTCGATCCCTATCTCCGCCCGCTCTATGACGCGCTCTATGACATGATGGACCCGGAGAAGATCGACCGTTACCTGGAGAAGAACATCATCGAGATCGCGCCCATCGCCTTCATGCGCGGGCGCACGCTCAACGATTCCTTCATCATCCTCGACGAGGCGCAGAACACCACCTCCGAGCAAATGAAGATGTTCGTCACCCGCCTCGGCTTCAACTCCAAGGCGGTCATCACCGGCGACATCACCCAGATTGACCTGCCGACCAGCAAGCGCAGCGGCATGCTGGAGGCGATGGACATCCTGGGCAACGTCAACGGGATTTCGTTCGTTCACTTCGACGAAAGCGACGTGGTCCGCCACCACCTGGTGCAGCACATCATCCGCGCCTACGACGACTACAAGTCGCGCATGAATGGCGACCAGATGGTGCTGCCCATCAACGGCAAGGCGGGCCGCAATGGCTCACAGCCGCCGCTTGAAGCGGTCGCGCCGGAGCCGAAAGCGGCCCCCGAGCAGGTCGAAGAGTAAAATCATTGGCGGTCATGGGAGGGCTGCACGTGCCCTCCCGTTCGCTTTTATGGTCATCATCAAGAAAGCGGCGCCGGGCGTTTCCGAGCGGACGCTGACTCGTTTCATCCAACGTGCGCGCAAGGCTGCTGGCCTGCGCGGCCAGGTCGATGTGCTGCTGGCTTCCAGCCGAAACCTCCGCGTCCTCAATCGCCGTTTCCGCGGAAAAGGCCAGCCGACCGACGTCCTCTCGTTTCCGCCGATCTCCGCCGTCGCGCGTGAATTCTCCGGCGACATCGTCGTCTCCGCCGACATTGCCGCCCGCAACGCGCGCCTCTACCGGCACACGCCGGCGCAGGAAGTGAAGATTCTGATTCTCCACGGCATGCTCCACCTCGCCGGCTACGACCACGAATCCGACCACGGTCGGATGGCGCGCAAGGAAGAGCGCCTCCGCCGCGAACTCGGTTTAAGCAGCGGCCTCATCCGCCGCACGGAGCGTGTGGCACACGCGCCCTCGCGTGTGCAAAGCCGCCGCAAACGTCCTTTGTCACTTGTCGGTCTCGAGTCGCGGACGCTGTCGGCCGTCGGCCGTCGCCCAAAGCCTGCCCCGAGCGAAGCCGAGGGGACCGTCGGCCACCGGAGGCGAATCCGATGACCCTCGCCCTCGCCATCGCCTCCGTCATTCTCCTGTTCATCCTCGGTCTCGCCTCCTACGTCGCGCGCGTTTACACCGAACGCGGCAAGTTCCTCTCGCGCGAATTCGAAGAAAACATCGAGGTATTCGAGCAGCGGGTCGAGCCCAGGTTGAAGATGGACCGCGACCGCGCGGCACTCTCCGTCGCCGTCCTCGAGCAGCTCAGCACTGCCGCCATCGCCATGCTGCTCGCCTTCGCCGTCTTTCACGACGGTACATGGCTGGCGCCGGAAATCGCGCAAGCCGCGCTGGCGATGGTCCTGATCGTCGTCGTCTTCAACCGCCTGCTCCCATTCGTGCTTTTCTCGCGCACCCGCGGCGCCTGGCTGGCGAAGTTCACGCTGCCGCTCCGCCTCCTGCTGTACCTGGTGTTCCCCGTAACCCTGGTAATCGGCTTCTGCATCTCGGTCGCATCGCTCACCAAAGAACACTCCGAGCCGCAGCCCGAGCGCCCCTCCGAAGCCATGGACGCTTTCATCGAGGCTGGCCAGGAAGAGGGCATCATCGAGGAAAGCGACCGCGACCTCATCCAGTCCGTCGTCGAGTTCGGCGACAAGACGGTGCGCGAGGTCATGAAGCCGCGCCCGGAAATGTTCGCCGTGCCCGCCGATATGACCATCGAGAAGCTCACCGAAATGCTGCGCACCCGCGCCTACTCGCGCGTGCCTGTGTTTGACGGCGCCATCGACAAGATCGTCGGCATCGTGCACGCCCGCGACCTGCTCCAGGTGCCCGACACCGAGGCGCGCACCCGCACCGTCAGCCAGTTGATGAGCACCGACGTCAAGTTCGTCCCCGAGAGCAAGCGCGTCAGCGATTTGCTGCGCGAGATGCAGCGCGACAACATCCGCATGGAGATCGTCGTCGACGAATACGGCGCCGTCGCCGGCCTGGTCACCATCGAGGACATGGTGGAGGAGATCGTCGGCGAAATTCGCGACGAGCGCGAGACCGACATCGTCCGCGAGAACGAGTACTCCTACGTCGTGCCCGGCAGCATGGACGTGGACCGCCTCGATGAACTGTTCGGCGTTCGCTTTGAAGGCCACGAGGCGACCACCGTCGCGGGGCTAGCCAGCGAAATCGCCGGGCGTATCCCGCAGCACGGTGAAGTCATCGACGCCGAGGGCCTGCGCTTCGAGGTGCTACAGTCCACCGATCGCCGCGTCGAGCGCCTGCGCATCTCAACCTTGCAACGCGCGAAAACCGGAACGTGAAGCGTTTTCGGTTGTCGGTTCTCAGTCGTCGGTGGTAACACGCGAGATGCAGAGGTGACACAATGATTCCGGCATCAGCCGCGAAAACCGATAGCCGATAACCATGAAGAGCGGTTTCGTCACCATTCTCGGCCGGCCCAACGCAGGCAAATCCACCCTGCTGAACGCGCTGGTCGGCGAGAAGCTCGCCATCGTCACCCACAAGCCCCAGACCACGCGCAATCGCATCCAGGGCATCCTCAATCTGCCGGCGAAGAAGGGAAGACCCAAAGCGCAGGTCATCCTCCTTGACACTCCCGGCGTGCACCGCCCGGAGAATCGCCTCGACAAGAAGATGATGCAGGAGGTCCGCAACGCCCTCGAAGGCTGCAACCTCGTGCTGCTCATCGCCGACGTCACCCAGAAGTTCGGCGTCGGCGAACCGTTGGTCATTGATCTGGCCAGGCGCGCCAACACGCCGGTCATCCTGCTGCTCAACAAGGTTGACTTGGTGGATAAGCCGCGCCTGCTGCCCCTGATCGAGCACTGGTCCAAACTGCACGATTTCCGCGAGATTATTCCCATCTCCGCGCGCAACAAGACTGGCCTCGACGACCTGCTCGACGTCATGGTGCGCGCGCTGCCCGAGGGCCAACCATATTTTCCCGCTGACCGGCTCACCGACCAGCCCGTGCGTTTCATGGTTGCCGAAATCGTTCGCGAGCAGGTGCTCATCTCGACGCACCAGGAAATTCCGTACGCCACCACCGTGCTCATCGACCGCTTCGAGGAAGGCGAGCGCCTCGACAGCATCGCCGCCACCATCTATTGCGAGCGCGACGGCCAGAAGGCGATTCTGATCGGCAAGGGCGGCTCCATGCTGAAGAAGATCGGGACCGAAGCGCGTCACCAGATCGAGCGCATGCTGGGCAAGAAGGTGTTTCTCGAACTGTTCATCAAGGTTCGTGCCGGCTGGCGCGATTCCAGCGACTTCGTCGAAGGCCTCGACTGGCGCCGCCAACTCGAAGACATCGCCGCGCGCGAGCAATGGGAGCAAGCGCAGAAAATAGAGTGACCATGTCCATCGGCTCGGAAGAAGAACTTCGCGGCATGAAGGCGGCCGGCGCCATCGTGGCCCGCGTGCTGGCGGCGATGAAGCAGCACGTCCGCGCCGGCGTGACCACCCGCCAGCTCGACGAAATCGGCGCCCGCGTCATCCGCGAAAGCGGCGCCGTCTCCGCTCCGCGCATGGTCTACCACTTTCCCGGCGACAATTGCATCAGCGTCAACGACGAAGCCGTCCACGGCATTCCCGGCGATCGCGTCATCGAGCCCGGCGACCTCGTCAAGCTCGACGTCACCATCGAGAAAGACGGCTACATGGCCGACGCCGCGGTCAGCGTTGCGGTCGAACCGGTTCGCCAGCTTCATCACAAGCTGGCGCGCTGCGCCGAGCGGGCGTTTCAGCGGGCGCTGCTGGTGGCGCGGGCGGGTGCGCGGGTGCACGATATCGGGCGCGCGGTGGAAAACGAAGTCCGTCACAGCGGTTTCTCTGTGGTTCGCGGCCTCTGCGGTCACGGCATCGGCCACAAGATCCACGAAGCGCCGGAAGTCCCGAACTTCTACGAGCCCATGGCGCGCCAGGAACTTACCGAAGGCCTGGTCATTACCATCGAGCCGATCATCGCGGCGGGCAGCGGGGAATCGCATACCGCGGCGGACGGCTGGACGGTTAAGACCACCGACGGCAAGCCCTCAGCGCACTACGAGCACACCATTGTGATCACCCGCGGCGCGCCCATCATTCTGACGGCGTGAGGGCTACTCCTTAAACGCAATCCCCAGCGTCTTCATCTTCCGATACAGGTGGGATCGCTCCAGGCCCAGCACTTCCGCCGTGCGGCTGACGTTGCCGTGGTTCTGATCCAGCGTCTTGAGGATGAAATCGCGCTCATACGCCGCGCGCGCCTGGTGCAGGGTGGAGAAGCCGTCGCCGCCGCGCCGCGGGGTGTCGCGATAGACCAGCGGCGGCAGGTGTTTGCGGTCGAGCTTCGCCACCGTCGGGTTCATAATCACGATGCGCTCGATCACGTTCTTCAATTCGCGTATGTTTCCCGGCCACGAGTAGCGCATCAGCGCCTCAATCGCATCGTCGGTCATCTCTTTCGTGCGCCGGCTGTACTGCGACGAAAATTCCTTCAGGAAATGGCGCGCCAGCAGCGGCACGTCTTCCAGGCGCTCGCGCAGCGGCGGCACGTAGAAGGGAATGACGTT
>JAIQFM010000272.1 GCA_020073285.1 Terriglobia bacterium | reverse complement strand
GAAGCCCACCCCGTTGTCGCGCACGAAGACGGTTTCCCGGCCTTCCACCACGGTCTGGCCAACTTCGATCACCGCCCGAGTGCGCGGCCGAGTGAACTTGACGGCGTTGCCGAGAAGATTGGCAAACACCTGCTTGAGCAGCATGGGGTCGCCGTCGGCGAAGGGGAGATTGCCGATCTTCCATTCGATCTCGCGCTGCTTGATTTCGGGCGTGAGTTCGCGGATCGCTTCCTCAACCAGGGAATTCAGGCCGGTGATCTGCGGATGAAGTTCCTTGCGGCTCAGGCGTGACATGTCCAGCAGATCGTCCACCAGTTGCCCCATGCGCCTCGCCGCGTCCTGGATTTGGTCGACACAATGGCGACCGGCTTCGTTCAATCCGGCTGCCCCATCCTCCAGTAGAAGTTGGGAGAAGCCGCTCAGATGGCGAAGCGGGGCGCGCAGGTCGTGGGAGACGGAATAGGTAAACGCTTCCAACTCCCGATTGGCGGCCTGCAATTCGGCGGTCCGTTGCTGGACTCGTTGCTCCAAGCTCTCATTCAACTTGCGAACCTCTTCTTCCGCCCGCTTGCGCGCCGTGACGTCCCGGGCGGCCGCGAACACGCCCTCGATCTCTCCCGCCTCATTCTTGAAAACGGTGGCGTTGTACAAAACATCTGTGACCATACCCGCTGTGCCGCGAATGGCCAGCGGGTAGTCTCGAACCGTTCCCTCCGCAAAGACCTGTTGATACCCACGACGAGCCATCTCCGGCTTCGTAAAGTAGTCGCAATAGTCGCTGCCGATCAGCCGCTCGCGGGAAACTCCGGTCACCTGCTCGGTCGCTTCGTTGACGTCCGTGATCTTGCCCTCGCGGCTGATGGTGACCAGCGGGTCCAGGCTCGCCTCGAGCAGGCTGCGCGCGTAGAGCGATGCAGTCCTTAGCTTCTCTTCCGCCCGCTTGCGCTCAGTAACGTCGCGCGCCGCCGCGAAGACACCTTCCACCTCGCCGGCTTCGTTGCGGAACACCGAAGCGTTGTACAACACATCTGTGACCATACCCGCTGTGCTGCGAATGGCCAGCGGGTAGTCTCGAATCGTTCCCTCGGCAAAGACCCGCTGATAACCCCGACGGGCCATTTCCGGCTCCGTAAAGTAGTCGCAATAGTCGCTGCCGATCAGTTGCTCGCGGGAAACTCCGGTCACCTGCGCGGTAGCATGGTTAACATCGGTGATCTTCCCCTCGCGGCTGATGGTGACCAGCGGGTCCAGGCTGGCCTCGAGGAGGCTGCGGGTGTAGAGCGAGGCGCTTCTTAGCTTCTCCTCCGTCACCTTGCGGTCGGTAACGTCAATGCAGGCTCCCACCCATTCCCGAATGCCGCCATCCTCGTTCAGCACCGGCACGGCGCGCGCCGCCAGGTAGCGGTATTCTCCGTCATGGCGGCGCAACCGATACTCGATATCGTAGCGAGCGCGATTCTTGATCGCCCCCGACCACGCCCGCATCGTGCGCTCAAGATCCTCGGGATGCAGCGCATTGCTCCATCCCCAGCCCTTGACCTGTTCGACGCTCTGGCCGGTAAATGCACGCCACCCGGGGATGTCGTCCACTTCGCCCTGCGCGTTTGCGCCCCAGATCATCTGGGATGTAGCAGTGACCAGGGAGCGGTAACGCTGCTCGCTGAGCTGCAGAGACCGCTGTGCCTTGTCCCGTTCGGCAGCCTCACGTTCACGAGCCTTTTCAGCCCTCTCGATGAGTGCCGATGTCACGGTCACCAGGGCCAGCAGCGGGATAATGGTCCCAATGACCATAAGACTGACTCCTGCCGATGGCGAGTAGAGCCCCGCCCGGTCTCCGAACCAGCGCAGCAGTCCGATGATGACGGGTATGTAGAACGCCGCCGGGAGCAACTTGCGAGCCATCATCCCTGCGGTGGAGTTGCTCGCCAGTAAGGCGCCAATGCCGGCGTCGGTACGCAGGGGTACTAAGGCGGCGGAGAAAACGAGAAGCGCCACCGTGGTGTGCACTGCGATGTGAGTCCGCTGTGCGTGAAACATGAGGTCAAGCAAAGCGAAGACGGTGACCATCATCGACGCCAGCGAAGATAGTTGGACCAACCATGCCGCGCGCCGCGCCTTGGCTCGCAACAGGACGAGCGCGCTTCCGAGGAAAATAAATGCCGCGGCCGTGACCGGGGACATCAGTCCCGGACGCAAGCTGCCTACCGCTTCCTCGGGCGGCTCCAGATAGAAGAGTTGGTCGATCCCGAAATCCCAACCGAACAGTGCTTCGGCCAGGCCGGCCAGGCCCACGATGGCGGCGGCGGCGGCAACGATCCGCGCCACGGATCGGGCCGCCTTGTTCCTCCGCGTCGCGGCCGCGGTCTGCAACAGCAGCGACGAAGCCAGCAGCAGAAAACATATGCAAGTGTTTACTTTGATGGAGACTTGTCCGGTCAAGACCGTTCGCAGCAGTGGGATATGAAAGATGACTCCAGCCAGTCCCGTCATTCCCACGGCGAATGCCCAAACAGCGGCAAGTGCGGTCAAGGCCTTTTGGGGCGCCTCGTACGGGGCAGAAACATCATCCTTATTATTCATGTTCGGCCGCCCGCTTGTCGTTCCTGTGAATTTCCACGCCCCAGTCTTGGACGGCGGTCCCGATGATGCAACCAAGAACGTCCCGCTGAAGGCAGCGGGATATTCACAATGGGCGTGGACCCAGTTTGAAACGCGGGCATCCAGGACGACCCGCCGGTCAAAACGGGTCGCGCCCCAATACGACACGACGGTTCGCCGCAGCAGGCGCATTTCCCCACCGTCGCCAATCCAGATGGGGTAAATCAGAGAACAGGTTTTGGCGTTGTCGCCGAATGGCTTATCCAAGCGCCCGCGCCGGGGAGGGATGCATGTCTGCCACCGCGAATTCGGAGATCAAGAACGACGGCCTGCCGCTCAGCCGTACCCTGCAGGTGTTGGTAGTGGAGGATTCGCGGGCGGATGCGGAACTCATGCTGGCGGTGTTGAAGCGGGCCGGCTATCTACTCAACTTCGATATCGTAAGTGTTCCGGACGAATTCGAGAAGTGCCTGCGCGCCAAGGATTACGACATCGTCTTGAGCGACCACAATCTCCTCACCTGGACCGGCATGGATGCGCTGGAGATGCTGCGAGGCGCCGGCAAGGAGACGCCGTTCGTGGTGGCGACGGCAACGCTGGGCGACGAAGCGGCCGTGGAGTACATCAAGCGGGGGGCCGCCGATTACATCCTCAAGCATCGGCTCGAACGACTGCCGGTGGTGATTGGCCAGACGCTACGCGAACAGGCGCACCGCAAGCAGGAGTCGTCATTACAGGAAAAACTGCTGTGCGCAAAACGGGAGTGGGAACTGACCTTCGACACCGTTCCCGATGCCGTGATCATGGTGAATGGTGAGTGTCGAATACGGCGGGCCAACCATGCTGTCACCGGGCTGCTGGGGTTGCCGTTTTCCGAAATTATTGGTCAACACTGTTATGAGGTGCTGAACGGCATAGTTCGGCCGATTCCAGGGTGCCTGCATGAGGGCTGGTCCACCGTGGCGGGGCGGCAACCGCCAACCCGCGATGGGCACGGCACAGTCCTGGAATGTTCCTCGACCCCCGTCAGGGATGCCACCGGCACCCTGCGAGGCTGTGTTCACGTGGTGCGCGATGTCACCGCAAGAACCGAGGCCGAGCGGGCCATCTACGAATCGGAGCGCAAGTACCGGGAACTGGTGGAGAACACCACCTATGGCATTTTTCAATCCACGCCCGAAGGACAATTCCTGGATGTGAATCCCGCGCTGGTTGCCATGCTCGGCTATGACAGCAAGCAAGAGGTGCTGGCACTGAACCTCGTCACCGACGTTTATCTCCGATCCGCCGATTGCGAAGACATGCTTCGACAATGGCGAGAAGAGGGTTCACATAGTTGTGAGGATCTGTGCTGGAGGCAGAAGGGCGGAGGCACCGTCCTGGTGCGG
>JAIQFM010000271.1 GCA_020073285.1 Terriglobia bacterium | reverse complement strand
TGCCCGGCGACGGCGTACGACGCCAAGGGGCTGATCAAGTCGGCGATCCGCGATAACAACCCAGTGGTGTTTTTCGAGCACAAGTTCTTGTACCGGCGCATCAAAGGGGAGCTGCCGGAGGGCGACTACACGGTGCCGCTCGGAAAGGCGCGCGTGGCGCGCGAGGGGCGCGATGTATCGGTGATCACTTATGCCGCCATGGTGCACACGGCGCTGGAAGCCGCGCAAACACTGGCGAAAGAAGGGATCGAGCTGGAAGTGGTGGACCTGCGCACGCTGCTGCCGCTGGACCGCGAGGCGATCGCGGCGACCGTCAAGAAAACCAATCGCACGATCCTCCTGCACGAAGATGTGCGGACGGGCGGCATCGCGGGCGAGGTTACGGCCATCATTAATGAAGAGGCGTTTGACTGGCTGGACACTCCCATCGTGCGCATCACCGCGAAGGACACTCCGGTGCCGTTCTCGCCGCCGCTGGAAGAATGGTTTCTTCCCAAGGCGGAGGACGTGGTGCGGGAAGCGAAACGGTTGATGGCGTATTAGTCTTCAGTCGTCAGTCTTCAGGCGTCAGGAAATCTGACCATGCGCGGCTGAAGACCCTGGTGGAGACTGAAGACTATAATGTCCGGTTGCGGATGGGGTTTCCGCCGTTTCTGTACTGATCCGGTTGCGAAAGAAGGAACACGATGCCGACTGACGTGATCATGCCCCAGATGGGCGAATCGATTTTTGAAGGCACCATCACCAAGTGGTTGAAGAAGCCCGGTGACAAGATCAATCGCGACGAGCCGCTGTTCGAAATTTCCACCGACAAGGTTGATGCCGAGATCCCATCGCCGTCGGCCGGCGTGCTGAAAGAGATCAAGGTTCCCGAGGGCACGACGGTGCAGGTGAATACGGTGGTCGCCACCATCGCCGCCGAGGGCGAGGCCGCGGGAGCGCCCGCCGCGGCGCCGCAACCGCAGGCTTCTGCACCGGCAACACCGCAGCCGGCGGCGAAAAGCGAGGCAGCGCCGCCGGGTGGCGCGGTTTCCACCGAAGGTCCCAGGCGAGAGGCGGCGACCAAGCCGAAAGAGCGCGAGGCGGTGGCGCAGCAGCAGACTACGGTGGTCGAGTTTCCGCACGGGGCGGAAACCGAAGGCGAGCGCGTAAGGTCATCGCCGCTGGTCCGCCGCATGGCGCGCGAGAACCAGATTGACCTCAACGAGGTGAAGGGCTCCGGCCTGGGCGGGCGGATCACCAAGGAAGACATCCAGCAGTTCGTCGAACATCGTCCGTTGCCCGCGCAGCGTCCGGCGGCGAGCGCAGGGCCGCAGGTCACGCAACCGGCGCAGGCGCCGGCAGCGATGGCACAGCAAGCGGCGGGGCAGCGTCCGGCGTACCAGCCCGGGGCGGCCGCTCCGGCGATGCCGTCGGCGCAGCCGATGGCGATCCCGGGCGAACTGGTGCCGATGTCGGCGATGCGCAAGAAAATCGCCGAGCGCATGGTGGAATCGAAGCGCACCAGCGCGCACGTGCACAGCGTATTCGAAGTGGACCTGTCGCGCGTGATGGCCATCCGCCAGCGCGAGAAGAACAGCTTCGAGCAGCGCACCGGCACCCGGTTGACGGTGATGCCGTTCTTCTGCCGCGCCGCGATCGAGGCCATACGCAACTGGCCGATCATCAATGCATCGGTCGAGGGCGACAACATCCATTATCACCGCAACGTGAACCTCGGCATCGCGGTGGCGCTGGACTGGGGGTTAATTGTCCCGGTGATCAAGCGGGCCGAGGAGCTGAACTTCCTCGGGTTGCAGCGCGCGATCCTTGACCTGGCGGAGCGCGCGCGCAACAAGAAGCTGCTGCCGGACGAAGTCGCGGGCGGCACGTTCAGCATCACCAACCCCGGCAGCTACGGGCAGATGTTCGGGCTGCCGATCATCATGCAGCCGCAGGTGGCGATCCTGGGCATCGGCTCCATCAAGAAGCAGCCGGTGGTCATCACGGACGAGAACGGCGGCGATTCCATCGCCATACGATCCATCGGCCACCTGATTCTCGGCTACGACCATCGCGTTATCGACGGCGCCGTCGCCGACCAGTACCTGCGCGACGTGTCGAAGTACCTGGAGAACTGGAACGAGCCTTTAGGTTAGCCGCAGATTAACGCTGATGAACGCAGATGACACGGCAGGTCAATGGATCTGCCGTTGTTGTTTCATCAGCGTTCATCTGCGTTGATCTGCCGCCGACTATTTCGCTTTCGCCCAGGTGGAGGCGTTCAGGCAGGCGACGGTTCCGTCGATGATCTTGCCCAGACCGTCGCGGAACTTGTCCTCATCCACGATGTCTTTTTGCGCGATGGCTTCGGTGACGGACAGCGCGCTGGACACGAAGTTCAACGCGTTCTCCTTCTTTTCGTTGCCGGTTTTGCTTCCGAACACCGCTTCGTTAATGAGCGTTTTGTTGGGATCGGCGGCCATGGTTTTGGTGGTGAAGCTGAAAAGCATTGCCGCAAAAAGGAGGCAAGAAAAAAGCCGCCCTTTCGGGCGGCTGAAGTGCCGCATGGGTTTCCCCCAAAAGAAAACCGGCTCGTCGCTTTACGGTCTGCGCGAGCTCGGGGCTAGCGTGAACTAAAATCCTTCTGAATCCGTGTCCCTGTTACTCATATCGCTTCATGGCTTAGTCCAATAATTCGGAACGTCTTGAATTAGGCGAGTTGGGTATGCCGATATATCGAACCGTGCCCTTGCAACGAAACTAGCATCGCCCATATTGCCGGGTTTCCCCGCAGTAGACTGTTTGTAGGTTGCTCCTGTTGTATCTGACACCGTGAATCGCAATTTCCCCGTAACCCTCTTCGGTGGATCTTTGCGTGGGTATATGAGATAGATCCAGCCGCGCACCGTTTCTCTGGGAGCTAAGGCTCTGCCGCGTACTAAAAGATCAAATGGCACCATCTCAAACAGCATGGCGCGCTTAAAAAGCGGCGTCTCCTTGGGGTCTTGGGGGTCAAATGGTACGAAGAATACGTTCCCGCCCTCCAATGTCGCTAAGCGTATCCATTGACCGTCGATAGTCTCTGCCTCCACATTCAGTTCGTTCAGTACCGACGAAACAGACTGAAGATTTACCAGTCGCAGATAGCACATCGCGCTCAACGGTACTTTTATGGTTGCGCTTGGCGCGCCTCCTTCAATAACAATCCAGAACAGGCTGATTTTGTCGGTAGATGAAGCGAAGAAAATGCTTTCACATGCGACGTTGAACGGCTCAGAACGTTCTGGTGTTGACTCCGGCTTTGATATTGCAACCAGTTTCGGCCGTGGAAACGCAGACCATGGCCTATCACTGCGTTTTATGTTCGTCCAGGTAATGAGCAGAACCGAAAACCCAATTGCCGAAAACCCAAGGCAGATTCTCGTTATGATCGTACGAACAGGATGCTTCGGGTCGGATGGGCGCCCAATGATTCTAGCGACAAGCACCAACGCCAACACTACCCAGAAGAATACCGCGGCCGCGTATTCCTCGACTTGGATCATCGTGAACCCAAAGCCGAGTGGTGCGCCGATCTGCAAGCCTGCAACCAATCCCACCGGCACACGAAGCTTGGCTGCCACGGCTTCGTTAAAGTTCTTGAGTTTTGTTGCCGAGGTTTGCAGGGAACGCCAAACGCTTCCGAAGAGTCGCTGAAACATATATGCGCTACCGTTTTTGAACAGAGTAGCGCATCTTTCCGTTTGGTGCCCGAAGTACATTCGTGCTGGAACAACCAATAAGCGCCCAACCCCGACGGCGGAACGAAATGGCATACCGGTGCTGCCGCATCAATTAGCGCCCAACAAAAAAGCCGCCCGAGGCGGCGCAAGTTTTTCGTCATTATGAGTACCAGTTGTTTAACTACGAAGGGCGCCAAGGATCACGACGGGAATGCAAGGATCAATGCATTGCCTTCGTGTCCTCTGTGTCCTTACGTGGTTGGAACTATTTGTTGGCGGCTTCGTAGGCGCGGACGAAGTTCTCCACGCTGCGC
>JAIQFM010000073.1 GCA_020073285.1 Terriglobia bacterium | reverse complement strand
GGGCGTCCACAAACCATCAAGTATTTTGCCAAGGAAAGCGATCTCCCGCTTTCGATTGGCTTGCTGGTCGATACCAGCCTGAGCCAGAGACGCCTCATTGGCCAGGAACGCAGCGCCAGCTTCGCGTTTCTGCGGGAAATGCTGCGTGAGGATAAAGACCGGGCTTTCGTCATTCACTTTGAAGGCGAGGTGGAACTGCTCCAGGACCTGACATCTTCCCGGCAAAAACTAGAGTCGGCCCTGAACGCACTGGAGACGCCGCAGCGGAGCCAGAGCCGAAGTGGCGGCGGCGGCGGCGGCTGGCCGGGATCGTCGGGGCGCAGGGGCGGCGCGCACGGGACTGGTGGCACCGCGCTCTATGACGCGGTATTCCTGGCGTCCGATGAGGTGATCAAGAAACAAGAGGGCAGGAAGGCGCTCATCATCCTCTCCGATGGCGTGGACAATGCCAGCCGAGTCTCGCTGGAGCGAGCGATTGAATCGGCGCAGCGCCACGACACCATGGTGTACTCCATCCTGTTTGCCGATGAGGAGGGGTACGGAGGAGGCTGGGGCGGGATGGGAGGAGGGATGGGCCGGCGCGGCAGCGGTTATCCCAGGTTCCCCCAACCTCGACAGTCCACGGCAGACGGCAAGAAGGTGCTGGAGAGAATCTCCAGGGAAACCGGCGCCCACTTCTTCGAGGTTTCCAAGAAGCTGCCAATCAACGAAATCTACGCCCGCATTCAAGAAGAACTGCGCAACCAATACAGCCTGGGATACACTCCCGACCGAATCGAAAGCGGCTATCACAAGATTCATCTTGCGACCACGCAGAAAGACCTGATCGTGCAGGCGCGAGACGGCTATTACGCGCAACCGTAGTCCTCGCTTACACTAGATACCGCTATGAAGGGGATAGAAAATCGCCTGCATGGGCGCGGCGGCGTTGCGGCCGCGCTGACCGTTTTGGTTGTAACCTGTCTGGCGCTGATCGCCGCCGCCCAGAGCAGGGGTAACGCAATACCGTCTTCCGAGTTGCCACCGGGCAGCCCGGAGTTGATCCAGCCCGAAGAACTGGTCAAGACGCTTGCGTCGCGCGGCGCCAAACCACTGGTTCTGTATGTTGGCCCTCGCTTCCTTTACGCGCAGGCGCATATACCCGGCGCGGAATTTATCGGGGCGGCCTCGGACCCGCAATCGCTGGACAGGCTGCGAAAACGGGCTGCGGCGCTGCCGAAGAATTCGCGCATCGTGCTGTACTGCGGATGTTGCCCGTGGGAACACTGTCCCAATATCCGGCCGGCGTTCAAGGAGCTTCAGAAGATGGGGTTCAAGAATGTGAAGGCGCTGTACATGGCGAACAGCTTCGGCGCCGACTGGGCGGAAAAGGGGTATCCGGTGGAGAAGGGTGAAGCGCGATAGCTGATGAAGAAGGCCGCTATCGCCGTCGCTGTCGTAGGCGTGATCATTGCACTTTACGTTGGAACGCACCGCCACGCCGGGGACCACAAAGCGCTTTCCAGCTCCGCGGCCGCCATGGCTCCCGCGCTGACCATGGTGGACCTCAGTGGAAACAAAATCGAGACCGCAAGCTACCGGGGCAAAGTCGTGCTCATTAATTTCTGGGCGGCGTGGTGTACTCCGTGCACCGAGGAGATCCCGCAATTCATTGCGTTCCAGGACAAGTACCGTGGGCAGGGATTTCAGATCCTCGGCATTTCCATGGATGACCAGGAGAACGCGCTGCGCCAGTTCTACGCGAAATACCAGATGAATTATCCGGTGGTGATCGGAAACCAACGGATCGCGCAGGATTACGGCGGCATCCTGGGCCTGCCGACATCGTTCCTCGTCGGGCGCGACGGCCGCATCCAACAGAAGTATGCCGGCGTGACCGATTTCGCCCGGCTGGAGCACGATATCGCGGCGCTCTTGCAGGCGGGCAAGTAGTAGTGCACGGCTTAGGTTGAACCCGTTAGTCCCGGCGCGCAGAGGAACTTTCGTGCCCTTACGGGGTTAAATTTCGTAGCAACCGTTTTCCGGGCTCAGGTGTGTTGTAGGCTTGTTTCGTGCCCGGGCAGTCAGGGGTGACATTATGACGATGAAGCGTATCTCGATCTTGCTTTTGCTGGCCACAGTGGCGCTGGCCCTGGCGGTGGGTTGCAGCCGTACACGCAGCGACGCGCAGATCATCGGCGAGGTCGTAACCAAGATCAACGCCGATCCCAAGATTTCCGAGAAGCAAGTCTCGGTCATGTCCAGCAACGGCGTGGTGACGCTGAGCGGCTCGGCGGCGACGGAGGAGGAGCGCACCCAGGCCGCCAATGACGCCGCGCAGGTGGAGGGAGTCAAGACCGTAGTCAACAACCTGCTGCTGGACGCGCCGCCCTCGATGCAAGCCAGCGCGCTGCCGCCCGCCTTGAATGAAAAGGCGGAGAAGCCGGCCGCGCCTGCTGCACGCGCCAGCAAGAAGCCATCGGCCTACCACGAACGTCGCCAGCACAGTGCCTCGGCGCGCAACGCGGCCAACGACATGCCGTTCATCTCATCCGGCCCCAGCGTGAACACGCCCAGCACGACCGCCATGGCGCCCATGCCCACCGCAACCGCTCCGGTAGTTCCGCCGCCTCCGCCACCGCCGAAGCCGGTGACCATCGAAAGCGGCACCGTGCTCAACATCCGCATGATTGACGCGGTCGACACCGGCAAGAACCACGCCGGCGACAGCTTCCGCGCCACCCTGGATTCACCGATCACGGTCGGCGATAAGGTCGTGATTCCGGAAGGAGCTGACGTTGTCGGCCGCATTGCCGACCTGAAGGATGCCGGACATTTCGCCGGGCAGCCGCAGTTGGCGCTCGAGCTCAGCAGTCTGTCGGTGAATGGCCGCAAGTACACGCTGCATACCAACCAGTACACGCGCCAGGGCAAGTCTCGCGGCTCCAGTACCGCCAAGAAAGTGGGCGCCGGCGCGGCCATCGGTGCTGTGATCGGCGGGATTGCCGGCGGAGGCAAGGGCGCGGCCATCGGCGCGGCTACCGGTGCCGGCGTCGGCGGCGGGGCGCAGGCCGTGACCAAGCCGGAGCAGGTGCGGGTGGAAACCGAAGCCTTGCTCAGCTTCCGCCTGGAGAATCCGCTGACATTGATGCCGGTGTCCAACCTCCAGCGGCCGCGCGGCAATTCCAGCGGCGCCTATAATGCGCCTCCACCGCCGGACAACAACGACGACGACATCATCGACTACTCCGACAATTCCAACAGTAACAGCAACTCGAACCGGCCGGTGTTGAAGCGCCGGCCGCAGACTGGCAACGACCAGAGCAGCGCCAACCCTCCGGAATAGTGGGGGCGCGGGACTAGAGCGGTTTCAAAATTGGTGTTCCAAAGCGGAAACACCGAGATCCCTCGGCTCGGGTTTCCCGCGCCAGTAAGAACGCGCGGGAGCCCTCCCTCGCTCGGGATGACATCGGAGACAGAGACAGGCGCAGACGCTGCGTGAGGAGGGGAGTTGGTTTTCCTACAGCTTGGTCCCGCGCATGGAGGCGTCGAGCACTTCCACGGTGTGCACCACGCGTAGCCGGCTTCCGGCGCGGCGAAGAGCTGCCTCAATCTGCAAGATGCAGCCGGGATTGCCGGTCGCAATCACGTCCGGCGACAGCGACATCACGTTGCGCGCCTTACGATCGCCCAGTGCCGCGGCTGCGTCCGGCTGTGCCAGGTTGTATACGCCCGCTGACCCGCAGCAGATCGCGGCCTCGGGCATTTCCAGCAACTCCAGCCCGGGGATCTGCTTCAGCAGCTTGCGCGGCGCCGCCGTCACACGCTGCGCGTGCTGCAGGTGACATGCATCGTGGTAAGCCACGCGCAGCGACATCGCTTTTCGCTCCGCGCGCGGTTCTAATTCGGCGAGCAACTCGGCGACGTCGCGGCAGCGCCGCGAGAAACTTGCCGCCCGCTCCTTATACTGCGGATCGCCACTCAGGAGATAGCCGTAATCCTTCACGTTCGAACCGCACCCGGCGGCATTGACCGCAATGGCGTCCACGTTGGCGCGCTCGAAGGTGTCAATCATCTGCCGCGCCAGCGCCAGTGCCTGCTCTTCGGCGCCGGAGTGGATCATGAGCGCTCCGCAACACGGCTGCGGCTGCGGGGCCACCACTTCGCAGCCTTCGGCCGCCAGCACGCGCGCGGTGGCGGCATTGACGTGCGAGAAAAACTTGTCCTGCACGCATCCCAACACCAGCCCGACACGCATGCGCTTCGTGCCTTGTGCCGGAGTCACCTCCGGCAGCTTCTCGCTGGCACGAATCTCCGGCATCAGCGACTCCAGCGAGCGCAAATGTTTCGGCAGCAGCTTGGTGATTCCCAGCGCGTGCACCATACCGCGCAGTCCCGATTTCTGGTACACGGAGGCGAACGCACGCGCCCGGCCGAGCCGCGCCGACGAAGCGAACATCCTGAGGCCGAGGTTCCGCCGCACCCGTTCCGCCCAGGGCCGCGGATAGTTGCGTTCGATCTGCGCCCGTGTGGCTTCAAGCAGCTTTCCGTACTGCACGCCGGAGGGGCAGGCGGTCATGCAGGCCATACAGCCCAGGCACTGGTCAAAATGCCGGGCGTAGCTGTCGGTGAGCCTGGCTTTGCCTTCGCTGCCCAGCTTCATCAGGTAAATGCGGCCGCGCGGTGAATCCATCTCTTCGCCCCACAGCGCGTAGGTGGGACAGGTAGGCAGGCAGAAGCCGCAGTGGACGCACTTGTTGTACAGCTCCGCTGCCGGCGGATTGTGATCGTCGAAAATGACGGCGGGGTTGGTCGCTTTACCTTGGGCCATCAGATCCCCCCTACGAAGCGTCCTGGGTTCAGAGTCCCGTCGGGATCGAAGCGCTGCTTGACGCGCACCATCAGCGGCTGCGCGTCCGAGGGCGGTCCCCAGACATCGAAGCCACGCTTGATCGCCACCGGGCAGGCGAGCGCGACCAGCGTGCCGCCCATTTTCACGAGCTCGTCGCGCAAGGTCAGCAACGCGGTGCGCAGGCCTGGCTCGTTGCCTTCGAGCCGGGCATAGCCGGCGCCCACACCTTGTGCGACGACCTTCCACGCCAGCGACTGCGCCCCGGCTACGCGCTCGACCAACGCACACACTGCCGCGAACTGCGCCGGCAGCACGCTGAATTTTGTCATCAGCGCCGGGCTGGCGCCGTCCCAGATGGCCTGGTGCGAGGTCCAAGCGTTAGCGGGCGCATCCGAGGCAGCCAACAATCCTGCGATCTGCTGAATCTGCTTGACCTGGGCCTGGATGCCGGCCGCAGTGCCGTCAAAGCGGACGTCCAAGTGCGCACTTCCCTGCGCCGCCCGCAGTTGCAAGCCGGTGAAAGTCAGTTTCGACGCCTGGATGGCGAGCAGCAGTTGGTTCAGCGATTCGGGCGTGCCGCTGAAGCTCAGGCCGCGCGATTCCCGTGGCAAGGGATGAAGACGAAAGATCGCCTGCACCATCACGCCCAGTGTCCCCAGGGCGCCGGTGAAGAGTTTTGCCAGATCGTAGCCGGCAACGTTCTTAACCACTTTGCCGCCACTCTTGGCGAGGGCGCCGTCAGGCAGCGCCACCGTGGTGCCGATGATGAGGTCGCGGAGCGAGCCGTAGCGCGCGCGCAGCGTGCCGCTATCGTTGGTGGAGAGGATGCCGCCGATGGTGGCCCGCTCCGGCCACAGCGGGTCGAGGGCCAGTTGCTGGCCGTGCTCGGCGAGCGTCTTTTGCAGGTCGGCGACGCGGCATCCCGCTTCGACGATGACCGTCATGTCTGCCCAGGCGTGTTCGAGGACGCGGTTCAGGCGCGCGGTGGAGAGCACCAGATGGCAGGCGGCCGGCGGATTTCCCCAGCCCAGCTTGGTGCCTCCGCCCCGCGGCGACACCTTCAAGCCAGCGGCGTGGGCCCAGCGCAGAGCGCGCGCCAGGTCTTCGGCAGTCCCTGGTTCGGCGACCATCTGCACCTCGACGCCATCGATGGCATCCGCCGCAGTGGCAGCACGGAGATGCTCCTTGCCAACGATTTCGGCCAGTTCCGGCCACGAGACTTGGGTCATGACACCGCTTGCGGCTGGCATGGGCGTTCCTCCTGCCCTTAGAAGCGTTGCGCCACGCCCGCGACTTCCAACGGGTGCGGTTCATAGACCCCGGGTTTTTCTCCGCACAACCGGGGCCGGGGAAATACCTTATCGGGATTGGAGAGGTTCTCGGGATCGAAGGCACAACGCACCAGTTGCATGGTCTCCAGGTCGGGCTCGGCGTACATCTCGGCCATGAACATCTTCTTTTCTTCACCCACGCCGTGTTCCCCGGTGATGGAGCCGCCGGCCTTGATGCACAGCCGCAGGATGTCGTTGGCCAGCGTCTCGGCCAGCTTGTCCTGCCCGGGCACGCCGCTGTCGTAGAGCACCAGCGGGTGCAGGTTGCCATCGCCAGCATGGAAGACGTTGGCCACGCGCAGGCCGACCTCGGAGCTGAGGCGAACGATCTCGCTCATCACGTGCGGCAACGCCGTGCGCGGGATCACCCCGTCCTGCACGATGTAGGCCGGCGCGAGACGACCGACGGCGGCGAAGGCGGCCTTGCGTCCCGTCCAGACGCGAGCGCGCTCGGCGTCGGACTGCGCGACGTGGATCTCCCAGGCGCCGCATTTGGTGCAGACGTCGGCCACCTCCTCCATCAAGGTCTCGACCTCGGGGGCCGGGCCATCCAGCTCCACCAGCAACAGCCCGCCGCAATTGGGATAGTTGGCCTGGACTGCGGCTTCGGCGGCCTGGATGGCGAGATTGTCCATCATCTCGATGGCCGCCGGCAGCATGCCGGCCGCGATGATACCGCTCACGGCCGCGCCCGCTTCATTGGTGGAGTTGAAGGCCGCCAGCAGGACCTGGATGACTTCCGGCTTTTTCACAATGCGCAGGATGACCTTGGTGGCGATGCCGAGCGTGCCTTCCGATCCCACGAAGACCCCCGGCAAGTCGTAGCCGGGGCGATCGACTGTCCGCCCTCCGAGATGGACGAGCGAGCCGTCGGACAGCACCACTTCCATGCCCAGGACGTGCGTGGTGGTAAAGCCGTACTTCAGGCAGTGGGCGCCGCCGGAGTTCTCCGCGACGTTGCCACCGATGGAGCAGACCACCTGCGAAGAAGGATCGGGGGCGTAGAAATAGCCGTCGGGCGCGACTCGGGCGGTCACGTTTAAATTGATCACGCCGGGTTCGACGACGACCCTCTGATTGGGCAGATCCACTTCCAGGATGCGGTCCATGCGGGTCAGGCTGATGACGATGCCTTTGGCCACCGGCAGCGCTCCGCCGCTCAGCCCCGTGCCCGAACCACGCGCGACGAAGGGGATCTTCTCGCGATGGCACACCCGCACGATGGCCTGCACCTGCGCGGTGGAGGTGGGTAGAAGCACAGCCAACGGCAGCACCCGGAACATGGTGAGACCGTCGCACTCGTAGGTGCTGAGCTGTTCGGGCTCGGTAATCAGCCCGGACGCTCCGACGATGGCGCGAAATTCATTGAGGATGCGGGCTTCCATGTGCTGCTCTCCTCTCTTGGTGAGCCAGGCTGATCATAATCCCGTTCTTCAGCGGCAGCGCTCGGAATTCCCGCAGTACGCGTGCTTCCACAGAACCACACCCTTCAAAACAAGAACGCCTCGACTCCCCCCGCGAATTTCTTTACTTGACCGGAAGCTTCGGGATCATCCCCGGGAAGACGTATGCCTGGAGAAGACAGATCACACCGATAACGGCTGCAAGTGCTATCGAGTGCCAGAAGACCTTGCGGAAGATCGGTCCCAAGGCGTGGGAACGCTCGTAAGGATCATCGTAACAAGCGGCACAGGCGACCATGATGGACTGGGCGTCAATCATCTTGCCCATGACGCCGCCGGTGGAGTTGGTTGCCACGATGAGGATCTCATTCAAGTGAAGCTGCTGCGCCGTGATCCGTTGCAGGCTCCCGAAAAGCGCATTGGAAGCGGTATCGGAGCCCGTCAGGAAGACACCCAGCCACCCAAGGTAAGCCGCGAAGAAAGGATACATTGGACCGGCGCTGGTGAAGGCCAGTCCGAGGACCGCGTCGGTGCCGGAGTAGCGGGTCAAATAGCCCAAGCCCAGCACCTGGCCGATAACCAGGACGGGGGTTTTCATGCGGCGAGCGGTGCGTACGGTCGCTTCCTTCCATTGGGCGGCGCTCAACTTTAACGCCAAACCGGTAAGGAGGGCGGCAACAAAGACGCCGGTGCCGGCAGCGGACAGCCAGTTGATGGCAAACACGGCAGCCTCCGGCTTGGCGTTCACCGGCGCTACAGGAGGCATGCGCTGCACCAGACCATGAAGTGCGGGCATCTGCCAGGTGGGCAGGGAGAGGGTACCGGCAAACACTGATCCGAGGAGTGTTGTTTTGATCTTGACGGCTGCCAATAGGCCATTGAGGTAGGCCTTCCAGATTGGCATGCCCCAGATCGCACAGCAGGCGATCAGGATCATCCACGGCACCCAGGCATATGCCGTCTGACCGATGGTGTACGGGTATTTCCATTCTTCCTTGGCCGGTTGTGTGGCCACGACTGCCCCACCTTGCACAGGTGAGGAGGCGGCCAACGCCTGACGCTCGGACTTCAGAAGAAAACGCGTCTTCGGGTGCCAGACAAAGCGCAGGAAAAGAGCAGTGCAGATCACCGAAAAGACGCCCGACACCACGTCGGTCATCAGGTGGAAAGTGTTCGTCTGGGAGGCGAAAAACTGCATGAAAGCGAATGATGCTCCGGAACAAAGAGTCGCCGGCCACACTTCCCAGGCATCCCTCCATTTGCCTCCCTGCATGAGCACAAAGGTGGTCACCAGCCAGAAGGGGATGAGAATGGAGACGAAGGGAAGCTGCCGGCCGGCCATGGCGGAAAGAGTGACCTGATCGAGACCGCTCACAGCCGCCAACGTCACGATGGGAGTGCCAATTGCACCCCATGCCACCGGGGCGGTATTAGCAAGCAGGTTGAGCACGGCGGCCTCAAAGGGCGAGAAACCGAGGCCTACCATGACCGCACCCGCGATGGCCACCGGTGTCCCGAAGCCGGAGGTGCCCTCGATGATCGCCCCGAAGGAAAAGGCAATCAACAATACCTGCAGGCGCCGGTCGAACGAGATGTGGATGATCGATTCCTTGACGATCTCGAACTTGCCCGTAGTGACCGTCATCGTGTAGAGGAACATGGCTGCGAGGACGATCCAGATGATGCCCAGAAAGCCTGAGAACGACCCATAGACAAAGGCCGAGACTGCGGCTTTGACGGGCATGCTGAAAGCCAGGCAAGAGACGACAAAAGCGGCTATCACACCGAAGAAGGCGGCCCAGGGCGCGCTGATGCCGAGATGGCGCACCCCGTGCTTATCGCGGTGCGGATGCAGGGCGATGAAATAGAGGAGTGTCAGGATCGGGATTGCCGCCACGATCGTGGAAAGAGCGACATTGCCCAGAGGATTGTAATTCTGATGGTACATGTTTGCTGCGGGACCATCAGCGGCAAAAAGCGGAGATGCAGCAAGAACAAAGCCCAATGAGCTCATGAACCTTCTCATTCACTCCTCCCCTTGGAATGATCGGCCACGGCTTCGCGGAACGGCGCGCTGGAATACACGAATGTGCGATGTCTACGAGTTTAGCCGCACCCCTGGGAACCACCCCACCGATGGCCGCCGCATGGTATATGCTGACTACGAACGGTTTGTCAATCGAAACTGTAACCTCAGCCCACAAAAATGCGCATCGGCGCGAGTTGTGAGGATGATGCCCTGATTTGCGCCAACGGAAAAGAAGATAAAAAGAAGATAAGAGAGGCTCGGGACCGGCCAACCGATAGCCAACAAAAACTCGCGCACCATGGCCTCATCTATGCCACAATCCGCCTCCATGTCCCTGGTGGATGCTTTCGAAAAATCGGCCACCGCCGCTGCTGCCACCGTCGAACGTGTCGCCCGCGATCCCGAGCAGATCGCGGCCGCCGTCGCCCGCATTGCTCCCGCCGGCCCCCTGGCCGTGGCTGAACCTCTTTATCTCCCCACGAAATTGTTCGACGCTTGCCGCCATCTCGCCGGCGCCTTCGATGCCCGCAGCCGCAAGGCGATGGACGACTGCGCGGTGGGCGTCACCGACGCCTTCGCTGGTGTGGCGCACAGCGGCTCCATCTGCGTCTGCATCGATCACGACTACGCCGGCTACGTCAGCCTGCTCTCGCGTTTCCACGTTGCGGTGCTGCCAGCCGAGAACATCGTCGAGCGTCCGGGCGACCTGTTTCGCCTCGACTGCCTTAACGGCGACGGCCTGCGGCGCAACTTCGTTTTTATTACTGGGCCCAGCGCCACCGCCGACATGGGACCGCTGGTCCGAGGCGTGCACGGCCCACATCGTCTGCACGTAATCGTGGTTTAGCCTATGCCCGCACCTGCACCAGCACCCGAATCGCCGCGCGCGGTCGCCAACAAGAGCTCTAAGCGCACGCTGCTGGCCGCCATCAAGATGGCATTGCGCATCGAAAGCTCCGCGGTGCGCCACAACACGCAAACTTTCAATCGCAACCGCTACTCCGCCACCGGCGCCCTGAGCGATTACGATCGGCTCAAGGACCGAGCCCGCGCCATCAAGGAACGCGCCATCGCCAACATCCCTGAGCTGCTGGCGACGCTGGAAGCGAGTGTGACGCAGAACGGCGGACACTTCTTTCTGGCCAAGGATGCGGCTGAAGCTACCCGCTATATCGCCGACGTCTGCAGCCGCGCCGGCGTTCGCCTCGTCGTCAAAGGCAAGAGCATGACCTCGGAAGAGGTCGGGTTGAACCGCGTCCTGCAGGCGCGCGGAATCGAAGTCGCCGAGACCGACCTCGCGGAATTTATTCTCCAGGTCGCCGACGAGCAACCCTCGCACATCATCGCGCCCGCCATCCACTACAGCCGCGAGCGCATAACCGCGCTCTTCAAGAGCCGCTTTAAGACCGATCTGCCGCTCGATTCGGGTGAAGAACTGACCCGCTTTGCCCGCGAGCATCTGCGGCAGAAATTCCTGGCTGCCGACGCCGGTATTTCGGGCGCTAATCTCATCGCCGCCGACTCCGGCTCCATCGTTCTGGTCGAGAGCGAGGGCAACATTCGCATGACCTCGCTGCTCCCGCCGCTGCACATCGCCATTGCCGGCGTGGAGAAAGTTCTGCCCTCGCGCGCCGACTTCGCGCCCTTCCTTGAACTGCTCGCCGCCAGCGGTACCGGCCAGAAGCTCTCGTCCTATACCAGCATCATCACGCCGCCGCTCCATGCCGTGCCCGTGCTCACCAACAGCGACGCCGCGCCGCGCCGCGAGTTTCATCTCGTGCTGGTGGACAACGGCCGCATGACGATGCGCCAAGACCCCGTGTTACACGAGGCGCTCTACTGTATCCGCTGCAGCGCCTGCCTGAATTCCTGCGCCAATTTCCAGACCGTGGGCGGACACGCTTTCGGCGGCGAAACTTACTCCGGCGGCATCGGCGGCTCCTGGGAAGCCGGCACGCGCTCGCTCGACGCGGCCCGCTTCAATGAACTTTGCACCGGCTGCTCGCGATGTGTGTCGCAATGCCCGGTTCGCATCGACGTTCCTTTCCTGAATTCGACCCTGCGCCAGCGCCTCAACCGGCGCGACGCTGGCAAAATCGCCCAATTGTTCTCCACCGTGCTTGCCGACGGCAGCCGAGATCCGGTGGACGCAGCCCCGCTGCAAAAGCTCTTCTTCGGTCGCTACGATCTGTTCGGCAAGTGGGGTTCGCTGTTGGCGCCGCTGTCGAACTGGCTCAACGCCATTCCGCTGACCCGCTCCTTGATGGAAAAATTCGTCGGTCTTGATCGCCGCCGGGAGTTGCCGCCGTTTGCCAAGCCCACGCTGGTGGAAGCGTGGCGGCAGCCGCCAGCGTCCCCGGCGCTAGCTGCGGTGGAGCCGCCCTCAACTGCCGTGCAACCAGCCGCCCGCGCCGTCCTCTTCGCCGACATCTTCACCAACTACGGCTCTCCCTCACGCGGCCTGGCGACACTCAAAGTGTTCCAATCGCTCGGCATTGATGTCGTGGTCAGCGAAACCTGCGCCGATGGCCGCGCCCCACTGTCCCAGGGCCTGATCGCCATCGCCGCCGAGCAGGCCCGCCGCACCGCCGAGCTGTTGCGCCGGTACATCAAGGACGATCGCGACATCGTCGTGATCGAACCCAGCGTACTGGCCATGTTCCATCTCGATTACCGACGCCTGCTCGCCGATGCCGAGGGCCAACTCCTCTTCCAGATCCTCCGCGACCACAGCTTCGACGCCATGGAATACCTCTGGAGCTTCATGCAGGGCGTCGGCCTGAACCCCGCCATGCTGTTTCCCGCCTCACGCCATCCGCTGGGCACGCGCCTCTTCTATCACTCCCATTGCCAGCAGAAGACCGTCGGCAGCGCGCTCGCCACCGAAGCCCTGCTCCGCGCCGCCGGTTTTGACGTTGCCACCTCGCGCGTCGAGTGCTGCGGCATGGCCGGCAGCTTCGGCTACAAGAAGGAGTATTACGACCTCAGCATGGCGGTCGGCCAAGACTTGTTTCAGCAAGTCGCCGAAGCTGAGGCCGACGGCCCCCGCGTCCTGGTTGCCACCGGAACCTCCTGCCACGAGCAACTCGCCGCCGGACTGAAACGCAACGTCCTATACCCCACCGAGCTTTTGGCCGCGCTGGTCCCAAAGCCGGAATCCCAAAACCGAAAACCGGCTGCCTCCCACGCCTGAGCTTGCGGCTTTCCCCTTGGCGGCATATCATCCGCCACTGCACCAGATCCGCGGCCCACTTTTGTGTGTGTCTACTTCCAAAGCTCTAACGAGAGGGAACCGTGAACACTCGCCTCGTTCGATCACTCTGCCTAGCTGTTGCCAGTTGCATCCTCTTCCCCACTACCTTCGTCTCCACCGCGTCGAGCCAGACGGAAATCAAGATTGGCGTCATCATGCCAATCACCGGCCGCGAAGCCAAGCCCGGCCAATTTCAAAAGGAAGGCCTCGAACTCGCCTTCAAGCAAGTTAACGATCAGGGTGGCGTGTTCGTGAAGAGCCTGAAGAAAAAGCTGCCCATCAAGGAAGTGTTTTACGATGACGGCTCCGATCAGGCCAAGTCCACTTCGCTGGTCGAGCGCGCCATCAGTTCCGATGGCGTGACGGCCGTGCTCGGCGGCTATTCCACGGTGCTCGGCGAAGCTGAATCGGTCATGCCGGACCGCTACAAGACCCCCTGGATCACTCCTGGCGCCGCCGCTTCCTCCATCTTCGCTAAAGGCTACAAGTACACCTTCGGCACTCTCAGCCCGGTGGACTCGCTGGGCGTTACCACCGGTGAATACCTGGGTTCGTTGGTCGATTCCGGCAAGCTGAAAAAGGGCCTGAAGATTGCCCTTGCGGTGGAGAACACCGACCATGGCGTGGACTACGTCAAGGGCATTGAGGAGTGGATAAAAAAGCACCCCGGCTACTTCACCGTGGTTTTCAATGAGCGCTTTGATCTCGGCTCGCCCGACTTCACCGCCCTCCTGCAGAAGGTGAAGAACGCCCACGCCGACATGTTCCTCTCCGACGCCCACCTGCAGGATTACATCACCATGCAGCGCCAGTACCTGCAAGGCGGCATGTCCCACCAGATGGTCAGCTACGGCGCCCGCGGTCCGGAATCCGACGCTCGCAAAGCGCTCGGCGACGGCACCAATTACATCTTCGCCGGCGTCTGGTGGTCCTCCGACCTGCCCTACCCGCAGGCGAAGAAGTTCATCCAGGATTACAAGCAGGCCACCGGCCGCAACCCCGATTCCTGGTATGCCGCCACCGCCTACGACGGCGCGCGTATTCTGGTCGCCGCCATCGAGAAGGCCGGCTCGCTCAATAAGGACGCCATCCGCGACCAGCTCAAAACCGTGCAGCTCAAAGATTCGATTCTTCCCGGTCAACTGTTGAAGTTCGGTCCCAATGGCCAGGCCAATCTGCCCTTCGTGATCGTGCAGACCAAGCCCGGCGGCAAAACCGACATCGTGTATCCCAAAGACGCGGCAACGGGCGAATCCGTAGCCCCCATGCCGAAGAGATGACACCCTCATGACCCTGGTGGACTTCGCCAACCTGCTCGTCGCCGCTGTCCTGCTGGCGGGCATCTACGCCGTGATGTCGGTCGGCATGACCGTCATCTACGGCGTGATGAAGATCGTGAACCTCGCGCACGCCGGGTTCATGATGCTGGGCGCCTATTTCGCCATGGAACTGTTCGAGCGCCTCCACCTCGACCCAATCGTGGCGGCGCTCGCCGTTTTTCCCATCATGGCGATCGTCGGCATTGCCGTGTACTACCTCCTGGTGCGCTGGCTGCCGCAGTCGGACAAACCCACGCTGCCCTCGCTCCTGCTCATGTTCGGCCTGTGGCTGGTGCTGCAGAACCTCGGCTACGTCATCTGGGGCAACGAGGACCGGTCGATCTTCACGCCGCGAACCTTTGACGTGATCCATGCCGGTCCCATCATCCTTCCCACGATTCGCGTCTACGTGTTCGCGGCCGGCGCCGGTTGTGTGCTGTTGCTGGAAGCGCTGCTGAACTGGACCTGGTTTGGCCGCGCCTTGCGCGCTCTGGTGCAGAACCGCTACGCCGGCCAGATCGTCGGCGTGGACGACCAAAAAATCGCCAGCCTGACCTTCGGCCTCGGGATCGGATTTGCCGGGCTGGCCGGCGCTCTGCTGGCCAGCCTTTATTCCTTTAACCCCGATTTCGGCCGGCCTTTCCTGATCCGCGCTTTCGTCATCATCGTGCTCGGCGGTCTGGAATCGGTTTCCGGCGTCGCCATTGGCGCGCTCGTCCTCGCGCTGGTGGAGAGCTTTGCCATCATCTGGCTTCCCGCCGGCTACCAGCTCGCAGTTTCCTTCGGCCTGCTGGTGGTCGTGCTGATTGTCCTGCCCGGCGGGATCGCCAGCCTGATCGGACGGGTTAGGAGGTTGGCATGACCGGTGCCCGCCTCCGGATCTTTCTCCCGCCGATCGCGTTGCTGGGCGTATTGCTGCTGCTGCCCGCCTTTGGCATTCAACCCAATGCCGTCCGCCTCCTGTTCGTCACCTTCGTCTGGATGACCGCCAGCATTGCCTGGAATCTGCTGGGAGGATTCGCGGGCCAGGTCTCCTTTGGCTTCGCCGTTTTCTACGGGGTCGGCGCCTACGCCGCCGCCATCTTGATTGACGGCGGCCGCCTGAACCCGTATCTGGCATTGGTCGCCGCCGGCATGACCGCCGCCATCGCCTCCGTGCTGATCGGGCTGCCGACGTTTCGCCTGCGCGGTCCTTATTTCGCCATCGCCACCATCGGCGTCAGCGAAACCGTGCGTGTCGTCGCCACCAACCTGGAGTTCACCGGCGGCGCCAGCGGCTACCGCATCACCGAGCCGCGTCCCTTCAATCAGGCCGAGCATTACTACACTGCGCTCATCGTCGCCGCACTCGCGTTTGCCGTCTCCCTCTTCATCTCTCGCCACAAGTTCGGTCTCGGGCTCATCGCCATCAACCAGGACGAGGACGCCGCCGCCGATACCGGCGTCAATCCCTTCGTCTATAAACTCAAGGCCCATGCTGTCGCCGCTTTTCTTACCGGCGTTGCCGGTGGTGTCTTCGCCCGCTACGCCGCTTTCATACATCCCAACGGCGTCTTTGGTTTCCCCATCAGCGTCCAGATCCTGCTCATGCCCGTGATTGGCGGACTGGGCACGGTATGGGGACCGGTCATCGGCGGCGTCGTCATCGGTGTCATTGAAGAAGAAATCGTGGCTTATTTTCCCCAGGTCCATTTGCTCATTTACGGCTTGCTGCTGATTGTCATCGTGCTGTTCGAGCCCGGTGGCATCCTGGGCGCAATCCGTCGGCTGCAACGCTGGGTTAGGAGGATCCGTGACCGCCAAGCAGGCAAACGAACTGCCGATGCTCGAAGTAAGAAACCTGACGAAGTTCTTTGGGGGGCTGGCAGCGGTCCGGGACGTTAGCTTCGAAGTCCGTCGCGGACAGATCTTCGGTTTCATCGGCCCCAACGGCGCCGGCAAGACAACCCTGTTCAACATGATCGCCGGTACCTATAAGCCGACCTCCGGCCAGGTGCTGAGCTGCGGCAGGAACATCACCGGGTATCCGTCCTTTCGCCTCGTGCATGAAGGCATCGCCCGCACTCACCAGGTGGTGCGCCCCTTCCGCGCCATGACCGTGCTGGACAATGTGCGCGTCGGCGCTCACTTCGGCCGGCAAGGCGGCGATCACAAGTCCGCCGCCGATCGCGCCATGGATGCCTTGCGCGAGGTCGGCTTGCACCACCTGACCGACAGTTCAGCGCACGTCCTTTCGGTCGGCAACCAGAAAAAACTGGAGGTCGCGCGCGCCCTCGCTACCGACCCCGAGCTTCTCCTCTGCGACGAAATTTGTGGCGGCCTCACGCGCGCCGAGACCGATGCCATGCTCGACCTGCTGCGCCAAATTCGCGACCGCGGCACCACCATCATGTACGTCGAACACGACGTGAGGGCCATCACCGCGGTGTGCGACCGCATCCTCGTCCTCAATTACGGCAAAAAGCTTTCCGAGGGCACGCCCAATGAAATCCAGCTCGATCCCGCGGTCATCGAGGCCTATCTCGGGGCGGCGCCCAAGGGATGGAACGGCAAGGAAGTTTCGGAGGGCACGCCGGAAAAGGTCCAGAATGATCCCGCCGACATCGAGACTTACCCTGGTGCCTCCGCTCCGCGAGCCAAGACAGGAACCGATGACGAGTAGCCCCACACCTCCGCCGCTGCTCGCCGTGGAAGCTCTGGAGAGCGCCTATGGCGCGGTGCAAGTGCTTTGGGGCGTCTCCTTCAACGTGCCCCACGGCCAGATCGTTACCATCATCGGTTCCAACGGCGCCGGCAAAACCACTACGCTGAACACCATTATCGGCGTCATGAAACTCCGCGGCGGGCGCATCCTTTTCAAGGGCGAAGATATCGGCACTCTTCCGCCGCACGAGCGCGTCAAGCGCCACATCAGTCTCGTTCCCGAGGGCCGCCATCTCTGGCCCCGCATGTCGGCCGAGGACAACCTGCTCATGGGCGCCTATCAACCCAGCCTGCGCCGCGACGCCCGCCGCAACCTCACCCGGGTATACGATCTGTTCCCCCGCCTGAAGGAACGCCGCAGCCAATTGGCCGGCACTCTTTCCGGCGGCGAGCAGCAGATGTGCGCCCTCGGCCGCGGTCTCATGGCCGAACCTGAACTGCTCATGCTCGACGAGCCCTCGCTGGGCCTCGCCCCCAAGCTGGTGGACGAGATCTTTGCCCATGTCGAGCAGATCTGCAAACAGGGTGTCACCATTCTGCTGGTCGCGCAGAATGTCAGCTACGCTCTGCAAATGTCGGAGACCGCCTACCTGATGGAAACCGGCCGCATCACTCTCTCCGGCCCGAGCAGATCTCTCGCCACCAACAAGTATGTGGTCGAGGCCTACATCGGCAAAGCTTAGTCCACTCCTGCCAAGCCTTGACGTCCGGCTGCAGCGCGAAGCCGGGAGCCTGTTCTGATATCCTCAACCCACTCTTTCCATGTCTTCGGCCACCACCGGCGCCGCCACCAAACCAGCCACTGACGGCCTGCTCGTAGCCCGCAGTTCGGCGCGCCCGACCTGCGTTTTCGGACTGGTGATGGTGCTCGTGGCTTATTCCATCCCGCTGCTACTCGGGCTGATGCAGAGCGGCCGCGTTCCCAACCTGCTCTTCGAAGACGAAGCCATGTACGCCGTCCGCGTTCTTGACGCGTATCGCGGCGGCGATCTTGCTAATCCCTATCTCGTCGGCCACCAGCATGCGCCGCGCTTCATGCCTGGTTTTGCCGAACGCACCATTGCATTGGCCGCCCGCCTCCTGCACGTCCCGCCGCTGACTGCGATCGCCCTCTCGCGGGTCGTGATTCCGCTGCTGATCTTCACCATGATGTGGCTGCTCGCCCGCGTCATGGGCTTGCCGCCGCTCGCCGCGTTGCTGGCCGGGCTTGTCTCCGTCCTTGCACCCTCCACGCGCACCGCCGACCATCTTCATTTCTTGCGCTATCTCCGCGTCGTCAGCCCCGGCGCAAACGTGCTGCTGCTGACTATTGCGCTCTACTTCTGGATGCGCGCCTATAAGAAGCCGACGACGGCGGCGGCCGTTCTTGCCGGCATACTTACGGCCGCGCTTTTCTACACTCCGCCTTACTACTGGATTTTTCTCCTCGCCGGCGCATGGGTGCTGACTCTCATTTCGCCCGCGCCGGCGCGACGTTGTTTCTTGATCGCGCTGGCCATCGCCATTCTCCTCGGCGCGCCTGCTCTCTACAATGCCATCCGCCTGTCGCGTCTTCCCGAAGTCCAGCAGACGCTCCATCGCTTAGACCTGATGACGCTTGGCCGGCGACCCGACCCGTTCGTTCTGCGTCACTTCGCGATAGCCATCGCCGCTGCCGCGGTCCTCTGCTTCGGCCGCCGGCGTCTCGCTGCCAATGCCACTTTCCTGCTTGCGTTTTTCGTCCCCGGCGCGCTGTTGCTGCTGCAGAACGTGGTCACCAATCGTCGGCTACAGAGCGACCACTGGATCGAGTGCCTGATTCCCGTTGCCGCGCTCGCCTTCACCGCGCTGCTGAGCGGGAGCGTCGATGCCGGCCGATCGCCGCGCCTCCTCTCCGCCGCCATCGGCGTGCTCATTGCGGTCGCCCTGACTTCACAAACCGTCTCCTACTTCCAATGGAAAACGATGGCGGAACGCGATCCTCTCTACGGCGTCGTCGCCTGGCTGCTCGAGCCGCGCATGCCGCGGACGCTTGCCTGGCTCGACGCGCACACCCCTCCGCGCTCCATCGTGGTCACGCCATTCGGCGACGTCCTGCCCATGTTCACGCACAACGCGGTGTACTTCGCCGGCAATGCCGCGCAGCACGTTATCTCCGACCGCGAACTCCAGCGACGGCGCGATTCGGCCGAGCAATTCGATCCGGCGCATCCCGCGCCGCTGCCTTATCCCGCCGATTACTATCTGGGTTTGGGCGAGCGCTGCGCCGCTCCCGCACTTCCCGTGCTCTATCGCAACCCCGCCGAAGGCGCCTGCGTGCTGGACCTGCGAGGGCAGCATTGACCTACGCCTGGACGATCACTACTGGATTTTTGTTAGGGAGTCAGCGCGGACGTTCGTTGACCCGGAGGCGTCCTTCATGGACCACCCAGCCGGTGGGGGGAAGTTCGTCGCCCTCGTGAACCCGGGGCAAAAGGTCGCGCAAGGCGCTATCGATGCGCTTCACCGCGGCCTCGATCTGTTCGAGATTTTCCTGCGGGTATTGCAAGCCGATCATGGCTTGCAAGGCATTGCGAATCTCGTGATTGCAATCGGCAACCACCTGGGCTCTGGCCAGGCGCGCCTTGCGTCGCTGCTGCGCCCGGTACTGAATGACGCTCACCAGTGCCGCGGTGACCACGAAGCTGATGATCGGGCCGACCAATCCAATGCCGTAAATGCGCGGCAACCCCAGACGAACGTTTAATACCCATTGCCCGGCGATGGCGCTGCTGGCGACCAGACCGGCGCAACCTAGCGACACCAGCACTTGCCGAAGAGGTGAACGAGTGACGTTAAACTCGGAAAGATTCTCCGACATTGTGCCTCCTTCACCGGTAGGGCCTGGGCCGGAGGTTTACTTGAAAAGAACCGACAAAGCGCCGGCGGAGAAGCTGCTGCCAAAATATTCCGCGTGCCTGTCAGAATGTACCCACATCAAAGTCGACGTTAAAGGGAGAGTACCACAGCCCCGCCGGGGAAGGAATACGTGGCAGACGTGCGGGCATCCGGTAAGCTTTGGTGGATTTGCGAGACGTGAAGCGAGGTCAGAAGACCCACAAATGCCAACTGCGGGCAGATGTGGGGCACCGTCGAGAGGAGAGCGCAGACCTGGGCCACCAGCCGGTTTTCGACGGGTGGGAATAGCTGGCTGCTGAAAGCGACTGCTATCCTGCCTTTCGGATGCCGTTCTCCTTGCGCCTCCCGCCTCAATCGCCAATCACAAATCGCCAATCACCAATCAAAAGCCACCCGTCTCCGGATGGCTTTTGCTGAAGACTGACGACTGAAGACTGACGACTGCCTATCTGTGCGCCACGGTCTCTTACTTTTCCACCACCGCCGCCTGCGCGCTCTCCAACGTGCCAATTCGCATTGAGTAGAACGAGCGATACACGAAGGTGAACGATACGGCAAAGAAGCAGAGCGCAATCAAGTGGGCCACGCCCGACCCGACCTCGTTAGTCAGCTTCACTGCAAGTTCGACCGCGAGCAGGCCGAACAGCGTGGTGAACTTGATGACCGGGTTCATGGCAACGGACGAGGTGTCCTTGAACGGGTCACCCACGGTGTCACCGACGACGGTGGCGGCGTGCAGTTCGGTGCCTTTCTGCTGCAGTTCGACCTCGACGATTTTCTTGGCGTTGTCCCAGGCGCCGCCGGCGTTGGCCATGAACATTGCCTGGTAGAGGCCGAAGATGGCGATCGCGATCAGGTAGCCGATGAAGTAAAACGGCTCGATAAACGCGAAGGTCAGCGTCCCGAAGAACACGGCGAGGAAGATGTTCCACATCCCCTTTTGTGCGTACTGGGTACAGATTTCCACCACCTTCTTGCTGTCCTCGACCGACGCTTTCTCCACGCCCTCCAGCCGGATGTTGGCCTTGATGAACTCCACCGCGCGATACGCTCCCGTGCTCACCGCCTGGGTGGAAGCGCCGGTGAACCAGTAGATCATGGCGCCGCCGGTGACCATTCCCAGGAAGAACGGAGCGTGCAGCAGCGAGAGCTTGTCGACGTTGACGGTCAGGCCGTGGGTGAGGGCCATGATGATGGAGAAAATCATCGTGGTCGCCCCCACCACCGCGGTTCCGATCAGCACCGGCTTGGCCGTCGCCTTGAAAGTGTTGCCGGCGCCGTCGTTGGCTTCCAGCAGGTACTTGGCGCGCTCGAAGTTGACCGTGATGTTGTAGTCGCGCTTCAG
>JAIQFM010000270.1 GCA_020073285.1 Terriglobia bacterium | reverse complement strand
TACGAAGCCCGCAAGTTCGGCGTGCACTCCGCCATGCCGCTGCGCACCGCCTCCAAGCTGCTTCCCGCCGACGCCCTGTTTATCGAGGGCCACCCGGAGCGTTACCGCGAGTGCTCGCGGCAGGTTTATGAAGTCCTGCAGCGCTTCTCGCCGGCGGTCGAAATGGCCTCCATTGACGAAGCCTACCTCGACATGACCGGCACCGAGCGCCTGCACGGTCCGCCGCTGCGCGCCGCGCACGCGCTGCACGCGGGGATGAAGGCGACGACGCAGTTGAATTGCTCGATCGGCATCGCCACCTCGCGCCTGGTCGCCAAGGTCGCCTCCGACCAGGCCAAGCGCAACGGCGTGCTGTACGTGCTGCCGGGCTGCGAGGCCGCGTTCCTCGCTCCACTCGAGGTACGCAAGATCCCCGGCGTCGGAAAGGTGACCGAGCGCAACCTACATGACATGGGCATCTTCCAGGTCGGCGATCTCACCAAGCTGGAGGATTCCGTGCTCGAGCAGCGCTTCGGCAAATGGGGCCTGGCGCTGGCCGGCAAGGCGCGCGGCGAAGACGCCGGCGGCTGGTTCGACTCCGACATCGGAGAGAACAGCGATCCCAAGTCCATCAGCCACGAGCACACCTACAACCAAGACACGGCCGAGGCGCAGCAACTGGAAATCACGCTGGCGCGCCTGGGCGAAATGGTGGGGCGCCGTCTGCGCGAAAACCGCCTGTACGCGCGCACCATCCAGCTGAAGCTGCGCTACCAGGATTTCTCCACCATCACGCGCGCGCACACGCTACCGGCCGCCACCCAACTGGATACGGAAATCATCGAGCAGGCACGCGCCCTGTTCCGCCACAACTGGCAGCCGGGCCGCAAGGTGCGACTGCTAGGGGTGCAGGCGTCGTCGCTGGAAACGGCGGAAGGACAAATCGGGTTGCTCGACGCCGACCGGCACCAGCGTTGGAAGCAGGCGCTGTCGGCCGCCGACCGCCTGCGCGACAAATTCGGCGAATCCGCCGTCTCGCTCGCCAGCGGCATGGGCGGCGGCTTCCGCGAGCGCACCCACGAAAATCCCGCCGCGCTGCCGGGAAAAGGAAAAAAGGAGTTGTGAGTTGTCGCTGGGCCGGGCGCCAGCAACCGAAGCTGCAGGCGATACCGCTGAAATTTTTCGTATGAAAAACGTGACGCTTAGCGCCGACGAGGAGCTCATCGAACAAGCACGCCTGGTTGCCCGCTCCCGGCGCAAGACGCTGAATGCTGCTTTTCGCGAGTGGCTGTTGCAATACACCGCGCAATCAGGCACCGGACAGGACGTTGAATCGCTCATGAAGCGGCTGCGCCACGTCAGCGCCGGCCGGCGCTTCACGCGGGACGAGATGACCGAACGCTAGGTTCCGGGACAGTTCGATTGACGTCTGGGGTGCCTGGCCTACTGCTTCTCTCCGCCTTCCAGTTCGACCATTTCGCCCACCGTCACGCTCTCCACCGCGTAGGTGATCATGGCCGTCGAGCTCGTCGGCGTGACGTTGAGCACGATCATCTCCGCCAGCGCGCGTTGCGGGAGCTCGGCATACTTCGCTTGGGGCGAAGCCACGGGATACTTCTGCGTCTCCTCACTCTGCGGCACCTTGATGGACAGGGTATCGACCTCGCCCATCTTGGCGGGGTCGTAATTGCGCACAGCACGGAAATAATCGCCCACTTTCACGCCCTTGTCCGCTCCGGCGCTGATGTATACCTTTTGCGAGGTGCCCAGAATATAGTCAAAATCCTTGGCCAACACGATGCGCCCGCTCACGCTGCCTGGGTTTGCCGGGAAGCGCACGAATGCCGTCTTGCCGCGATACGCGAGCGGCGGCTTCTCCTGGAACGGAACCACCAGGTCGCCCGCCACCATGGCGGAACAACTGAATTCGACCACGGCAATCGCCGTCTTACCGCGGATAGCGGTCACCCGCAGCCGGCCCAGTTCCGCATAGGGCTGTCCCAGTTCCGAAATCGCGGTCTCCTGCCCGACAAAAACGCTCTTGCGGTTAGGGTCGTGCAATTCGCGCACCACCGCCAACCGCGAGCCTTCCTGGTAGCCGCTGCCTTCCAGGAACAGCGTGTCGCCTTGCTGGAATTGTGTCTGGTCGGGCGATTCGGCGCCCCCCACGATGTCGTTGTCCCGGGCGAAGGCGGCTTTGGTGATGAACCCCGCACAATACATGTCCGAGTAGCTCGGCGCCGCGACGCGCTCCGCGAGGTTGGTCGTCGCCCGGATCGGCGCAGGGAGCAGCTCCTGTTGCGAAAATACGAACGGCGCACACAGAGCCAACAGCAGCGCTGCTTTCCTCATATCTCTCTCCTTCAACTGCCGAACACACCGGGGGTCCGTCAGAAACAATACCGCGCCTGGAACGCTAGCAAACAGCTTACGGAGGGTCAAGCACGCCCGTGTTTACCGATTCGGTACTCCGTCCCCGGCTCCCGCATTCCGGAGACGAAAACCGCATTGCATCTGCGATGGTGCACCTGTAATATGCTGCGCATCCTCGGCCAAACTGGATGAGTGCAGGAAACGTCAGCTTCGTCCCGCGGCCTTTGCCGCTGCGGCTACCGCGTCTTTGTGTCGCGATCGCGGCCTCTTCGGCTGCCGACATGATCGAGCGGGCCGAGTCCCAGGTGCGCGATAACCCCTTTATTGAGTTCAGGTTAGACTATCTAAAGAGCCCCGGCCTGGCACTCCCTTCCATCCGCCGCTTTCTCAGCTACCACCCCGCTGCGATCGCCATTGCGACCTGCCGCCGGGCGGTGAACGGAGGCAAGTTCCGTGGATCGCTGGCCGCCCAGGTGGACGTGCTGACCAAGGCCGCCGCCAGTGGCTGCCAGTTGCTTGATCTTGAGCTCCCAAGTGCCTCGGCCATGAAGCCCGAGGATATGGAGCGGCTGCGCGGCCGGGCGGAGCTGATTCTGTCCTTCCACGACTTCCGCGTTACCCGCAAGATCGAGCAAACCTTCGCCAGCATGCAGCAGTTCCCCGCCGACTATTACAAGATCGTCACCACCGCCACCACGCTGTTCGACAATGTCGCGATGATGAAGTTCCTGGAGCAGACCCGCGGCACTCATTCCGTGATCGGCGTGTGCATGGGAGAACAAGGCATCATCAGCCGGGTACTGGGGCTGCGCGCCGGCAGCATATGGACCTTCGCCGCCGCCAGCCGGGGAGAGGAAACCGCGCCCGGCATGATCGCCGCCAAGACCCTGCGCGACGTCTACCGCATCGAGCAGGTGGACGCCGCGACCCGGGTTTACGGCGTGGCCGGCGATCCGGTGGCGCACTCCCTGTCGCCCCAGATGATGAACGCCGCCTTCCGCCGGGAAAACGTGAATGCCGTATACCTCGCGCTGCACGCCAAGACGATTGCCGACCTGTTGAAGTGCGTCCACGAGATCCCCATTCACGGCCTCAGCGTGACCATGCCGTACAAGGAAGAGATCGTGAAGCATCTCGACAACAGCGACGCGCTCACCCAGAAAACCGGGGCCTGCAACACGGTCGTACGGGCGCAGGACGGCAGGCTTTATGGCTTCAATACCGACGTCGCCGGGGTAGTGCAGCCGCTGGAGCAGCGCATGCAGTTGCCGGGCGCCAGCGCGCTGGTCCTTGGCGCCGGCGGGGCGGCCCGGGCCGCCGTCTTCGGGCTCAAGCAGCGCGGCGCCGAGGTCTACATCCTCAACCGCACCGCAGCCAAGGCGCAAAAACTGGCGCGCCGGGCGCACGCCCGCTTCATTCGCCGTCCCGACGTCCGCAAGACCCAGTTCGACGTCATCCTCAACGCCACTCCGGTGGGCATGGGCACGGGCAAGGACTCGGTTCTGAAGGACGTCGAGATCAACGCCCGCTTCGTGATGGACATGGTGTATGACCCGACGGACACGAAGCTGCTGAAGCTGGCCAGCCTGCGCGGGGCGCAGGTCATCAACGGCCTGGAGATGTTCACCAACCAGGCGGCCCGCCAGTTCGAAATCTGGACCGGCAAGCCCGCGCCGCTGGCCGAAATGC